>NZ_JBBKZV010000060.1:0-20310 GCF_037889915.1 Variovorax humicola | reverse complement strand
CGCTGGCCTACGTCAGCCCGATGCAGTTCGAGCAGGAATGGCTTGCCAATCAGCCACGGCAAGCCAACTCATGAACTCGGCTATGGGGTACGGATTCCAGGGGCAAGGTCACTCGGGTTCGCAATCTGGGACCATTGGAAGGTCGCCCGCAAGGATTTGGCGGCTCGCTCCCTCCTACGTTCAGCGTGTATTCGTTGCCGGGGGAAGACCCGACGGCGCGCATTGCAAGAAGCGGTGAAGTGAGCGGAGGAGTTGATCCCTGCTCAGGCAATCCTTCGGTTTGAAGCCTCAAGGGTCTACGCAGCGCCTGGTCATTCGAGTCTGTTGGCTCGGAAAGCCGCTTTTGGTCGGAGCAGATGTCCGCGGCGCCTGGGCCGATGACGCCAACCAGTCTCTTTCTGCCCTTCGTCCTCTCGGCACAAAAATCGCTCCCAGCCTCAAGCGCCTCCCAACACCCTCATCCGCCGCGCCCCAACACCCCCAACCCCCCTACCCCCGCCCCACCTGCGGCACCAACCTCCCAATCTCCCCCGCCAGCGCCTGCGCCAACTCCCCCGCACGCGGCCTTGGCAGGCGCCCGCGCGGCGCGATGATGCTCATCGCCGCATCCCCACAAGACCCCATCCGGAAATGAACCCCCACACCCGCCACGCCGCCCGCGCCCGCGTTCGAATGGCTGCGCTGCCGGGTCTGCACGACCCAGCGCTGCAGCTTCGCGATGCCCACCTCGTGCGATTCGTATTCGGCCCGGTGGCGCTGGTAGTGCTGCGCAAGCTCCTCGTCCGTGAGCGTCGCCAGCAGCGCGATGCTGGCGACGCCCAGGCCCAGCAGGCGCGTGCTGCCCACATTCAGCGGAAACGACCGCACCGGATGCGCGCCTTCCTCCAGGTGCAGGCAGTGGCTGTGGTCGCCTGAGCGCACCACCAGGAAAACGCTCTCACCCGACAGGCGCGCCAGCGCCTTCATGGCGGGGCGGCAGGCCTCGGTCAGGGGAGGGCGGTCCATGCAGGCCAGGCCCAGCGCCATCGACTCGACGCCCAGGCGGTAAAGGCCGCTGCGTGCGTCCTTGGCGACCAACCCCTGCTGTTCCAGGCTCGACACGATGCGCCATGCCGTGGTGCGGTCGAGCCCGGTGCGGTCGACCAGGTCGCGCAAGGCGGTGCCGTCGCCGTGCCCGGCCGCGATCCAGCGCAGCAGCGCGGCTGCGCGGTCGATGCTCTGGGCTCCGGGGATCGTCCGTACTTTCACCATGTTGTGCATATTGTGCACAACCGCGCAGAAATTTTTTGCGACGGCAACGCGCCTGATTTGGAATCGCTCCAGCTCGCCGCACAACCCGCGCGGCCGGCAGTCCAGATCGATGAAAGACAGGAGACAAATTCATGAATTCAATGCTTCGGCGCCGGTTCCTGCAGGCACTTCCGGTGATGTCGGCTGCCCTCACGGGCTGGGGCTCTTCGCTGGCTGCGGATTTCCCGACCCGGCCGGTCACGCTGATCGTGCCCTTCGCCGCCGGCGGTGCGACCGACTCCTTCGTGCGAAGCATCGCGGTGCTCGCGGGCAACGAGCTCGGGCAGCCCGTGATCGTCGACAACAAGCCGGGCGCGGCCGGCGTGCTCGGTGCCAACCAGCTGGTGCGCGCGCTGCCCGACGGCTACACGCTGTCGATCCTGCCGGAGCCCGTGTTCCGCCTGCCGCACCTGCAGAAGACGCAGTTCGATCCGATGAGCGACTTCACCTACGTCGTCCACCTGTCGGGCTACGCGCTCGGCATCGCGACGCTGAGCACCTCGCCGTGGACCGACTGGTCGGCAGTGGTGGCCGACGCGAAGAAGCGGCCGGGCCAGATCACCTACGGCACCACCGGCGTCAATGGCACCATGCACATCACCGTCGAGGAGATGTCCCGCCGCCAGGGCATCAAGCTCAACCACGTGCCGTACAAGGGCGAGTCGGAAATCATCGCGGCGCTGATGGGCGGCCACATCGACCTGGCGGTGACCGCCGGCTCGATCGCCCCGATGGTCGACGAAGGCAAGGCGCGCGTGCTGGTGCTGTGGACGGCCAAGCGTGCGGCGCGCTGGCCCAACGTGCCGACGCTGCGCGACATCGGCATGGACATGGTGGCCAATTCGCCCTTCGGCATCGCCGGTCCCAAGGGCATGCCGCCGGCCGTGGTGAAGACCCTGCACGACGCCTTCCGCAAGGCGCTCGAGGATCCGGCCACGCAGAAGCTGCTGGAGCGGCTGAACCAGGAGAACGCCTACCTCGACAGCGCGGCCTACACGGCGTTCGCGCGCGAGCGCTACGAGGCCTCGCGCAAGCAGGTCGAGCGCATGGGCGTGACGCCCAACCAGTGAGGATCGCCGCGATGCAATACCGCTCCGTTTTCCGCCTCGACCTGTTCGAAGGCCAGGCCATCGTCGTGACCGGCGGCGGCAGCGGCATCGGCCGCTGCACCGCGCACGAGCTGGCCAGCCTGGGCGCGCGCCTGGCGCTGGTAGGCCGCACGGAGAGCAAGCTGCAGGCGGTGCGCGATGAGATCGCCGCCGCCTTGCCCGAGGCCGCCGCGCGCATCAGCACACATGCGTGCGACATCCGCGACGAGGCGCTGGTGCGCGACACCGTGGCCGCCGTGCTAGCGCACCATGGCCGCATCGACGGACTCTTCAACAACGCTGGCGGTCAGTTCCCCTCGCACCTGCGCGACATCAGCCAGAAAGGCTGGGAGACCGTGTTGCGCAACAACCTGACCGGCGGCTTCCTGATGGCGCGCGAATGCTTCACGCAATGGATGGAGCAGCACGGCGGCGCCATCGTCAACATCATTGCGGACATGTGGAATGGCATGCCCGGGCTGGGCCACTCGGGCGCGGCGCGCGCGGGCATGCTGTCCTTCACCGAGACGGCCGCCTGCGAGTGGGCCGCGGCCGGCGTGCGCGTGAACGCGGTGGCGCCGGGCTGGATCGCATCGAGCGGCCTCGAGACCTACGACGAGGCGTTCAAGGAACGCATCAAGGTGCTCAGCCGCAAGGTGCCGATGCAGCGCCTGGGCACCGAGGCCGAGGTGGCCGCGGCCGTGAGCTTCCTGCTGTCGGAGGCGGCGGGCTTCATCACCGGCTCGACCTTGCGCGTCGACGGCGGGGTGCCGAATGCACGCCACACCTGGACGCTGGCGGCGCATCGCAATTCGAAGCCCTACAACGGCTTTCCGCTCTACAAGAGCCCCGCGTTCCTGGACGAGGCCTGAGCCATGCTGCAAACGCCCAACACCCGCTACTACAGCCCTGACCACGAAGCTTTTCGCGCGACGGTCCGGCGCTTCTTCGAAACCGAGGTCGCGCCCCACGTCAACGAGTGGGACGAGGCAGGCAGCTTTCCGCGCGACCTGTACCGCAAGGCGGCCGACGTCGGCCTGCTGCAACTGGGCTTTCCCGAGGCGTATGGCGGCATTTCCTGCGATGCGTTCTTTCGCATGATCCTGTGCGAGGAACGCGCCTGGGGCGGCTCCGGCGGCGTGGCCTCGGGCTTGTTCTCGCACACCATCGGCGCACCGCCGATCGCCGTGGCCGGCAGCGACGAGCTGAAGGCGCGCGTGCTGCCCGGCATCCTGTCGGGCGAGAAGATCGCGGCACTCGCCATCACCGAGCCTTCGGGCGGCTCCGACGTGGCGCAGCTCACGACCACGGCGCGGCGCGAAGGCGACCACTACGTCGTCAATGGCGGCAAGTTGTTCATCACATCGGGCATGCGTGCGGACTACTTCACCGTGGCCGTGCGCACCGGCGGGCCCGGCGCTGGCGGTGTGTCCCTGCTGATGATCGAGGGCGACACACCCGGCCTCACGCGCCTGCCGCTCAAGAAGATGGGCTGGTGGGCATCGGACACGGCCGAGCTCTTCTTCGCCGATTGCCGCGTGCCCGCGAGCCACCTGATCGGCCAGGAAGGCCAGGGCTTCGCGGTGCTGATGCGCAACTTCAACCACGAGCGCCTCGCGCTGGCGGCGGCGGCATGTGGCTATGCGCGCGTGTGCCTGCACGACGCCCTCGAATGGGCGGCGCAGCGGCGCACCTTCGGCAAGACCTTGTCGCAGCACCAGGTGATCCGCCACAAGCTGGTCGACATGGCCACGCGCATCGAGGCCACCCGCGCGATGCTCGACGACCTTGCTGCTCGGCTCGACGACGGCGGATCGCCGGTGGCGCAGATCGCGATGGTCAAGAACTTCGCGACGCAGACCTTCCAGTTCTGTGCCGACCAGGCGGTGCAGATCCTCGGCGGCATGGGCTTCATGCGCGGCACGCGCGTGGAGCGCCTGTACCGCGAGGTCAAGGTCATGACCATCGGCGGCGGCGCCGAAGAGGTCATGAAGGACCTGATCGCCAAGCGCCTCGGCGTGTAGTCCGTGCGGCGCCGAACACCCAATCCCGGACACCGAATCACCATCTTCATCGCGAAAGCTCACCAACGATGACCCCGTTTCAATCTCGCATCCATCCCGCGTCCGAAGCCTTCCAGGCGCAGCGCGCCGGCATGCTCGCGCTCGTCGACGAACTGCGCGCCCTGGAGCAACGCGCCGCGGACGCTTCCGCGCGCGCCTCCGCGAGCTTCGCACGGCGCGGCGCGCTGCTGCCACGCGAGCGCCTGAGCCGCCTGCTCGACCCAGGCCGGCCCTTCCTTCCCATCGCCAACCTTGCCGGCTACGGCATGGACGATCCCGATCCGAGCAAAGTCGTGCCCGGCGGCTCGCAGATCGCCGGCATCGGCTTCGTGAGCGGCGTGCGCTGCATGGTCGTCGTCACCGACTCGGGCATCGACGCCGGCGCGCTCACCGAATCGGGCAACCAGAAGCTGATGCGCTGCCAGGAACTCGCGCTCGACAACAAGCTGCCCTTCGTGCACCTGGTGGAGTCGGCCGGCTCCAACCTGCGCAAGTACCGCGTCGAGAAGTTCATCCGCGGCGGCGGCATGTTCTACAACCTCGCGCGCCTGTCGGCGGCCGGCCTGCCGGTGGTGACCGTGGTGCACGGCTCGTCCACGGCGGGCGGCGCCTACATGCCGGGGCTGTCGGACTACGTGGTGATGGTGCGCGGCCAGGCCAAGGCCTTCCTGGCCGGCCCGCCGCTGCTGAAGGCGGCCACCGGCGAGATCGCCACCGACGAGGCGCTGGGCGGCACCGACATGCATGCCAGCATCAGCGGCCTGGCCGAATACGTGGCCGAAGACGACGCCCATGCCATCGCCATCGCCCGCGACATCATGGACAACCTCGGATGGCAGAACAAGGCCGACGATGCCGCCGCCAACGCACCGGCGCCGCGCCTGGACACCGAAGAACTCGCGGGCGTGATGGTGCTGGAGCACCGCAAGCCGGTGGACATGCGCGAAATCATCGCGCGCCTGGTCGACGATTCGCGCTGGATGGACTTCAAGCCCGACTACGGCATGGCCACCATCTGCGGCCAGGGCCGCATCGAAGGCCACACGGTGGGCTTCGTCACCAACAACGGGCCGATCGACCCGGCCGGCGCCACCAAGGCCGCGCAGTTCATCCAGTTGTGCAACCAGGCGGGCACGCCGATCGTGTACCTGCAGAACACCACCGGCTTCATCGTCGGCCGTGCGTCGGAAGAGGCCGGCATGATCAAGCACGGCGCCAAGCTGATCCAGGCGCTGGCGAACTCGCAGGTGCCGCAGGTCACGATTTATTGCGGCGCATCTTTCGGCGCGGGCAACTACGGCATGTGCGGACGGTCGTTCCACCCGCGCTTCTGCTTCTCGTGGCCGAACGCGCGCACCGCCGTCATGGGCGGCGAGCAGGCGGCCACCACGCTGGAGATCGTGGCGCGCCAGCAGGCCGAGCGCAAGGGCCGCCCGGTCGACGAGGCACGACTGGCCGAGCAGAAGGAAGAAATCGTCGGCACCTTCGAGCGCCAGGCCAGCGCCTTCTACACCAGCGGGCACCTGCTCGACGACGGTGTGATCGACCCGCGCGACACGCGCGCCGTGCTGGCCTTCGTGCTGGCCACGACGCGCGAAGCCACCGCGCGCACGCCCCGCGCCGTGCAATTCGGTGTCGCAAGGTTCTGATGACCACCCCCGAAGCGCTTCGCGCCTTCCTCTCGAGGGCGCAACACCAGCGGCCCGGTGAAGCCGGTTGCGCGGTGATTCCCGCATGAGAGACCCGCACAAGTAACGCCGCACAAGTAACGCCGCACAAGTAACGCCGCACAAGTAACGCCACGCAAGTACCGCCGCACAAGTCCCATCGCTTATTTCCGGAGACCCGCAATGCTCTACACGCAAGAACACCACGAACTCATGGCCAGCATCCGACGTTTCGTCGCGGCCGAGATCAACCCCTTCGTCGAGGAGTGGGAAGCCAACGAGATTTTTCCCGCGCACGAGTTGTTCAAGAAGATGGGCAACCTGGGCTTCCTGGGCATCACCAAGCCCGAGGCCCATGGCGGCATGGGCCTGGACTTTTCCTACGCCCTGGCCGCGGCCGAGGCCATCGGCTACGCGCACGCCCAGGGCGTGGGCATGGGCATCGGCGTGCAGTCCAACATGGCCACGCCCGCGCTTGCGGCC
Source organism: Variovorax humicola (assembly GCF_037889915.1). NCBI lineage: Bacteria > Pseudomonadati > Pseudomonadota > Betaproteobacteria > Burkholderiales > Comamonadaceae > Variovorax > Variovorax humicola. The sequence goes on along the minus strand of NZ_JBBKZV010000060.1, from coordinate 13,719 downwards.
TTCGGCTCCGATGAACTCAAGCGCGAGTTCCTGGCCCCGGCCATCGCCGGCGACATGGTGGTGAGCATCGGCGTGTCCGAGCAGGGCGCGGGCTCCGACGTGTCATCGCTCAAGACTCGTGCGCGCCGCGACGGCGACGACTACGTGATCAGCGGCTCCAAGATGTGGATCACCAACGGCACCCAGGCCGATTGGATCTGCTTGCTGTGCAACACATCCGACGGCCCGGTGCACAAGAACAAGTCGCTGATCATCGTGCCGCTGAAGGACGTGGGCCCGAACGGCAAGCGCGCCAAGGGCGTGGAAGTGCAGAAGATCAAGAAGTTCGGCATGTGGTCTTCCGACACGGCGCAGATCTTCTTCGACGAAGTGCGCGTGCCCGTGCGCAACCGCATCGGCGAGGAGGGCATGGGCTTCATCTACCAGATGAAGCAGTTCCAGGAAGAGCGGCTCGACGGCGCGGCCCGCCGCCTGGCCAGCATCGAGCTGATCACCGAGACGGCCGACTACCTGCGCCAGCGCATCGCCTTCGGCAAGCCGCTGCTGGACAACCAGTTCATCCAGTTCAAGCTGGCCGAGCTCAAGACCGAACTCGAAGCCCTGCGCTCGCTGACCTACCGTGCCACGCTGGCCTACATCAATGGCGAGAACGTGATCGAACTGGCCTCGATGGCCAAGCTCAAGGCCGGCCGCCTGGGCCGCGAGATAGCCGACTGGTGCATGCAGTTCCAGGGCGGCATGGGCTACACCTGGGACAACCGCGTCTCGCGCGCCTACCGCGACTACCGGCTCGGCTCCATCGGCGGTGGTGCGGACGAAGTGATGATGATGGTCATCGCGCGGCAGATGGGCCTCATGAACATGGATGCGTGACATGAAGCACCCCCGAAGCGCCTGCGGCGCCTCCCCCTCCAGGGGGCGCACCCGGCGGCCCGGCAAAGCCGGTTCCGCGGGTGCCCACGAACAGACCAGGATGACTCCCCCCCGAAGCGCCTGCGGCGCCTCCCCCTCGAGGGGGCGCACCCGGCGGCCCGGCAAAGCCGGTTCCGCGGGTGCCCACGAACAGACCAGGATGACTCCCCCCCGATGCGCCTGCGGCGCCTCCCCCTCGAGGGGGCGCACCCAGCGGCCCGGCAAAGCCGGTTCCGCGGGTGCCCACGAACAGACTTCGCGGTGCTCGTCCTGGTTTCATGCGTCGCGGGTCGCGCGAAGTGCGATGGCGCAACTGGGATGAGCGCCGCCCGACCGCCCGAAGGCAATTCAATGAACACTTATCTGCATCTCATCGTCCGGCGCGAACACGACATGCTGTTCGCCACGCTTAACCGCCCCGAAACCCGCAACGCACTGGCGCCCGAGGTCGTGGCCGAACTGACGCAAGTCGTCGCCCTCGCAGAGTCCGACGCCGCCGTGCGCGCCCTGGTGCTGCGCGGCAGCCAGGGCTTCTTCTGCGCCGGCGGCAACGTCGGCAATTTCAGGGCGCGGCTCGACACGGATGCCGCCGCCGGCGACGACCCGGTGGCTGCGCGCAACCGCGAATTCGGGCGCTTCATGCAGCGGCTGGCCGCGTTGCCGGTGCCGGTGGTGGCCGCCGTCGAAGGGGCCGCCATGGGCGGTGGCATGGGCCTCGCGTGTGCGGCCGACATCGTGCTGGCCACGCAGGCTGCGCGCTTTGCCTTGAGCGAGACCTCGCTCGGAATCATCCCGGCGCAGATCGCACCTTTCGTCGCGGCACGCGTGGGACAGCGCGTCGCACGCCGCCTCGGACTGAGCGGCGAGCGCGTGAGCGGCGCGACTGCCGTGCAACTCGGGTTGGTCGACGACCTCGCCGTCGACGGACCCGCGCTCGACGCATTGCTGGCGCAATGGCTCACACGCATCGGCGCCTGCGGACCGCACGCCAACCGCGCACTCAAGCCCTTGCTGCAACGCTGCGGCATCGACAGCGACGACGCGCTGCTCGACGAGGCCGCGCAACTTTTTGCCGCCTGCATGCGCGACGAAGGCGCAGAAGGCATCGCGGCATTTCGCGGCAAGCGCGCCGCATCGTGGCATTGCGAATTCAGCGCCGACGACGTGCGCGCAAACACCACGCCACCCTCCACAGCCCTGCAGCGGGAACAGCTTCCATCATGACGACCACCAAGCAGATCCGTCCCTTCCATACCGTGCTCGTCGCAAATCGCGGCGAGATCGCAATCCGCATCTTCCGCACAGTGCGGCGCATGGGCTACGGCACCGTGGCCGTGTATTCGGAGGCCGACCGCGACAGCCCGCACGTGCGCTGCGCCGACCGCGCGGTGCTCATCGGCGGTGCCGCCCCGCGCGACTCCTACCTCAACATCGATGCGATCCTCGAAGCCGCCCGCCGTGCCGGCGCCGACGCGGTGCATCCGGGCTACGGCTTCCTGGCCGAGAACGAAGATTTCGCCGACGCGGTCGACGCGGCCGGGCTGGTCTTCATCGGCCCCTCGGGCGCGGCCATCCGCGCGATGGGCAACAAGGCCCAGGCCAAGCGCCTCGTGATGGCGGCCGAGATGCCGTGCATTCCCGGCTACCAGGGCGAAGACCAGGCCGACGCGGCCTTCATCGATGCGGCGGCCGGCATCGGTTTTCCGGTGATGGTGAAAGCCGCTGCCGGCGGCGGCGGGCGCGGCATGCGGCTGGTGCAGGACGCTTCGGCCCTGCCGCAAGCGCTGGCTTCCGCACGCTCGGAGGCGGCAGTGGCCTTCGGCTCGGACGAGTTGATCCTGGAACGCGCCGTGATCGCGCCGCGCCACGTCGAGATCCAGGTGCTGGCCGACAGCCACGGCCACGTGATCCACCTCGGCGAGCGCGACTGCTCGGTGCAGCGCCGCCACCAGAAAGTGATCGAGGAAGCGCCGTCGCCAGCCGTCGATGCCGACCTGCGCGCGCGCATGGGCGAGGCCGCGGTGCGCAGTGCGCAGGCCATCGGCTACATCGGCGCGGGCACGATGGAGTTCCTGCTGGACCGCGAAGGCCGCTTCTATTTCATGGAGATGAATACGCGCCTGCAGGTCGAGCACGCGGTGACCGAGGCCATCACCGGCCTGGACCTCGTCGAATGGCAACTGCGCGTGGCTTCGGGCGAACCGCTTGCGCTGCGGCAGGCCGACGTGCAACTGAAGGGCCACGCCATCGAAGTGCGGCTGACGGCCGAGGATGTGCCTGCCGGCTTCCTGCCGCAGACCGGCCCGGTGCTGCGCTGGCGTCCGCCCACGCAAGGGCACGACGTGCGCGTCGACCACGGCCTGGCCGAAGGCGGTGCGGTGTCGCCGCACTACGACTCGATGGTCGCCAAGCTCGTGGCCCACGGCACGACGCGCGAGGAAGCGCGGCGCAAGCTGCTGCGCGCCATGTCGGATTGCGTGCTGCTCGGACTGCCGAGCAACCAGGGCTTCCTGGCCGACTGCCTGGCCGATCCGGTATTCGCCGAGGGCCAGCAGGTGCACACCGGCTTCGTGCAGGAAAGATTCGGCGATCGGCTGTCCGAGCGCGCCCTGCCGGATGCCCGCGCGGTGGCACTGGCCGCTTTCGGCGCACTGGCGCTCGACATGCCGGTGGTCGGCGATTCGCATCGCATCGAAGCGCCTGCCATCGGCCAGCATGCGGCCCGTGCCGTGCTGGCACAGGGCGAAGCGCGTTGGGAGGTGCAGTTGCGTGCGCTGAAGACGCAATGGCAGATCGGCGTGCGCCGCATCGACGCGGAGGCGCAACCCGTGCAGCTCGCGGTGTCGAACGCCTGCTGGGACGGGCCGCAGCGCACGGGCTTCAGCGCGGAGTGCGACGGCATGACCGAAACCGTGGTGCTCGCTGCGCAAGCGCAGGCGCTGTATCTCTTCCACGGCGGGCGCGCCTGGAGCTTCGAGCGCGAAAGCCCGCATAAGCAGCGCACCGCCGAGGGCGCGGGCGGCGCCGTGACCGCGCCGCTGACCGGCCGCATCGTCGACGTTGCGGTTCGCCAGGGCGACGCGGTTCAGGCCGGCCAACGACTCGTGGTCCTCGAAGCCATGAAGATGGAGCACACGCTGACTGCGCCGATGAATGGCCTCGTGGCCGAGGTCTGCGTGCAATCGGGCGGACAGTCGTCCAAGGGTGCGCTGCTGCTGCGCATCGAGGCGGTGGCATGACGAACACCGTGCGCATCGGCGGCGCCAGCGGCTTCTGGGGCGACTCGGCCATCGCGACGCCGCAGCTCTTGGCCGTGCCCGGGCTGCAGTACCTGGTCTACGACTACCTGGCCGAGACGACGATGTCGATCCTGGCGCGTGCGCGCGCCAAGGACCCGGCGCTGGGCTATGCAACCGACTTCGTGCATGCCGCGATGGCGCCGAATCTCGCCGACATCTGCGCCAGGGGGGTGAAGGTGATCGCCAACGCCGGTGGCCTCAATCCGCAGGCCTGCCGCGATGCGCTCGCAGCCGCGGCGCGCGAGCGGGGCCTCTCGCCGCGCATCGCCGTGGTGACTGGCGACGACGTGATGCCGCTGTTCGAGACGCTGCGCGCACAGGGCTTGCGCGACCTGCACACCGGCGAGGCACCGCCGGCGCAGCTCTATTCAGCCAACGCCTACGTCGGCGCACGCGGCATCGCGCTGGCGCTGGCGCTCGGTGCCGACATCGTCATCACCGGGCGCTGCGTCGACAGTGCGGTCGTGGTCGGCGTCCTCGCGCACGAATTCGGCTGGCAGTGGAACGACTGGGACCGCATCGCCGCCGGCACCCTCGCGGGTCATGTGATCGAATGCGGCGCGCAGGCGACCGGCGGCCTTTTCACCGACTGGCAGCAGGTGCCGGACTGGGCCAACATCGGCTATCCGGTGATCGATTGCGAGGCGGACGGCAGCTTCCTGCTTTCCAAGCCCGAGGGCACGGGCGGGCTGATCCACCCCGGGGCCGTGGCCGAGCAGGTCCTGTACGAAGTGGGCGACCCGGCGAACTACCTGATGCCCGACGTGACCTGCGATTTCCGCGGCGTGCAGGTCAAGGCGCACGCACCGGGCAAGGTGCGCGTGAGCGGTGCGCGCGGGCGTGCGCCCACCGGCACCTACAAGGCCAACGGCACCTGGCGCGATGGCTACCAGCTGCAGGTCCTGATGGCGATCCGCGGCATCGATGCGCCGGCCAAGGCGCGCAAGACGGCCGACGCGCTGCTCGAGCGCACGCGCATGCAGCTGCAGCGGCGCGGCCTGGCCGACTACACCGAAACGACGGTCGAGCTGCTCGGCTGCGAATCGCTCTACGGCGCGAACGCGCGGCCGCTGGCCACGCGCGAAGTCGTGCTGCGCATTGCTGCGCGCCATCCCGATCCCAAGGGCCTGGCCTTCCTGCAGCGCGAATGCGCCTCGGCCGGCACCTCGATGGGGCCGGGCACGCGCTCGTCGTTCTCCGGGCGCGCCGACGTGCAGCCGGTGATCAAGGTGTTTTCGTTCCTCGTGCGCAAGGAGGATCTCGTGATGCAGGTTGCACTCGACGACGCCGTGGAAGCCGTGCCCTTGCCGGCCACCGGCCCTGCAAGCCCGCCCGCCGCGCTGGCCGTGCTGGCAGTGCCGTCGCCGACCGGTGCGCAAGCCGAATCCAGTGCCGATACCGTGCCCGTGCCGCTGATCGCGCTGGCCTGGGCGCGCAGCGGCGACAAGGGAGACGACGAGAACATCGGCGTGGTGGCCCGACGCCCCGAGTTCCTGCCCCTGCTGCGCGCGCAACTCACGGCCGAGGCGCTGCGCTCGTACTTCGCGCACCTGGTGCACGGAGAGGTCGAACGCTTCGAGGTGCCCGGGCTGAACGCCCTCAACTTCGTGCTGCATCAGGCCCTGGGCGGCGGCGGCGTGGCGAGCCTGCGCTCCGACCCGTTGGGCAAGTCCTTCGCACAGATGCTGCTGGACCACCCGCTGCGCATCCCCAGGCGCTGGATCGACGAGGGGCTGGTCCCGTCGTCCGCGCAATGAACCCCTGCGAATCCGACCGACACCTCAAGGAGACAACATGAAATCGAACTTGCGCCGCAAGGCGCTGGCCGCAGCCCTCGCCGCCCTTGCCGCCCTCGCATTTGCCGGCATCGCCGCTCCGGCGCTGGCGCAGGACGCGTATCCCTCCAAGCCGATCCGGGTGGTCGTGCCCTACACGCCCGGCGGCGTCTCGGACGCCGTTACCCGCCTCATCATGATCAAGCTCGCCGATCGCCTGAAGCAGTCGATCATCGTGGACAACCAGGCGGGCGCCAACGGCCAGATCGGCTCGTCCGTGGTTGCGCGCGCCGCGCCTGACGGCTATACGCTGCTCGTCGTGGTGGCGGCGCATGTCATCAATCCGAGCCTGTATCCGAAGATGAGCTATTCGCCGCTGAAAGACCTGAAAGGGGTGAGCGAGTTCGGAGCCATCCCGCTGCTGATGGTGTCCAGTGCCGAGCTACCGCCGAAGAACCTGAAAGACTTCGTGACCTGGGCCAAGGCCAATCCCCAGCAAGCCACCTTCGCTTCCAGCGGCGCGGGCTCCGGCGCACACCTGGTGGCTGAACTCTTCTCGCAGACCACGGGTGTGCCGATGACGCATGTGCCCTACAAGGGCGTCGCGCCCGCGCTGCCGGACCTGTTCGCGGGCCAGGTATCGACCATCTTCGACTCGGTCCAGACCATGATGCCGCACGTCAAGACCGGCAAGCTGCACGCGCTCGGCATGACCAGTTCCAAGCGCTGGCCCACCGCACCCGACGTGCCGACAATGGCCGAGGCCGGCTATCCGAACATGACCACCGGCAGCTGGATCGGCCTGCTCGCTCCCGCCAAGACGCCGAAGGACATCGTCGAGAAGGTCTCGGCCGAAGTGCAGAAGGTGTTGCAGACACCCGAGGTGCACGACAAGCTGATCGAATACGGCATCGATCCTGTGGGCGGCACGCCGCAACAGTTCGACGCCTTCATGCTGAGCGAATCGACGCGCTGGGCAGACGTGGTCAAGAAGGCCAATATCCGACTGGAGTGAACGACATGCGATCCATCTTCGAAGGGCTCAAGGTGCTGGACCTGACCCGGGTCATCGCCGGCCCCTTGTGCACGCAGATCCTGGCCGACATGGGCGCCACGGTCTACAAGATCGAGAAGCCCGGCGAAGGCGACGACACGCGCCGCATGGGCCCCTTCCTGCCCGATGCCGAGCACGGCGGCGACAGCAACGACTCGGCGCTCTACCTCGCCTACAACCGCGGCAAGCACTCCGTCACGATGGACATCTCCACGCCCGAGGGCGCGGCGCTCGCGCAGGACCTGGCCGCGCGCTGCGACGTGGTGGTGGAGAACTACAAGGTCGGCACGCTGGCGAAGTACGGCCTCGACGAAGCCAGCATCCGCAAGCGCCGGCCCGACATCATCTACTGCTCGGTCACCGGCTTCGGGCAGAGCGGGCCTTATGCCGCGCGCCCGGCCTACGACTTCATCCTGCAGGGCCTTGCCGGCGCGATGAGCACCTGCGGCCAGCCCGACGGCGCGCCCGGCGGCGAACCCATGCGCACCGCGATCCCGATCACCGACGTGGTGACCGGCCTCTATGCCGCCATCGGCGTGCTCAGCGCGATCTATCACCGCCGCGAGACCGGCGAAGGCCAGTACGTCGACGCGGCGATGCTCGACGCCTCGGTGGCACTGAACGGCCATCTGGCGCTGGGCTACCTGATGAACGGCAAGGTGCCTCCGCGCGTGGGCAACACCAACCCGATCGCGTCGCCATCGGAAGTCTTCGCCTGCGCCGATGGCCACCTGATCGTGGCTGCCGGCAACAACGGCCAGTTCCAGGCACTGTGCACCACGCTGGGCCGCCCGGACCTGGTGCAGGACGAGCGCTTTGGCTCCAACGCGCTGCGCGTGGCCAACCGTGTCGCGCTGCGGGAGTTGCTGGTGCCCTTGCTGGCCACGCGGCATCGGGCCGACCTGCTCGCGGCCTTCGAGCAGGTGGGCGTGCCGAGCGGACCGATCAACGACATGGCGGGTGTGTTCGAAGACCCCCAGACCCGCCATCGCGATCTCGCATTGCAACTGCCGCACAGCCGTGGCGTCGATGTGCCGAGCCTGCGCAGTCCGTTGCGCTTTTCGGCGACGCCAGTGGTGCACAGGGCGTCACCGATGCTGGGCGAGCACAGCGCCCAGGTGCTCGCGGCCGAACTGGGTCTGGATGAAGAACGCCTGCGCGCGCTGCGCAAGCAAGCCATCATCTGAATTCGCCAGGCCGCACTGCGGCTACCTCGCCGCCTGCACCGCCGACGGAGCGCGGCCCAGATGCGTCCCTGAATCCAGCAGGATCAGTTCGCCCGTCACCGTCCGGGCGCCCTCGACCAGCCACAGCACCGACTCGGCTACGTCTTCGGCGGTGCAGGCCCGGCCGAGCGGCGTCGACTGTTCGTATTGCGCCTTCAGCTTCTGGAAGTTCTCCTCGCCGATGCCGTCGACAAACCATCGTGTCGTGATCATTCCGGGGCACACCGCATTCACGCGAATTTCCGGCGCCAGGGCGCGCGCCAGGTGCAGGGTGAGCGAGTTGACTGCGCCCTTCGATGCAATGTAGGCCACGGACGAACCGATGCCCAGCGCCCCGGCGATCGACGAGACATTGACGATCGAGCCCTTGGCCGCCTTGAGGTGCGCAACGCAGGCGCGAACCATCTGGAACATGCCGATCACATTCACGTCCAGGATCCGCTGGAACGTCGCGGCATCGAGCGCATCCCAGTTGGCCGACCCGGCAAAGGACGTGATGCCCGCGTTGTTCACCAGCGCATCGATCCGCTTCCAGCGCCCCATCGCCGCTTCGGCCATCGCCCGGCAGGCGCCGTCATCCGCGATGTCTCCGCACACCAGCAAGGTGTCGGCCCCGGCCTCGCGGCAGGCCGCCTCCGATTCCCTGGCCTCGCGCTCGCTGCGGGAGTAGTTGATCAACACGTCGTAGCCGCGACGCGCCAATGCCAGTGCCGTTGCGGCCCCGACCCCGGTTGCGGAGCCCGTCACGATTGCTGCCTTGCGCTCGGTCATAAAGTCCTTTGAAGTTGATGGTCTGAAAATTTGGTGGGCATGGGTGTTCTCGGCAAATCTTCAACGCGGACGAGGGAACTGCCGAAAGCACCCTGGCGTCCAACCACCCTCGCATTCCGAGGGGCCGCCATGCGCAAACTGTCCAGCCTGTCGAGTATCGGCCTGCTTGCCGTCGCCGTGCCCGCCGCCGCGACGAGCGTGTCCGTCAGCTTTGTCCAGCCGGAGCGCTACACCGACGCAAGCTACTCGCACCCCTACGCCACCGAGAAGGATCGAGCCGAAGTGCAGCGCGACATCGCGCAGCACTTCCAACGGCTCGCCGAGCGCCGCCTGCCGGCGAACGAAGAACTCAGGATCGAGGTGCTGGACGTCGACCTTGCGGGTTGGTTCGAGCCGTTCCGCTTCCGCACGGCCGCCGACGTGCGCATCATCCGCGACATCGCCTGGCCGCGGATGAAGCTGCGCTACACGCTGCTTCGCGACGGCCAGCCGCTGGCCAGCGGCGAGGAGCAACTCGTCGACATGAACTACCTCATGAACAGCAACGTCTACTCGGGCAGCGACCGGTTGCGCTACGAAAAGGCAATGATGGATGACTGGTTTGAAAAGCGCTTCAGTGCGCATTGAGCGTGAGCGGTCGCCCTGTCGCCCCGGATAAGCGATGCGTTTTCTTGCTTCTCGAGGCGCAGACGGTTCCTGCGCCTTGACGCGAGCCGAACCGTCCCCTTCGAGGCAAGCCGCCGCCAGCCCCGATCCCGCCCCGCCGCAACTCGTGGCAGGGGAGTTCGATGCGCGGCCCTTGCCCTTTTCACCTTGTCGACGGCGGTCTTCATGTTGTCGTAGATGCCCGGCGTGCGAGGCCGCCCAGCGCCGCAAACGAGCGTGTGTGGGCATCGAACAGTAGATGGTCAGTGTTCGGTCGCGCCAACACCGGCCGATCGCACCTACAAAGCCATCATCGTGTGGGCCTGGGGTATCTCGCGCGCTTACAAACTTACAAATGAACTGTCGTCGCCGCAGGTAGCCGGTGTGGTTGCGTCGCCGGTGGCGCGATCGAGGAACGTCTATTTAGCCGAGCTGCACGGCTGGCTCGACGGCGGCAATCGGCTCGGCGCACGCCCAGGCTTAGGCGCCTCAGTCGTCATTCGGGTGGAATCCGGAGACGCTGCGCCAGTGGTAAGCATGTGCAATCGATACACGCCCCCGATGGGGTCGAAATCGAACGCGAGTGGCACATCGGAGCGCGCAATCAGCCTCCAGATAACCGTACGGCGCGGAATTCCGCCCAACGAAAGCACTCGAACTCGACAATGCTGCAAAAGAAAACCGCGTTGTACAGGCTCATTCCGCTGTTGCAAATAGCACTGCTGAGCGGCTGCGCGTGCAAATCGCCGAATACGCCGCCAATTCCAACGCCAGTTCCGGCGCCCGACGTGCGCGCGAGCGTGCCGCCACGCTCGAGCGAAGCGCGGCAGCCTCCGACCCCATTGGAGTGCTTGCCAGCGTGCTCGGCCGGTGTGACGCGCGAGCGGGAACTCTGGCTGAATACGCTGACCGCGCGCAAATAGCCGGCAAGGCTTGCGAGCGTAGCTACGCCGCGCTGGCGAAGCGCTGATGTGGGCGCCCTTGCCCCGCACCGAGGCCTTGACTACGATGCTCCTCGCCCCACTAGGAGTTTAAATGTCCGGACGATCAAATCACGCGGAACCACCCCCGGTAGTGGATGCCTTGGACAAGAGCAAACAAGCTACCGAGACGGTCCGGCAAGCAGCGGACGATCTCGCGATAGTGAATACCGTGCTCGACACACACGTCCCTGCGGAGGTACGGAGCGAGGAAGTGGATCAGGCGCTCGCTCATGGCGATCAAGTGCAGGCGCAACTGGACAAATCCGTCGAACTCTTGCAGGACGTTACCAAGACGCTCGAAGCGGAGGTCAAGAAGAACTCGACTTGAGGTTGGAACACCGGCTCGCGCCGGTGTTCCACGAGTGCTGTTAGGTTCCATCCTCCCTGTTCAGAACACGTCCTCCCGCCGGCTCGTCTTCTGTCACGCTCCTGTGTTGTCCCCGCGACGCAAGGGCGCGATGTCGGGCTGTCGTCTGACATCGGCGAATACTAGAAAAGGTGTAAATCGCCTCAGCCGGATCCGGGCCAGTTTTACTCATGTGAGTAGGACTAAACGGGCCCGAAAGGCGTGTGCGCGATGCCACTCACAACGATCCTCGTAGAGGACAGCGAGACAATCCGAGCCAACCTGATCCCGGCGATGGCGGAGCTCGCCGATATTGAGGTCATTACGATTGCCGAGACTGCCTCTGAGGCGCTACTCGCGTTGGAGCAACATGGCGTTGGTTGGGACTTGGCCGTCGTCGACCTCTTTCTCAGAGAAGGTTCTGGCCTGACCGTCTTGCGCGCTTGCCAGAACCGGCCCTCGCATCAGAATGTAGTTGTGCTGACCAACTATCCGACGCCGGAGATGCGTCGGCGCTGCCTTGCTTTGGGTGCCGATGCGGTCTTCGATAAATCGACCGAGCTGGAGGCGTTCTTCGCACACTGCAGGTCACCTCGATCAGGATGAACGCGCTTGGGGCTAGGTAAAGCAAGGCGTTGCGGGATGAACTTCAGGCATCCTCGAAGGCCCGCAATTGGCCGACACCCGCGCGGCAAGCAGTGCGTCAACCTGCGACCCGGAGTCGCCGACGTGCTCAGCCGCACTGACACCCGAGCGCAATCCTGGCTGGGTACGCTGACCGTGCCCTAAACTAATAACTGGCAAGGCTTGCGAGCGCAACCATGACGCGCCGGGGAAGCCTCAGGGCCTCATGGCCAAAGTCTCCGGAAATGCTTCAACTTCGCCGAGTTCTTATGTCGCTCGATCTAACGACCGAAGCCCGCGCAATACACATTGCCGACTGGCGGCCGAATCGGGAGGATGTGGCGATTGAGCTTCGCGCCGCCGACGGAAACGCTATCATTGAATCAATTTCTATCCTCAACAGCGCCTAACCTTGGGCTGTGAGCACGCACAACCTGATCCGCGAAGGACGCAAACGTCTCAACATGAGCGAGCAGCAGTTTGCTGACGCGCTGGGGGTGAGTCGTGGCGCTGTACAACAATGGGAAAAACCAGGGGGCACGGCGCCCAAGCGAACCAATCAGGCGAGAGTCGCCAAGCTGCTCGGCATCTCTGTGGCCGAACTGGTGTCAGGTGTCTCCGCTGGCAGCCGCGGGGCCGACATGCGCGGTGAGGTGCCGCTTGTCTCCGAGGTCGAGGCAGGCAACTACACCGTCATCGACAACTTCCAGCCGAAGCAACAGTTCGACATGGTCCCCGTCAGCGTGCCGATCGAGCGACACACCTACGCGCTGCGAGTCCATGGCGATAGCATGGTCAGCGAGACCGGGGATTCTTTCCCCGCCGGTTCCATCCTGGTCGTCGAGCCGGAGATGAAGGCCGAGCCGGGCGACTATGTCATCGCGCTCAACGAGGCGAACGAAACGACGTTCAAGCAACTCGTGAAGGACGGCGGCGACTTCTACCTGAAGCCCCTCAACACGCGCTATCCCATCAAGCCGCTCGACGGCGCCCGGATTATTGGTGTCGTTCGGGAATTCACTAAGCGTTTTCGATAACTTTGATATCAAAAACCTCCCACGACTGATAGATTAAGCTGGCAGTGCTAGAGTTTTAATCCCCTCGTCGCGACGCTTTGCGTCCGGACGAACGAGGCGTCAGTCGTAGAAGGAATCGAAGACGATGGGACTTGCACAGTCGCATGCAAGGCTCCGTTGGGAAATCTCATGTGAGCGCCTGCGAAACGCATTGGCGCCGCCCAATGGGGCACCGGCAGCAACAGCCGACGAGAAAGCCGTTGCCTTGCAAGCGGTGAGGGACTCGCTGAAGGTGCTTGATGAGGTGTTCGGTATCAGCGCGCTCGCCGGCGACGGGGGCACGGACCCGCATCGACCGGGTGTTGCGGAACGAACTCAAGACGACCCATGATCTGCGAAGCTGTCCATTGCTTTGATAGGGCGACGGTCCGGTTCGCCATCTATCCCGACGGCCTGGATGGAGCGCGCATCCTCGGCGAGATCACGGAGGACGCCTTGCGGGATTTGTTCGGGGCGCGTGGCGGCCCTGACAGTCTTCTGGAGGCTTGCGAGAGGCACTTCGAGTTGATCGCGGCCATTGCCCTAGAGCAACATCGCCTCAAGCCCAGGCAATCGACCAAGCTTGAAACGATGGACTTTGCAAATCCGATCTCAATCGCCGAACCGCTGAGCATCTGTGCGGCGACGCTCGCGGAGCGTTGATGCCGATGAATTGCACATGAGCCAGTTGCGCCACCTTTCCGTTTTTGTCGATGAGCCCGACCCGGGGCACTACTTCTGGGTGCTGCACGAGAGCACCGAGGACGCCAACGTGTGGGTGAACTTCGCGAGCAGCGACCTGGACTTCCCGACGTGGGTCGAAGCCTATGATTCCGGGACTGTGGAGCTGATGAGGCTGGTGATCGATGAGCGGACCGGCCCGCGAGCACCGGGCAAAGACAAGGACGCGGCGCTAGTCCCCGATGGCCACGTCAAACTGCTCCACCTGTGGCCACCCAAACTGCTCCAGGCAGGACGGGCGGATTATGCAGTGACGGGGGTTAATGCGATGCGTGCAGCGGCCTCCTT
>NZ_JBBKZV010000059.1:0-20322 GCF_037889915.1 Variovorax humicola | reverse complement strand
CCACACGACACGCCGGAAACTGCGCCGGGAATAGCGCAAGGTGGCCACAAACAGGCGGGGCTTGCGGAAGCGCTCGGTGCCCTTCACGCGCGTGGGCGCGCCCTCGCCGTAGTCGACCTGCATCTCCTCTCCGGGCTGGAACGACAACCGGTCGAACTGCTGCGGTTCGCGCTGGCGCAGCCTGGCGGCGAACCGCTTGACCGAGTTGTAGCCGCCGGTGAAGGCGAACTGGTCGACCAGGTCCTGGTACACGGCCGTCGCGTTGCGGTTGAGCTTCAACTGCGACTCGATGAAGGCGCGGTGCGGCTCGCATGCCGACGTGATACTGCTCGGCGCCGAGCCCCGGCGGCCGGGTCGGTGGCCAGGGTGGAGCAGTTTGGGTCGGAGCGCTGACAACTGCGCCCGGCGGCCCGGCGTCGCCCTGGCTGGCGAACTGCTTCTCGTAGGCGCGGATGGTATGGCGTGAGATGCCGGTGACACGCGCGATCTCTCGCTGCGTCGCGCCATTGCGCAACAGGGTCCAGATGGTGGTTTGTAGATGTGGCTTCAAGACGTTCAACCTGTGGGCTCCCTCGGGAATCGAGAGAGCAAGTAAACGTCCTGCCGGCCAGCCTCCGATCTACGACGACGCCGAAATCAGCGCCTCAAATGCCGGTGGCCAGGTGGAGCAGTTTGACCTGGCCACAAGTGGAGCACTTTGGGTGGCCATCGGGGGCCATGCAAACACCGACCACGCTTGCGTCGGCGCTCGCGGTGCTGGGCGCAGACTTCACCTTTCCTCACCGGATCGAGGGCATGCCTCAGAAGCTGTCCAACTTCGATGGACTTCGGATCGGATCCTTCGTCACCAACGACGGGGTCAAGCTTGCTTACTGGGAGGCAGGGCAGGGCCGGCCGTTGATCTTCGTGCCAGGGTGGTCTGGGCATGGCGCCCATTACATCAACCTGCTGTACATGCTGGCCGAGCACCATCATGTCTACGTGCTGGATCCGCGCAACCAGGGGTTGTCTCAGCAGGTCGACTACGGCACGCGGATTGCGCGCCTGTCGATGGACCTCAAGGAATTCGGCGATCACATCGGGGTGACGTCGGCCGACTATGTGGGCCACTCGATGGGGGCGGCCATTCTCTGGAGCTACATCGACCTGTTCGGCACGCAGGCCTTCCGCAAGGTCGTTTTTGTGGACGAGCCGATCTCGATTTATTCGCATCAGGATTGGTCTGAACAGGAACGCCTGGAGGCAGGCGCCACGACCACTTCGCCGGAGCGGATGGTGGCGGCCTTCACGGCAGGCGGGCCGGTCAACAAGCTCATCACGGACATGAAGCCATTTGAGCGCTTCGTCATGTTCGACTCGCCCTATTACGAGAACTCGGAACGATTCGCCAATGCGTTCATCCAGGGCGACCCAAAGGCGATGGGACGCGTGCTTTTCGATCACACTGTGAACGACTGGCGTGATGTCGTGCGCCACAAAATCGACGTTCCAGCAGCCATCTTCTCGGGTGAGGAAAGCAACAACCTGCCCAGCCAGCAGTGGGCACAGTCCGTGATTCCCGGCGCAACGCTCTACAACTACTCGGCGGCCGAGCAGGGCGATCATTTCCTCATGTTCAAGAACCCGGCGAAGTTTGTCGAGGATCTGAGGGCGTTTCTCGAGGGCTGACTCCTGATGGCGATGAACGTCGCTACCGGTCGCTTAGCTCGCATCACCTACGAGGGCTGGCGCCGGCAAGGTATCTACCCTAGGAAGCGATCGCCTTCGGAGCCAATGCCTACGGTCTCACCTGTCGCGGCAAACGTGCGGTTGACGTCCGGCGACCCGTAAACGACCAAGACGTAGGCCGTGTCCGTTCCAACGTTGACAAGCTCGTGCTCGACACCCGCGGAGATGAACGTGGAGTCGAAGCGCTGACAGATGGCTTCGCGTTCGCCCAGCTTGATCTTGACCGTGCCCTCAAGCACGGTGACCTGTTCCTCGCTGTTGTGAGAGTGTCGAGGTGCCGAGATTCCCACTGGCAGCTTTGAGATGCCGGTATGCATGGCGCACGCCCCGACTTTTCGGGTGGCAATGAGGTAGTTGACGATGCCGTTGCCGCGCGGCACCTGCTGCAATGTGTCAAACGGAAGGAAATGAGACTGCTCGTTCATGAGGTTCTTTCTTCGAGGGGGAAGATTGATCGGAAACAACAACGACTGAGAAGGGACGTCGTTGTGTTGCAGTTCACTCGACCTTCTCTGCCGATGACAAAGCGAGGTCGAAATGCTCTGTGAAAGGGGGTTGCGCAAAGAAGTCGGCGACGATGCTTCGCCATTCAGCAAACGCTGGAGAGCTGCGGAACTTGATGGTGTGATCCTCGAGCGTGTCCCACTCGAGCATGAGCACATACCGGTCAGGTGATTCGACGCTGTGGCGCACTTGGTAGCCCCTGAACCCTTCGGACTTGGCGATGACGGTGTCCAGCCCGAACTGAACAGCCTTCTCGAACGGCGCCTGCTGACCAGGCTTGATGCGAATGTCGGCAACTTCCAGGATCATTTGATTTTTCCTTCGCGGTTGGTCAGTGGATGTGGCTGCCGCCGTTGACGTCGAGCGTGGCGCCAGTGACGTAGGCAGAGAGGTCAGAAGCTAGGAACAGGCAAGCCCCCGCGATTTCGCGCGGCTTTGCCGCCCGACGCAGCGGGATGCCCGACACGATTTCCTGATGCTTGGCGTCGGACATGCCGTCCACCATGCCGGTCTCGGTCATGGATGGGCAGATGACGTTGGCGCGAATGCCCAGTGGACCAAACTCGCGGGCGATGCTTCGGGTCAAGCTGAGGACCCCGCCCTTCGAGGCCGCATAGTGCGCGCTGCCGACCAGTCCGCCGCCGCGTTGCGCCGCGACCGAGGCGACATTGACGATGACACCAGAGCTGCGCGGCCGGAAAACCCTCAAGGCGCTTTGGCACAGATGAAAGGCACCTTTCAGATTGACGTTCAGCATGAGGTCCAGTTCCTTTTCGCCGATGTCGAGCATCGCGTGAGACTGGACCACCGCCGCGGAGTTGACCAGGCAATCGATCGTTCCGTGCAGGGACACGACGTCCTGCATGAGGCGCTCGCAGTCAGACGCGCTGCTGATGTCGCATCGCAATCCGTGCACCGAGGCGCTGCGCCCGAGGCGCTTCTCGATCGATGCCTTGATGTCGTCCAGCACCTGGTCGTTCATCGAAAGGTCGACCACGACGACCTTCGCGCCGTGCTCGGCGAACAGTTCGGCCGTGGCGTAGCCGATGCTGCGCAGCGAGGCGGCGCCGGCAACAACACACACTTTGTCTTCAAGTAGCATGGGATTCTCAATTCATGGGTTGGGTTTTGCCGACGAAGCGTCGACGGGCATGTCGTTCAAGATCCAGTCGGTCACAGATGCATGTCTTGGCGACCATCCGAGTTCCCGGCGTGCGCGCACCGCCCTGACCCGGCTGTTGCTGCCAAGCGAAAAGTACGCTCTGGCTTCGCCCCAACGCTCGACCGCGACGTCTGGCGGCAAGGCTTGTGGAGGCCCGAGGTCAAGCCGCTTCGCAATCGCTTCGGCGATCTCGCCGAAGGACGCTTCGCCGTTTTCCGCGAAGTAGAACGAGCCAGCGGGCGCGTTCGCGATGGCCAGGAGATACAGGTCGGCCACGTCGTCGATATGCACGTTGGACCAGACATTCAGTCCGGGGCCGACCGTTTGAACAATGCCGTGTTCCAGGGCGTTGCTGACAAGCGTGGGGATCTGCACGCTGTTGCGATTCATCCCGCTGCCGACGCCGTAGATGAGGCTGGGGCAGATGACCACGGAACGCACATCACGCGATGCCGCGCCAAGGATCAATAGGTCCAGTTCACGGCGGGCTTGCTTGCCCGGAGCCACCACGAATGGGGTGGTTTCATCGAAGACCGTGTCGGAGCGGCGGCTGCCGCGCACGTCGTCGCCCACCACGCTGGATCCGCTGGTATGCACGAGTACTTTCGACGAGCCCTCGAGGCCCGCAAGCAATGCACGCACGGCGCCGGCATTGTCAGCGCTGGCCGTATTGATCACGCCATCCGAAGCGCGCGCCTCGCTGGCAAGCAGTTCGACGTCGTCCAGCCCGCCGAGAACAGGTTCTACGCCGCGCTCTGCGAGCAGCGCCGCGCTTTCGGCGCTGCGCACCAGGCCGCGCACCCGATAGCCGTTCTCGACGAGCTTCGATGCGATCGTGCCGCCGATGTATCCCGTGGCACCCGTCAGAAAAATGGTTTTCATGATGTTTACTTGAGAAAGCCCGTAGACAGCCAGGGCACCGCGGCGACGATCACGGTTCCCACCAGCAGGGCCAGCATGTAGCCCATGATCGGTTTCATACCGGCGCTTGGGCTGACGCGGGCGATCGCGCAAGCCGAGTAGTAGCCCACCCCGAATGGCGGGGCAAAGAGGCCGATGCCCATGGCAAGCACCACCACCATCGAGTAGTGGACATCGTTGACCCCGAACTGCTTGGCGATCGGAAAGAGGAGCGGGCCGAAGACGACGATTGCGGGGATCCCTTCCAGCACGCTGCCGAGGACGATGAATGCCAGGATGGAGACCGCCAGGAAGCCTGCCGTACCGCCCGGAAGTTGCGTCATTGCTTCAGCCAACTGACGGGAGAAGCCGGATTGCGTCAACGCCCAAGCCATCCCTGTTGCCGTTCCGATGATGAGCAGGATGGCACCCGACAACGCCGCCGTGTCCACCAGGGCAGGCCAGAGCTTCCTCATGTCGAGCTGGCGATAAACCACAAGGCCGGCCACGATGGCGTAGGCAATGCCGATCGTCGAGACTTCCGTGGCCGTGGCCACGCCTTCGACGACTGCGGCCCGGATAATGAACGGGAGCGCCAGCGCGGGCAGTGCAAAGATCAGGGATTTCCAGATCTCTTGCCTGGTGGCGCGCACGATATGCGATACGTCGACTTTGCGCACGCGCCACCACACCACGGTGCACAGCAGGACGGCGAGCACCAGGGCCGGCACGAGACCACCGGCGAAAAGCGCCGCGATCGATATGCCCGTGACCGATCCGATCGTGATCAAGACGATGCTCGGCGGGATGGTCTCCGTTTGCGCGCCAGTCGCGGCAAGCAGTGCCACCATTTCGCCGTCCTTTTCTCCGCGCTTGCGCATCTCCGGAAAAAGGACGGGTGCGAGTGCGGCCATGTCCGCGGCCTTGGATCCGGAGATGCCGGAAACCAGGTACATGCCGCCGATCAGCACATAGGAGAGGCCGCCGCGGACATGTCCAAGCAGGGACGCCAGGAAACGGACCATGGCCTTTGCCATGCCGCTGAGTTCGAGGATGACGCCGAGAAACACGAACAGCGGCACGGCCAGCAGCACCAGGTGCGACATGCCTTCGTCCATTCGTCCGACGATAACGTTCACTGGCTTGCTCGTGGTCAGCGCGATGTACCCGAAGGTGGCAAGGCCGAATGCGAAGGCGATCGGTACACCCGACAGGACGAGCAGCCCGACGATCACGACGAAGAAGATCAGCAGATTGAAGTTCCCGATGTTCGCGAAGGCCGGGCTGATGAAGTAGAGGGCGGCGCCGACAACCAAAGTCAGCCCGACAGCCATCGCCAGTCGCTTGCCGTTCGTCACTGCGGCCAGCTTGATGGCGGCTGCGACGCACATCAGGATCACGCCGCAAGGCAGTGCGGCGGCGCGCCAGGCACTCGAGATGCCCAGCGAAGGGGTGGTGACGATGGCTTCCTCACTTGCGAAGTCGTAGGCCGGATGAGCGACCAACAGGAGAAACGCTGCGGCCGCGACCACTGCGAACAGGTCCAGGAACGCCCGTGTGCCAGGAGAGGCAATGTCGACGAGTGCCGTCATTCGCATGTGCGCGGAACGACGCAGCGCGATGACTGCGCCCAACATGGCCAACCAGAGAAACAGGATGCCTGCGAGCTCGTCGGACCAGGTCAAGGGCTGATGCAGGGCGTAGCGGCTCACAACCCCCGAAAACAAGACCAGGATCTCGATCAGAACCAGCAAGGCGGCAGGCACTTCGGTGACGAAAGCGAGGACGCGATCGGCCTGGTAGACCGCCCGATGCCACGCGCTATCCGAGTGCGCGAGCGCTGCGTGGGGGCTCACGGAGGTGTTGTTTGGATCCACGGATTCGTCTCCAGTATTCGAGTTGTCGGATGCGGGTGGGGGCAGGCTCCCGCCGACCTGCCGCTGGCCACGATGAGCCAGGGTAGATCGACAGGATGGAAACCCCTACCGGTGCTGAACTTGCGGTCAGGCCAGCTTGCCGCTGTACTTTTCGAGGATGGTCCAGCCTTCGGGGCCGAACTTCTTCTGCCAGTCGGTGTAGAAGCCGGTTCTCACCAGGGTGTCCCGGAACGGCTTGCCTTCCACCTTGTTGAACTGCATGCCGGCGCCCTTGAGCTTGGTTTCAAGCGTGCCGGTCAATGCGTCGTGCGCAGCGCGTTGCTTGAGTGCGTTGGCGTCGAACACGCGTGTGGCCAGCGTCCGGAGGTCCTCGGGAAGTGCTGCCCAGTTGCGCTTGTTGCCGATCAGGGCGAAGTATTCCCAGGTGTGCGAGGTGTAGGTGAGGAACTTCTGCACCTCGTAGAGCTTCGCGGAATCAATGGTGGGGAGCGCATTCTCCTGGCCATCGACAACCTTCGTCTGCAACGCCGTGTAGAGCTCGCCGATCGGGACGGTCGTGGGCGACGCCTCCAAGCCTTTGAAGAGGGAAGTCTGGAAAGCCGTTGCAGGCACCCTGATCTTCATCCCGACGAGATCCTTCGGCGAGGTGATCGGCTTGGATGAATTGGTGATCTGGCGGAAGCCGTGGTCATAGAACTTGCCCACGGGCACGAGGTTCGCCTTGTCGAAGGTGCCGCGGATGTAGTTACCGAGGTCGCCGTCCATGGCTTTCCAGACCGTCGGATAGTCGGAAAAGGCGAAAGGCATGGAGCTGAGCCCGGCGGCCGGAATCAGGTTGGCGTAGATCTGGCCGGCCGTGCAGATGAAGTCGATCGCGCCGGAGCGCACTTGGGAGAGTGTGTCCGTATCGCTTCCGAGTTGCCCATTCGAATAGACCTCGATCGTCAGGCGGCCGCCGGATTCTTTCAGGATCTCCGCGCACGCAGCCTTCAACGCGACAGGCGTGGGATGGCTGTCCGGCAGCGAAATCGCAATCTTGAGATTGAACTTGCCGGCGGCTTGCGCCATGACGGCACCGGGCACCAGGGCGGTGGCGGCCACGGATGCGAGTTGCTTGAGGATGTCCCGACGTCCGGTCATGGGTGGTGCCGAAAAATGTGAGCTGACGAAAGAGGTCTTGGTTTTCACGGTGTGTCTCCTGCGGATTTGCGGGTTGGGTCAGCTGTAAACGTTGGGTTGGTGCACTTCGATCACGTTGCCGTCCGGGTCTTGGAGGAACACTTGATGCCAGCCAGCGATGGCCCAGCGCCCGTAGTCCGAGTAGCGCAAGCCAAGTTCGTCACACCTGCGCATGAAGCCCTTGATGTCATCCGTGCGGAAGCAGAAGTGGCCGCGTGCCATCGGGTTGACGATCTGCTTCATCTTGAAGCCGGTGTCCAGGTCGCGTTCGGCCCAATGGAATTCGATGTCGCCATCGGTCAGGAAGTCGACCTTGCCGTTGTAGCCGGACGTGGTGCTTTCAGCGTTCACGCGAGAGTGTTCCTCATCGCGAATCGTGCCGAGGTCAAACAGCGTTTGATAGAACTTTGTGAGCCGCGGCAGGCTGTCGGTGCACAGGTTCATGTGGTGAAACTTGAAGTTCATGACGGGTCCTTTGTCTGATGTATGGAGGCCGAAGAGACACTGAAATTGCAGTGTGGAATGGACTTTACGTGATTCACTGGTGAAGTCAAGCATGCATAGGTGTAAACACCTAGGGCAATGATTTGGCGTTTTCAATCCAAAAGGATGCATCTAAAATTCACCCATGAACACAAATATGCATTGGTGAGAAAGTCATGCTTGAGACAAACGAGACTGAAGCGGTCGTGCGTGAAGAGGTGTGCGGACTGTCTGGCGCACGGCGCATCGCCGCGATGCTGGACCTCGACCCCGCGAAACTTGTGCCGGGCGCCTCGTTGCCACGCGGCTGGCAATTCCTGTTGATGGGAGCCGACACGCGCCGATCGGAACTGCGCAGCGATGGGTTCCCGGGACTGGGCGTGCCGATGCCGGACCTCGGACTTCCTCGTCTGATGCTGGGTGGACGTTCGGTCACTTTCATCAGCGACATGCCGATCGGGGCCACGGTGCTGCGAAGCAGCGCTGTGCAAAGCGTGGTCCACAAGGCAAATGCGTCAGGACCCATGGCCATCGTGACGCTGGTGCATGAGCTTCGAATCCCCGAAAAGCCCGAGCCTGCGCTGATCGAGACCCAGACCTATCTGCTGTTGTCCGCCGCCAACAAGGCCGCCGGCGAGCCGGATGCGCCAGCCCTCGAGCCGGTCCGGGCAGAGTACGTGAAGACGCTGACGCCGGACGAAACGCTGCTGTTCCAGTATTCGGCGCTTGGCTTCAACTCGCACAAGATTCACATCGACCGGGACTTCGCGCGCAAGCAGGAGGGATTTCCTGACCTCGTGGTCAACGGCGGCTTGGCGACGCTGCTGCTCACCGAGTTCCTGCGCCGTGACCTCGATGTGATTCCCGCTGCAATCAAGGTGCGCCACCTCGCACCGCTTTTCTGCGATCGACCAGTCACGCTGGCTGCCGATCGAATCGGCGAACGTTGGCGGCTCAGGGCCTTCGACGATCGCAACCGATTGGCCGTCGATATGGAGGTAGATACCCAATGAGCTTCGAACCGTTGAAGGGCGTGCGCGTCCTGGACTTGACCAGCGTCGTCGTTGGCCCGGTCTGTACCTGGCGGCTGAGCCAATACGGCGCAGAGGTCGTGAAGGTCGAGAGTCCTGAAGGCGACCTGATGCGCGGCCTGGGCGGACTGTCGCCCACCGGCCAGCACTCGGGCGCATACCTTCACTTCAACCGCGGCAAGCGCAACATCTGCCTCGACCTAAAAAAGAAAGGCGCCCGGGAGGCCATCGACAAGCTAATTGCATCGGCTGACGTGATCGTCGCCAACATGCGCCCACAAGCCCTCGAGCGGCTGGGCCTCGATGCCGCGACCGTGCGCGCCAGGCATCCTGACAAGATCTACTGCCTGATCACCGGCTACGGCACCGACGGCCCGTACTCGGGCTTGCCCACCTACGACAGCGTGGTCCAGGGCGCCACCGGCATGGCAGGGTTGATGCTGGCTCGCGATGGCGCGCCAGCCTATGTGCCGCTGTTGATCTGCGATCACGTAGCCGGAGAAATTGCTGCGGGCGCGATCCTCGCGGCTGTCGTCGAGCGCAAGTCCAGTGGCGCCGGCTGCAGCATCGAGGTGCCCATGTTCGAGACGATGGCCGCCTTCGTGCTTCAGGAACACCTGGCGCAGCAGAGTTTCGATCCGCCGGTCGGGCCGCCCGGGGACCTTCGCCTCCTGAGCCCGCACAACAAGCCGATCCAGACCGCGGACGGATGGATCTCGTTCACCATCAACACCGATCCACAGGTGCGCGCGTTCCTGAAGGCGACCGATCGTCAGGAGCTGCTCGACGACCCGCGCTTTTCGAGCGTCGCCGCGCGCGCCCGCAACGTTGCGCAGTGGTTCGAGGTCCGCGGCGCCCCACTGACGAGTCGGACCACCGAGCAATGGCTTCAGATCCTGCGTGCGGCGGACATCGCCGTGCAGCCCTGTCACACGCTGGATTCATTACCTCGGGATCCGCACCTCGAAGCGGTGGGATTGATCGACTTCGAAGACCATCCGACCGAGGGCAGGACGGCGGCGATCAGGTCGTCCATCCGCTTCGAGGATGCCTACCCGGCACGCCGCTCACCAGCGCAGCCGCGTGGCGCGGACACCCGTGGCCTGCTGGCCGAACTCGGCTATGACGCCGACGCCATCAGTGCATTGCTCTCCGACGGAGCGGCGCAGGCGACGCCGCAAACCTGAACGGTCTGCGTGATCGCGTCCCGGCAATCGAAAGCCGTCAAAATGCGGATGTTGCGCAGAGCAACGGAGCACACGATGAAAGATGATGTGAACGAAGTCACCACGGTGGCGGAAGCAGAGGGTCGGTCCTACTCGGCGCCAGCGCTGGAAAAAGGGCTCGACATTCTCGAGGTGCTGTGCCACAGCGACCAGCCGCTTTCTCAAAAGGACATCGCACAGCGCGTGGGGCGCACCACGGGTGAGATCTACCGGATGGTGGCGTGCCTCGTCAATCGCAACTACGTGACGCTGGTCGACGAAAACACCTATGCGATCACGACCAAGCTCTTCGAGCTGGCGCACATCAATTCGCCGACGCAACGCCTTCTGCAGGAGGCCGCGCCCCTGATGCAGCGACTGGCCAGCGAGTTGGATCAGTCCTGCCACCTGACGGTGTACGGACAGGGCAAGCAGGTGGTGTTGTTCAAGGTCGATACGCCCAGCGGCATGGGCTTTGCGATTCGCGCGGGCGCGGAGATCGATGTGCTGATCTCGGCCTCGGGCCGCGTCCTCGTGGCGTTCCAGGACGACGAGACCCGCGCGTTGCGGATCGAGGAGTCCTTGGCGCGGCGGCCGGACCAGGCCGATCCGCAGATCGACAGCATCCTCCACTCGGTCCGCTCGGCGGGCTACGAATCCATTCCGAGTGTCCAGGTCCGCGGCCTCTATGCCGTCAGTTTTCCGATTCTGGACACGCAAGGGCATGCGATTGCCGCCCTTACCGTGCCCTATGCCGAGAGGCTCGACCAGGTGGAGCGCAAGTCGATCCCCGAAGTGACCTTGGCGCTTGGCGAGGCTGCACGGACTCTTTCAGCGCGAATCGGCGGCATGGTCGGTTTGAACAGGGCGAATGTCCCAGAGAAGTTGAGCGCTCCAAAGCGGTCCCGCGCCGGCGGACGATAGCTGGCTGGGCTCGAAACATGCCAGCGCCGGCACCGGATCCGGATTGCCGGCGGATCATTGCGCTTGACAACAGCGGTGGCATGGTCGCCAAGCCGTTTCCGATCCGCACCCTAGGCCCGCTTCCGAATTTCACGTGGCGTTGCGCCAATCTTTCGTCTCATGAGTTCGGTCATATGCGACTGGCTTGCGAATCCGAATGCGATCGCGATGTCGGCGATCGATCTCGCATGATCCCTCTGGAGCGACTTGATCGCCGCCTTGATCCGGCAATCCTGCACGTACGCATGGGGCGTCAGTCCAAACGTCGTCTTGAAGGTCCTCGCAAAGTGGAAAGGGCTGAGACCGATTTCGTCGGCAAGGCGTTTCAGCGACAGGTCCGCACCCAGTTCGGCATGGATGACGGCCAGCAGCAGTCGCTGCTGCACAGCACCAAGACCGCCGGAAGACAGTCCGAGCCGTGGCGGCGCAGGTGCCGCGTAGCTCCCGCTCATCAACCCCAGGAGCGCGACCGACAAGCCCTGCGCATACAAGCGCCCATTGGGATAGCCGGCAAGCGCTTCGCCGGCAAGTGCGAAGACTGTATGGCTGATGCGGCTGTCGAACACCTCGTGCCGGGTGCGCAGTGCAACGAACGGCATGTCGCCGTGCGTCATGGCCTGCACATCCGTATCCGCAAACTCGACGAGCACGCACCGACCAGCCTCGCCTGACCACCGGCAATGGTCAAAGGCCAAGCCTTTCTCGTAGATCTCGACCATTCCCGGCTCGGTGCGCATCTGCAGCGTCTGGCGGCCTTGCCGGTACCAACTGCGTCCCCGACCTTCGTGGGCAACGAAGATCCTGGCGACTGCATGGAAGTCGTCTTTGAGCTCCGCCTCGCAAGGAATTCCCGTCACCACGACCGGCAGGCATGAAGACGAAGCAGGGGAGGACGCCAAGACCTCGGTCGGGTCATTCGAATGCGGGAGATTGGCGAGATCCAGGCAATCCATGCACGCATGATTCTTCATAAGGAGATGCACAATAGTTCATCGTTTTCCCGGGGTGAGCAAGATCCTGATATCGACGCTCGCTTTTTGAAAGAGCGAACGGCGCTGAAATCCTAAGGTGCAGGTCAGCAGGTGAACGATTGTTCATCTGCGGCGATTCATCAAAAACTGGAGCCAACAGCATGCCGAGCCTTGACCGCGCCCCCGAACCCACTCCCCACAAGCGACGCCGGGGCGACCCTTTTCTCTCGTCCTCGCAGCCGCAGGCGTCGGCGCGTTGATCCTCTGCCTGGTGAAGCTGCTGGTGGGACCCGGAAACCCCGGACCCACAGGGGCGCCATCGACATCGGCGGGGATCGGCATCCAGATCCTGTTGCCCACGACGGCCAACTGGAACGAGCGGATCCGGTCATTTGGCAATGGCGGTTGGTCCGGCTTGGCGGAGACGAGCCTGACGTCGATCGCCACCGGCGACGGCCTGAACATCCTCGCAGCTGCAGTCGGCAAGGGCTTTGTAGTTTCGACTTCGGACAATGGCCACGTAGGCGGCAACGGTTCGTTCGCCATGAACCCCGACGGTTCGATCAACACGGTGCTCTGGCGCGACTTTGCCGAGAGAAGCTTGCATGAAACGGCCGAGAAGACCAAGGCGCTGGTGCAGGCCTACTACGGCAAGACACAACGCTATGCCTATTGGGACGGCTACTCCACAGGCGGGCGGCAGGGCCTGAAGCTTGCGCAGATCTATCCGAACGACTATGACGGCATCACCGTGGGCGCCCCGGCGATCAATTGGACCAAGTTCATCACGCGCGAGCTCTATCCGTAGATCGTCATGAAGCAGGATCTCGGCGCCACGATGAGTTCCGCCAAGCTCAACGCCATCAGCACGTCCGCGGTCAACGCCTGCGGCGGTGCAACGCTGGGTTATCTGCTCGACCCGCTCGCATGCCGATACGATCCGACCAAGGATGCGGCCGTCCTGTGCAGCGGCGTGGCCGGCAACGGTGGCGTCGTCGGAGCCAGCACCGCAGCAACCTGCGCGAACCTCGCGGAGTCCACTGCGATCAACAAGATGTGGTACGGCCAGACGGCCGATGGCACCGCGCCTGATCCCGCCGTGGACAATGCGGCAGGCCCTTACCTCACTGGCAGCGATCAACTCTGGTTCGGGCTGACACGCGGGTCGTCTCTTGCCGCTTTGGTGGGCGCCAATCCGTTCCCGATCGCGACGGACCAGACTGCGCTCGAGTTGCAGGACCCGACGTACGCCCAGGCCAACTTCCTGAATGCGTCTGGCAATGGCGCCAACAAGTGGACGACGCTGACCTATGCCGCTCTGACGAATGCGGCGTTCCAGGGCGTCCTGCTTCAGCCTTCCTTCAGCAACATCAATACCGACAACGCCGACCTTAGCGCGTTCAACGCGCGCAAGGGCAAGATCCTGCTGAACCACGGATTGGCGGACAACCTGATCGCCCCGCAGGGGTCGATCAACTACTACAACCGCGTCGCTGCGGTGATGGGAGGCGTGCCGTCGATCCAGTCATTCTTCCGCTTCTATCTCGTTCCGGGAATGCAGCACAACGGCCCCCTGGTCGGTGGCCCGACCCTACCGATGCCGCAATCGGCAATCGGGCGCGACGAGATGTTCACAACCTTGCAAGCCTGGGTGGAGAGCGGAACGGTGCCAGGCAGGGTGGACGTGACCTCGTCCAATGGCAACGTATCGCAGGCACTTTGCATCTATCCGCTGAAAGCGGTATACGACGGCGCAGGTCCGCAGACGGCAGCAGTGAGCTACGCATGCAAGTGACCTGAAGCGTTGTCGAAACTGCGAAGAGGAGCCTGCACAATGCCGGCTCCTCTTCGTTGCATCCACTCATCCCAATATGAACGATCGAAGCGCAACCGCGCCACTCAGCGGACTGGCGGACGAGCGATCCCCCTACCTCGACGAGTTCGGGGAGCGATTGCGCACACTGCGATCGCGCCGGGGCGTCACCCGCAAGGAACTCGCGCTCGCATCGGCCATTTCCGAGCGGTATCTGGCCAATCTCGAACTTGGTCGGGCGAACCCGTCACTGTTGATCCTCGATCAGGTCGCCCACGGACTCGACTGTTCCATTGCAGAACTCGTCGGGGACGTCACGACCTTGACACCCGAGTGGCTGCTGCTGCGGGATCTTCTCGGCGGCCTGAATGAGGCTGAGTTGCATGTCGCGCGCCTGGCTTTGACGCGGGCACTGGGTGCTGCGACGGACGGCGCGAACAACATCAATCGCATTGCGTTGATCGGCCTGCGCGGTGCGGGCAAGTCAACGCTTGGCCGCATGCTTGCAGCTGAACTCGGTGTGACGTTCATCGAGCTCAGCACTGAAATCGAGCATCTCGCGGGCTACAGCATTCGTGAAATCCATGACCTGTACGGGCAGATCGCCTACCGCCGCTACGAAAGGCGCGCGTTCGAGCAGATTCTGCAGATTCACTCGGATTTCGTCATGGCCACGCCGGGCGGCATGGTGGCCGAGCCTGCCACCTTCAGTGTGCTCATGAGTCATTGCCGCACGGTGTGGCTCCGTGCAAAGCCCGAGGACCACATGAGTCGCGTCGCACAACAGGGCGATCTGCGACCCATGGCGGGCAATGAAGAGGCCATGGACGACTTGCGCAGAATCCTGACGGGACGCGAGGCCTTCTATGCGAAAGCCGATACGCAGATCGACACCAGTGACCAGCCGCTGGAACAGACGCTCCAGCTTCTCCTTGAACTCGTTCAAGCGGGCCGATGAATTCCAAGCTCGTGCAACTGCCTGTGCAAGGTCGCGCGCGAAATCCCAAGCGAGATTGCCGCTTCCGAAACATTCCAGTTGCACCGATTGAGCGCCTGCTCGATGGCGGCGCGCTTGCCGACCGGCTGCGAACCCAGCGCTGTTGATCCCGGCTTTCTTCCCAATGGCGGAGGTAGCTCGGTGATGTCGATCTTTCCATCCGTATCCATCGCGACGGCAAACCTGATGGCGTGATGAAGCTCGCGCAGGTTGCCCGGCCAGTTGTGCGACATCAGGGCTTGCATGGCATCTTCGTCGACGAGCGGAGCCGGCCGTCCGACCCGCTGTGCAGCGACCTTCACCGCGCGTTCGATCAACTGCCGGCGATCATCGCGATGACGCAGCGCGGGCAGGCATACCGTCGCCCCCGCAAGCCTGAAATAGAGGTCTTCCCTGAAGCGGCCCTCGCGAACCTGCTCGGCAACGTCATGAAGACTGGCGGCAATCAGCGCGAAGCGCACCTGGACAGGCCGGGTCGCGCCGACCGGAGTGAATTCACCATCCGACAGAACCTGCAAAAGCCTTGTTTGCAGGGCAACAGGCATGTCACCGATCTCGTCCAGGAACAAGGTCCCTCCGTCGGCTTCGAGCAACCGGCCTCGTGAGCCTTGGCGGGCCGCGCCGGTGAAGGCGCCAGGTCGATAACCGAAGAGCTCGCTCTCGATCAGTTCCGCGGTGATCGCGGCACAGTTGATGGCGATGAACTTGTCAGGCGTTCCCCCGGCATCCATGTGCAGCGCCCTGGCCAGCGCACTCTTGCCAGTGCCTGTTTCACCCTGGAGAAACACCGGCACGCGGTGAGCGATCAAGCGTTGCGCGACGCTCATGGCATCGCGCACTACCGGGTCGTTGCCCACGATCTCCTCGGCCGTGGGCTGAGTCGCGTCCAGTGGGACAGGCACACGTGCTGGCGTTGTCCCACGTTGTTGGGTCGAGCGCACTCTCGGCTGCTCGAAGCGGAAGAAGTGCTTGCTGCCATTCGGTAGATGAAACGCCACGTCCCCGCAGTCTGCGGCCTTGGCCCATCGATCCAGTCCTTCGATCTCCGAGAGCGACAAGCCGATCAAGTTCTCGCCGTGCGGTACGAGGATCCGTTGCGCCAGCGGCGTCGCGTCGAGCACTCTCCCGGAAGGATCGACGGCAATGCGGGACTCCGCGGCTGCGTCGCAGAAATCTCCGTGGCGAGACAGACGCAGAATGGTGTGGCCTGCATTGCGGCGATCGAAGAACAGGTTTTCGATCCGGCGTGCCGAGGCGGTGACAACTTGGCGAACCACTGCTTGCGCTGCACGGTCCGATCCGCGCAAGGTGGTGACGTTCAGCACGCCAGCCAGCTGGCCCGCTGCACCGAACACGGGGGCCACGGTACAGCTCACCCCGGCGAGGCTCGACGCAAAGTGATCGTGCATCACCACCGACAGTGCGCGCCGCTCCTGAATGCAAAGTGCCACGCCGTTGGTGCCCTGCTTGTCTTCCGCCCAAATGGATCCCGGGAGTACCCCGACGTTGGTGCACGCGTCCAGGACCAGCTCGGTAGATCGAAAGCTGAGCGCGACCCCGTCGGGGTCGGCCAGCATCACGACGTAATCCTGCTCGGCCAGCAATTCGAAGAGACGTTGAACCTCTCCTTGCGACAGCGCGAGCAGGTCTGCGATTGGCTCTCGGTGATCCTGAAGTTCCACCGAGGTCAGCACACAGGGACGCGCCACCCGGTCCGGGGTCAGCTTGTGGACCGCAAGGCACCGCTCCTGTGAGGCGGCGACGCTGGTGCCATCAAGCAGCGCGTCCTGGAGAAGAGCAGGTACTGCGGCGGGGCGCAGCACGCTCGGAGGAAAGGCTTTGTCCACAGCGCGATGTCTCCTGCAAGGGGCCTGGGGCGGGCCCTTTATATGGAAGGATTTTGCATCCTTCGCCCCATTGCTGTCACGCGGCCAAAAGCTCCGCGGCAGGCGTCGATGTGGCCTTGCGCAATGTCGGCATCACCTCATGCGCAAGGCGCCGCATGGTTTCCCATTCCCAGGCACGATTGCGGCCCATTCCGTCCATCGAGGCCATCATCAAGCCATGGAAGGGCCCCGTGCGCTCACGGAAGCTCACCAGCTTGTCGGCGACGGTCTTGGGCGAGCCGTAGACCACCATGCTGTCGATCAGTTGCTCCACCGTGACGGCGTCGTCAGGCTGTTTGGGGTCGTCCTTCATGACGGCGGTGTAGTTCACCGACTTCAGCACACGCCAGAGGTAGTCGAAGTAGTAGTAGTTGCTGCCGGCCGGGTCCATCACACGATCACGGGCTTCGGCATCGCTTTCCGCAATGATGATGTTGCGCGCAACACGCCAGTCGTGGCCGGTCGGCTCGCGACCCGCCAGTTCGCAACCCTCGACGTACTTCTTCCAGTGACTGGCGATGACGTACTCCGGGCAGAAGTTCGCGCTCATCGCACCGAAGCCGCGGGCGGCAGCGGTCTTGACGCTGTCCGAGAACGGCGACATCGCAGTCATCGAGATTTCCGGATGTGGCTTCTGGAAAGGCTTGGGCATGAAGCCAACGCCGAGTTCCGGAATGACCATGTCCTTCAGCGAGATCTTCCAGTGCTTGCCGTCGATGACGTACGGCGGATCCTGCGACCAGATCTTGAGGATCGTGTCGATCGATTCCATCATACGTTCCGTGCGATATGCGCCGTCCAGGACTTCAAACAGTTCCATGTCGCTCGCCAGGCCGCCCGGGCCAATGCCGAACAGCAGCCGGCCCTGGCTCATGTGGTCGAACTGCGCAACCTCGGCGGCGACGACCGCAGGATGGTGATTGGGTAGCGCGATGACGCCCGTGCCGAAGCGAATGCGCTTCGTCTGGTGGATCAGTGACGCCAGGAAGATCAGCGGAGACGAGATTGGCTCCGTCGTGCAGGACATGTGCTCGCCGAGCCAGACTTCGTCAAAGCCGATCTCGTCCGCGTAAATGATCTTCTCGGTGTTTTCCTTGAAAGTCTCCGTCATGGGCCGAGTGGGTGGATGCAGAGGCATGCCGAACAGTCCGAGTTTCATGAAGTCTCCTATTACGGTTAAAAAAGCACAGCGGTTGCCGCGCGGGGGAACGAACACAATCAGGCTGCGAGCTTCTCTTGCATGGGCTTGCAGCGTTCCGACACACCGACACCAGACCCGTTGAACCAGACAAGGGGGTCAAGATGCTCATCTGCCAAATGCACGTCTGTGACGCGGCCAATGAACAGGGTGTGCGTTGCGTAGTCGATGCGTTGGTCGACTTCACAGGAGACGGCAGCAGGCGCAGATGTCAGGAAGGGCAACGTGTCGCTGCTGTCCTCCCAATCGCCAGTGACGAAACGCTCCGCGCGTCGTGAGCTTTGGGCGAATGCACCCAGCAGGGGGTGATGGGATCCGGCAAGCAGGTTGACGCAGAAGCGACCATGTGTGCTCAGGGTCGGATGCAGGCCTGCGTTCCGGTTCACGGAGATCAGGATTGCCGGTGGGTCCATGGATACCGGAATCACTGCAGACGCCGCCATCCCGTGAGGCGAGCCATCCGCGTCGCGCGTCGTGATCAGAGTGACCGAGGAGGCCACCCGGCGCATGGCGTCTTTGAACGAGTTCGCGACGTCGGCGGCATGTTCAACGTCGCTGCAAACTGACAATGTGGTCATGGCGAAAATCTCCGAGGGTTGGTTGTCTGCTGTGGTCTCAATCCATTGCAGATGGCATGCCCAGGAGCATTCCCATTGAAATCAATGACTTAGCGGTGTCGTAGTGGACTTCCGTGCGACACGTTGCGACACTTGGGGTGTCGCGTGCGACAGTGAAGGCCAACGGCGCTGCGCGAAATGGATGCTCTGCGCGAAGAGATTGCTGCCAGCTACAACTGCGAATAGGTCAGGCGCATACCACGTGGACCAACGGTGCGAAAGGCCATTTCGCATCGTCGAGGCGCCACGCTCACCGGGCGTGGCGGCCTCAAGCATTCAAGCACAACGGTACCGTGCGTTAACCCTCTGACGGCAGCCGGCGCTTGGATCTGTTTGGGCGCTGTATCTGGACCCCCCTGCTTCCAGATGTCTCAGACGTAAATCGTTTGGCCCCTGATGTGCCAGGGTCTTCCATTTGTCTGCCGGCGCGCCGGTGGCGTTGTAGAAGGTCGCGGTCACGGTCTGGGCGTACAGCGGCGATTGCAAGATCAGGGCGAGATCTTCGGTCGCGATCGGGAAGGGGGTGCTCCCTGCCAGGCTCGTCAGGCTGGTACCGCGAGTCAAGCCCCACCACAACTGCTTGGATCCGAGCGCCGTGCCGCTTGCGTTGTCAATGAGCGGATCGGGTGCAGTACCGTCATTGGTTTGGCCGTACCAAATCTTGTTGACAACTTGCGCTTCGGCCAAGCTCAGGCATTTGTTCGTGTCGCTGTTGGTTCCTGCCGCGCCGGTCGGGGTTGCCGAAGTCGTGCACAACGCAGCGGCATCCTTGGATGGATCGTAACGGCAGGACGCAGGGTTCAGGATGAACCCAAGAGCCTGGGCGTCGCATGCTTTCGTCGCCGACGCACTGACAGCGTCGAGCTTCGAAGCCGCGATAGGACCGCCCAATTCCTTCAACATTAGCGTCTGTGGGTAGATTTCACTCGTGATGAAGTTGGTCCAGTTGAAGGCCGGCGCGCCCGCCAGGATGCCGTCGTAGTCACCCGGGTATGTCTGTACCGCCTTGAAGCCCTAGCGGCCGCCGGTCGAGAAGCCGTCCCAATACGCGTACTTGTGCGCCTTCCCGTAGTACAGCTGGACCAAGGCCTTGGACTTGTCGGTCATTTCATGAATGGCACGTTGCGAAAAATCCTGCCAGAAAACCTGGTTGATCGTGCCGTCGGCATTCATGAGAAACGACCCGTTGGAGCCGCCGGTATAAGGCGCTGAGGTCTTGCCATGATCTGACACAACGACCTCGTAGCCATTGGCCACGGCAGCAAGATGCAAAGGCTGAAACGACGCGCCCTCGTACCCGATGCGTGTGATGTCCGTATGGCGTCCACCCGCAAACCCACCACTGCCGAAGGCCCGTATGCGATCGTTCCACTTGCCCGGATCGGGCAACCAGACTTCGATGCCGACGCCCTTGGTTGTCGACGGTGCTCCTGCGGCACCTGGGTTTCCCGGCCCGATCAGCAGCTTGACCAGGCACATGTTGGTGGTCAGGACCGGAGCGGCGGGGCTCGCCGGTGTCCCAGACAGGGCGAGCGAGTCTCCGGCCTTGAAGGACCTGACCAACAGCACCGAGGTGTTGGCGTCCGGTGCGAATGAAGTCTTCAGGCCATCATTGCAGGCTTGCGCCACGGAGGGCGAAGCCGCAGTGGATACAAAGGCAGGGAAATGGTTGCCGCCTCCGCATGCCGACAGGACGAGCCCCCCGCGTCACAATAGTTGTCGCCCCGATAGGGCCTGAGCCTTTGGGGTTTGGGTTTCATTGATGGTGGTGGGAGGCTGTGGAGCTTGTGGGCGAAGGCCGGCGCGGT
>NZ_JBBKZV010000058.1:0-20346 GCF_037889915.1 Variovorax humicola | reverse complement strand
CAGGCGCAATTCACCGAAGGCGCCCGACAGGCTCACGGTCGAGCGGCGCCCGAAGGTCGAGACACCGACAGCGCCGTCGTCGGCGGTGATCGGCGCTTCCAGCCAGAAGCTCGCGGCCAGGCCGCCACCGAGGTCTTCCGTGCCGCGGAATCCGAGGCGGCTGTTGTTGTAGTTGCCGTTGGTCAGAGCCCACTGGCTTTGCTTCAGGTCCGGCGTGCCGACGAAGTTGAGCACGGGCGCGCCGGGAACGCCGACGAACTTGCTGGTCGTCTGGTAATAGCTGACGCCGGTGTCCACGACACCGAACAGCGTGACGGACGACTGGGCCGCGGCCATGCCTGCAGCAGACAGTGCAGCCAAGGCGACGAGGGATTTGTTCATTGAATGGGTCTCCAGGGTTATGAAAATGGGTTCTGTCGCGATGGCCGCGCTTGTTGATGCTGATCTTCTCGGTATGCCCTCTGGTCCGATGGCCTGCTCCAGGAACGGCGCGCAGCGGTCAGTCCCTGTTGCGTGCGGCCGGTCAGTTCGGCTGGATGTCGAATTTCCTGACGATGGCGGCGTTGCAGGACGAGCACGGCGAAGTCTGTTCGTGGGCACCCGCGGAGCCGGCTTTGCCGGGCCGCTGGGTGCGCCCCCTCGAGGGGACTCGAGGGGGAGGCGCCGCAGGCGCTTCGGGGGTGTTCAATCCAGTCCGGCTGCGGAATCGAAGAATGGCACTCCGGTACGCAGTCAGTGGGTCAGAACTCGACCGCGTGCTTGCCTTTCAGTTGAAGCATCTCGCGCGTTTCTCCGGGCGTTGCAACTTCCAGATTCAGCGATCTCAGGATCGAGACAATGCGCTGCACTTGCTGGGCATTGCTCGTTGCGAGCCGACCCGGTCCATCCCAGAGGGAATCCTCGAGTCCCACCCGGACGTTTCCGCCCATCGAGGCGGCCATGGCGGCAAGCGGAAACTGACTGCGCCCGGCGCCCAGCACGGACCAGTAATAGTCCTTGCCGAACAGCCGCTCCGCCGTCCTGCGCATGTGCATGACATCGTCAGGGTGGGAGCCGATCCCGCCCAGCAGTCCAAAGACAGACTGAATGAAAAAAGGTGGCTTGAGGATGCCGCGGTCGATGAAATGCGCCGCCGTGTAGAGGTGGCTGGTGTCATAGCACTCGATCTCGAAGCGAGTGCCGTTGTCTGCGCAGGATTCAAGGATGTAGCGGATCTCCTTGAACGTATTTCGGAACACGCGGTCTTCCGAGCCTTCCAGATAGGGGCGCTCCCAGTCGTGCTTGAATTCCTTGTGCCGGTCCAGCATCGGATACAGGCCGAAATTCATCGAGCCCATGTTCAGAGACGCCACTTCCGGCTTGAGCTGCAATGCAGGCTGCAGCCGTTCTTCCACCAGCATGTTCGGAGCGCCGCCGGTGGTGAGGTTGATCACGACATCCGAGCGCTCGGCGATGACCGGAAGAAAGGCCCGGAACAGCGCCGGGTCCTGCGACGGCTGGCCGTTCTCAGGCTTTCGCGCATGCAGATGGACGATCGACGCACCTGCTTGCGCAGCCGCAACCGCCTCGCGGGCAATCTCATCCGCAGTGATCGGGAGGTGAGGCGACATCGTCGGCGTGTGAATCGCTCCGGTGACCGCACACGTCACGATCACTTTGCTCTGGGGTGCTGCCATGGGAAATGTTTTCCGTTCAATGTCTTGATCACAGGGGAAGGAACAGGGGACGCCCAGTGCCCCTGACTTGCGGGGGCAGTATCTGGCGCCATCGGCGTCCCCGCTTGTCTTTTGGGGACGCGCTTTTGCTGATTTGGGACAACCGCGGCGACTGCCCTGCGCCCTCTTTCGGCGACTGCCACCACGAGGCGAAGCGCAGGCACATCCACCCCTTGGTATTTACGGGCGGATGGCGACTGCGTGTCGCTCAGGGCACGAGGACGGTGGAGCCAATCGTCTGGCGTCCTTCGAGCGCGCGGTGCGCCTCGGCCGCATCGGCCAAGGCAAAGCTTTGCTTCGGCTCGCTGACGATGCGCCCGGCGAGCACATGATCGAACAGCTCGCGTGCCATGTCGAGCATGTGCGCGCGTGGCTCGATGTAGTGCCTCATCGCCGGGCGCGTGAACCAGATCGAACCCTTGGTCGCCAGCCGGCCGGTGTTGAAGATCACCGGTCCCGACGAAGTGCCGTTGCTCACGAACGTTCCGCGAAGCTGCAGGCTGTCCAGCGAAGCTTCCAACGTGTCCTTGCCCACCGAGTCGTAGACCACTGGCACGCCCTTGCCGTCGGTGATCTCGCGCACGCGCTTGGCGATGTCCTCGCGCGACGTCACGATGGTGTGCGTGCAGCCGTGGGCCTTGGCGATCTCGGCCTTCTCGTCGGTGCTGACCGTGCCGATCATGGTGACGCCCATGGCGCGTGCCCATTGGCAGGCAATCAGGCCCACGCCGCCCGCAGCCGCGTGATAGAGGATGGTCTCTCCGCCTTTCAGCGGGTAGACCTGGCGGAACAGGTACTGCGCCGTCATGCCCTTCATGATGAGCGACGCGGCGGTGCGATCCGTGATGCCGTCGGGCAGGGGAATCAGCACGTCGGCAGGCATCACGCGTACCTGCGAGTAGGCGCCCGGCGGTCCGACCAGGTAGCCCACGCGGTCGCCGACGCGGATGTCGGTCACGCCGGGGCCGACCGCCTCGACCACGCCCACCGCATCGGTGCCCAGTCCATTGGGCAGCGCCAGCGGATAGAGGCCAGTGCGGAAGTAGATGTCGGCAAAGTTGACTGCAACGAAGCTATGGCGCACCCGGGCCTGCCCGGCTCCGGGTTCGCCGACTTCGACGTCCTCAAATCTCAGGACGTCTGCGCCCCCGGTTTCGTGGAAGCGGATGGCCTTGGTCATGGTGCGTGTCCTTGTGAATGCAATATGGAGACGCGATTCTTGCGGGACGGCTCCGAGACCGAAAGCGTGTCACCCGGTATTACCCAATTTGTCAAGTTCACGTCCCCGATAAGCAAGAGCGGATCGGCAGTGCGCCAGATACTGAGTGCATTGCCACACATGAGAAATGAATTGGAGACAAAAATGAAACTGCAGCAATTGGCACGCCCTGCGATGGTGTTGATCGGATGGTCGCTGGCGCTCAGCGCCTGGGCGCTTGGCGACAAGCCCTTGAGGGTGATCGTGCCGGCCCCGCCGGGCGGAACGATGGACATCACCGCGCGGGTTGTCGCGCAACAGATGTCCGTGGACATGGGCCGACCGGTGATCGTCGAAAACCGCGCCGGCGCCACCGGCTCGATCGGACTCAACACCATGCTGCAGGCAGCGCCCGACGGCAACACGATCGTGCTGGGCGCGAGCAACTTGCTGGTGGAGGCGCCGCAGGTGATGAAGGTGCCGTACGACCCGCTGAAGGACATCGTGACCATCGCAAGAGTGGCCTCCACGAGCTATGTGCTGGTGAGTTCTGCAAAGAACCCGGCCAAGGACTTCCAGGCTCTTGTTGCGCAACTGAAGGCGCGCAAAGGCAAATCCAGCTTCGCCAGCTACGGCACCGGCACGGTGTCGCAATACTCGGGACTGATGCTCAGCAGCCAGGCTGACCTGGGCATGCAACACGTGGGCTATTCCGGCTCGCCGCCTGCGCTTCAGGACGTGATTGGCGGCCAGGTCGACATCATGTTCGACGGCATGGTGACCTCCCTGGCGCTGATCAAGGGCGGCATGGTGCGCCCCTATGCGGTTTCCGGGAAAAGCCGATCCAGGTATCTGCCTGACGTGCCGACCATGACCGAACTGGGCTATCCGGAAATGCAGTTCCAGGGACAGGTGTGTTTCTACGGCTCCAGCAAGCTGCCGCCCGACGTATTGGCGAATCTGCAGTCGATCGTCGCGAAGGCAGCCAAGGCACCTGCGGTGCAGCAAAAGCTCATCGACGTGGGCATGGAGCCGGACCTGAGCGTTGATACGGCTGGGCTGCTCGAAGAGAACAAGTTGCTGTCCAAGCGCAACGCCGCCATCGTCAAGAAGTTCGACATCCAGGCGAACTGACCGGCCGCACGCAACCCACCGGAGATCCCAAATGAAGATCAAGCCCATCACGCCCGCCATCGGGGCTCAAGTCATGGACGTCCACCTCGGCGAGGCGTCGCGCGACCCGGAGCTCTTTGCACAGATCAAGTCCGCGCTGCTGAAGCACAAGGTCCTCTTCTTTCGCAACCAGGACATCACTCGCGCCGACCACGTCGACTTCGCGAATTGCTTCGGCAAGCTGGAAGATCATCCCGTGGTCAACAGCGATCCCCAATACCCGGGCCTGGGGCTCATCTATCGCAGCGACAGCAAGCACAGCTACGAGAACACTTATCACTCTGACGGCCTGTGGCGCCCGAACCCTTCCATGGGCGCCGTACTGCGCTGCATCGAATGCCCGGAGATCGGTGGCGACACCATCTGGGTCAACATGGTTCAGGCGTACGAAGAACTGCCGGAGGAGATCAAGCAAAAGATCCTGAAGCTTCGCGCGAAGTCCAGCATCGAGCCATCGTTCGGCGCCGTCATGCCCCAGGAAGCCCGCGTCAAGCTGGATCGTGACAACCCGCCGGCAGAGCACCCTGTGGTGCGCACGCATCCGGAAACCGGCGAGAAGATCTTGTATGTCGGCAGTTTCACCACGCACTTTGTCAACCACAACACGCCGGAGAACATTCGCCACGGCATCGACAAGACACCCGGTGCATCGCTGCTGCTGAACTACCTGCTCAGCCGGGCCAGCATTCCCGAGTACCAGGTGCGCTGGTCCTGGCAGCCCGGCGACGTGGCGGTCTGGGACAACCGCAGCACCCAGCACTACGCAGTGAACGACTACTGGCCCGCACCTCGCAAGATGGAGCGCGCTGCCATCGTGGGCGACGTGCCGTACTAGGTTTCCAGAGTCCTTCCATCCAATCAGACATTCTCGATATTCCCTTAATCAATTCGGAAAACCATCCTCATGAACTTCCTCGACGGCCACCTTTATCCCGAGAACCAGCAGCCCCTGATCATCACGGCCGCCCCCTATGCGCCGGGCTGGATTCCCTCGGACTTCCCGGAAGACATCCCCGTCACGATGGAGGAGCAGATCCAGAAGGCGGTCGATTGCTATGAAGCCGGTGCCACCGTGCTGCATCTGCATGTGCGCGAACCCGATGGCAAGGGCAGCAAGCGCCTGTCCATGTTCAATGAGCTGATCGCCGGGGTGCGCGCGCGCGTGCCGGAAATGATCATCCAGGTGGGCGGCTCCATCAGCTTCGCGCCTGAATCCGACGGCGCAGCGGCCAAGTGGCTGAGCGACGACACGCGGCATATGCTGGCCGAACTCGATCCGAAGCCCGACCAGGTGACGGTGACCGTCAACACGACGCAGATGAATGTGACGGAGCATGCTGGCGTGGATGACTTCAAGGGAGTCTCGCGGGGATTCCCGCACCTCTATGCCACCTACAAGGACATGATCGTTCCCTCGAATCCGAGCTGGGCCGAGGAGCACATCCGGCGCCTGACGGCCGCCGGCATCCAGAGCGAGTTCCAGTGCTACAACATCAACAGCTTCGAAACGATCGAGCGGATGATTCGCCGCGGCGTCTACAAGGGCCCGCTGGTGATGAACTGGGTCGCGATCAGCGGTGGCATGGATCAGGCGAACATCTACAACCTGGCCAACTTCCTGCGTGCTGCGCCCGACGGCTCGGTCGTCACGGTGGAAAGCTCGGTGCTGAACGTGCTGCCCGTGAACATGATCGGTATCGCCTTGGGCCTGCATGTGCGGTGCGGCATCGAGGACGTACTCTGGAACCAGACCCGCACGGGCAAGATGAGCTCCGTCGAGCAGATCAAGCAACTGGTGCGTATCTCCGGCGAATTCGGCCGCCCCATCGCGACAGCGAAACAGGCTCGGGAGATCATGAAGATCGGCGTCTTCTACGACACGGCGGAAGAAACGCTCCAGGCCAACGGCTTCGCGCCCAATCGCAATGGGGGCACCCAGGGCTTCCTGCGCAAGCCGGCAATCGCGTGACCCGCGACGCATGAACCCAGGACGAGAGGACGAGCACGGCGAAGTCTGTTCGTGGGCACCCGCGGAACCGGCTTTGCCGGGCCGCCGGGTGCGCCCCCTCGAGGGGTCTCGAGGGGGAGGCGCCGCAGGCGCATCGGGGGGTATCTAGTTTCTTCAGGTGTGCTCGGATTGGGATGTGCCGTACTCTTCTGAAGCCGCCAACTCGGTTGGGTGCTTGCTCCATTGCGAGGCGCTGCAGCCGAAAAGGTTGTGGAACCAATGACTGAAGCTGCTGGGACTGGAGAAGCCCAGCAACTCGGCCACCTCGCTGAGTGGCAGGTCACCCTCGCGCAGATGGCGCTTGACCAGATCCGAGCGCACTTGGTCCAGCAAGCCGCTGAAGGTGAATCCCTCCGCATCGAGGCGACGGTGCAGCGTGCGACGATCGACGCGCAGGTGACGTGCAACCTCCCGTGCGGTGCAGGCGCCGCCAGGCAGCAGTGCCAGGATGAGTTGGCGACAGGTTTCCTGCACGCTTTCACTTCGATCCCTCAGGGCCGCTTCCAGGTATTTGCGCGCGAAGCCCGCCGCCACCTGGTCTCCGACCTCGCGCGGTTTCGACAAGTCGATCGCCATGCAGACCAGGCCATTGAATTCCTGATTGAATTTGACGCTCCGTCCGAAGAAGGCCCGATGCGAAGAGGCGCCCGTCGGCGGACGATGTGTGAAGCAGACTTCCAGCGGTCGCCAATGCGGTCCGATCAACTCGCCCAGCATGCGAAACATGCTGGCCACGGCGAGTTCCACCGACTGGCGCATCGGCAACCCTGGGCTTGGCAGCAAGTCTTCCCGGATGATGACCACGCCGCCGGTGTCTTCGACACGGACAGTCAGCGAGGGGTTCACCAGCTTCAGGTAGCGGCATAGCGTGTCCAGGGCAGCCCTCGGCGTGGGCTCTTCCCTCAGCACGAGGCTGATAGGCCCGAGGGCAGAGAGCTTGCGCTTCGCCGCAAGACGCAGCGCCAGATCTTCTGTCTGGGTGGCACGCGCAGTGATTTCCAGCAATTCGCGCGCCGCATCTCTCGGGATCAGCGTCTCGGGATCGTCCAGGGACTTCGCCTGCAGACCCACAGTTCGCATAAAGGCATAGGGGTCTCGACCGAGCGACTGCACCAATTCGACGTAGCCGTCCAAACTGCCACTCCGCCTGAGATGAGTGATATGTCTCATGGGACCGTTCATGTGCCTATTCGTGAACTGATGGCCTCTCGCTCAAGGTACCGCCTGCCCATCGAACCCTGGTGATGCTTCACAGGTAGCTTCCTTGACCCAGATGGAATTCGCATTATTGAGCCAAGTTCTTCCACGTACCGACGCGTGCGAGGCAGTTCGAGCGGGGCGACGCACCGCGTCTCCCCGCGCCCCGGATAAGCAATTCGATGTCCCTGATGAGCAAACGCAAATCAGAGGCAAACCGGATACTTGCGGCGTTGGCCAATGGCCCGACACGACTTTAAACCGGAGACATCAAATGAAATTGCCACGATTGGCACGCGCCGTAATGGCGCTGATTGGATGGTCGCTCGCGCTCAACGTCTGGGCGTTTGGCGAGCGGCCCATGCGGCTCATCGTTCCTGCGCCCCCGGGCGGCACGATGGACATCGTCGCCCGCGTCCTCGGGCAACAGATGTCCATCGACATCGGCCGACCGGTGATCGTCGAGAACCGTCCAGGGGCAGGCGGCTCGATCGGCCTTCAGGCCATGCTGCAGTCCGCACCCGACGGCAACACGATCGTGATGGCCGCGAGCACCGTGATGGCTGAGACACCGCTGGTGATGAAGACCCCGTACGATCCGCTGAAGGACTTGGTACCCATTGCGACAGTGGCCAGGTCGGGCGTCGTGCTCGTCAGCGCGGCCAACTACCCTGCCAAGGATTTCACGAGCCTGATCGCGCAATTGAAGACGCGTATTGGCAAGTCCAGCTTTGCCAGCTACAGCCCCGGCACCGTGTCGCAATACGCGGGTCTGATCCTCAGTGAACGGGGCGGACTGCAGATGCAACACGTGGGCTATGCCGGGTCGCCGCCGGCTCTCCAGGACCTGCTTGGCGGCCAGGTCGACGTCATGTTCGACGGCATGGTCACCTCGATGCCATTGATCAAGGGCGGCAAGCTTCGCCCGTACGCCTTCTCCGGAAAGACCCGGTCGAAGTATCTGCCCGACGTCCCGACCATGACAGAACTCGGCTACCCGGAACTCCAGTTCCAGGGATGGGTCGGCTTCATCGGCTCCAGCAAGTTGCCGGCCGACGTTCTGGCGAAGCTTCACGCAATCATCGAAAAGGCAGCACAGGCCCCCACGGTGCAGCAGAAGCTCAGCGACGTT
Organism: Variovorax humicola; assembly: GCF_037889915.1. Lineage (NCBI taxonomy): Bacteria > Pseudomonadati > Pseudomonadota > Betaproteobacteria > Burkholderiales > Comamonadaceae > Variovorax > Variovorax humicola. Next base: position 11,923 of record NZ_JBBKZV010000058.1, on the reverse strand, counting down.
GGCCTGGAGCCCGAACTGAGTGTCGACACCCCGGCGCTGCTGAACGAAACCAGGAAGCTGTCGGAGCGCAACGCCGCCATCGTCAAGAAGTTCGACATCCAGGCGAACTGAACGAAATCGAGCCATTCCACCGGAGACAGAAATGAAGATCAAGCCAATCACGCCCGCCATCGGGGCTCAAGTCATGGACGTTCACCTCGGCGAGGCGTCGCGCGACACGGAGCTCTTTGCGCAGATCAAGTCCGCGTTGCTCAAGCACAAGGTGCTGTTCTTCCGCAACCAGGACATCACGCGCGCCGAACACGTGGCCTTCGCGAGCCGCTTCGGCAAGCTGGAGGACCACCCGGTGGTGGGCAGCGATCCGGAGCACCCTGGCCTGGTTCGCATCTATCGCAGCGACAACAAGCACAGCTACGAGAACTCCTACCACTCCGACGGCTTGTGGCGACAGAGCCCCGCGATGGGCGCCGTGCTGCGTTGCATCGAGTGCCCGGAGATCGGCGGCGACACCATCTGGGTCAACATGGTGCAGGCATACGAAGAGTTGCCGCAGGAGATCCAGCAGAAGATCGGGAACCTGCGCGCCAAGGCCAGCATCGAGCATTCCTTCGGTGCCGTCATGACGCCGGAAGCCCGCCTCAAGCTGGGCCAGGATCACCCCCCGGTGGAGCACCCTGTCGTGCGCACGCATCCGGAAACCGGCGAAAAGATTCTCTATGTCGGGGGCTTCACCACGCACTTTGCCAACTACAGCACGCCGGAAAACGTTCGGCACGGCATCGACAAGATGCCCGGTGCAGCACTGCTGCTGAACTACCTGGTCAGCCGGGCCAGCATTCCCGAGTACCAGGTGCGCTGGTCCTGGCAGCCCGGCGACGTGGCCGTCTGGGACAACCGCAGCACCCAGCACTACGCACTGAACGACTACTGGCCCGCGCCGCGGAAGATGGAACGCGCCGGCATCAAGGGCGACGTTCCGCACTGACCTGCTCCATTCCTTCCGACATTCGCATTGCAACCCGGAGACACAACGACATGCACTTCCTCGACGGCCACCTGTTCCCTGAGAACCAGCAACCCCTGATCATCACGGCCGCCCCGTATGCGCCCGGCTGGCTTCCATCCGACTTCCCGGAGGAAATCCCTGTCACGATGGAGGCGCAGATCCAGAAGGCGGTGGATTGCTACAACGCAGGCGCAACGGTGTTGCACCTGCACGTTCGCGAACTCGATGGCAGGGGCAGCAAGCGCCTGTCCAAGTTCAATGAACTCATCGCCGGCGTGCGTGCGCGCGTGCCCGAGATGATCATCCAGGTGGGCGGCTCGATCAGCTTCGCGCCGGAGTCCGAAGGCGCGGCCGCCAAGTGGCTGTCCGACGACACGCGCCACATGCTCGCCGAACTCGATCCCAAACCGGACCAGGTGACGGTGACCGTCAACACTTCGCAGATGAACGTCACGGAGCATGCCGAACTGGCAGACTTCAAGGGCACTTCGCGAGAAATTCCCGCCATCTTCGAGGCCTACAGGGAGATGACGGTGCCGGCCCAGCCCGGCTGGGTCGAGGAGCACATCCGCCGCCTCACCGCCGCTGGCATCCAGAGCGCATTCCAGTGCTACAACATCAACAGCTTCGAGTCGGTCGAACGGCTGATGCGCCGCGGCGTCTACAAGGGCCCGCTGGTGATGAACTGGGTGGCAATCAGCGGTGGCATGGACGCACCGAACATCTACAACCTCGCCAACTTCCTGCGCGCCGTTCCCGATGGCGCGGTGCTCACGGTGGAAAGCTCGGTCCGCAACGTGCTACCCGTGAACATGATGGGCATCGCCATGGGCCTGCACGTGCGCTGCGGCACCGAGGACGTGCTCTGGAACCAGACGCGCACGGCCAAGATCGGCACCGTGGCGCAGATCGAACAACTGGTGCAGATCTCGCGCCAGTTCGGCCGCCCGATCGCGACCGCCCAACAGGCGCGCGACATCTCGAAGATCGGCGTCTTCTACGACACGGCGGAAGAATCGCTGCTGGCGAATGGCTTCGCGCCCAATCGCAACGGGGCCAACCAGGGATTCCTGCGCAAGGCGGCCTGACTCCTCCTGGAGGGCATGTCGCACGCCCTTCGTTTCGAAGGCGGAGTCGGCCTGCCCTGCCCGGTTCAGGAGACCGCTTCGTCTCCCTGAACCGCGGCGCCGGTGGCCTGCCTGCTCCATTGCGAGGCGCTGCAGCCGAACTGGCGGCGGAACCAATGGCTGAAACTGCTCGGCCCCGAGAAGCCCAGCAGCTCGGCCACTTCGCCGAGCGGCAGGTCGCTATCGCGTAGATGGCGCTTGGCCAGATCCGAGCGCACCTGATCGAGCACGCCGCTGAACGTGCAGCCCTCCGCATCGAGCTTGCGGTGCAACGTGCGGCGATCGACGCGCAGATGCCGTGCCACTTCCTGAGCCGTGCAGACACCGCCGGGCAGCAGGGCCAGGATCATTTCGCGGCAGGTCTCGTGTGCGCTTTCGCCGCGTTCCTTCAACGCCGCATCGAGATACTCCTGCGCGAATCGTGTCGCGCCCCGGTCCGCTGACGCACGCGGCCTTTGCAAATCCGCCGCCGTGCAGACCAGCCCGTTGAAGTCGTGGTTGAACTTGACGTTGCGACCGAAGAATGCGCGATGTCCCGAGACGTCGGCAGGCGGCCGGTGCGTGAAGCAGACCTGGAACGGTCGCCATTGCGGGCCGATCAGTTCGCCGAGGATGCGGAACAGGATGCCGATGGCGAGTTCCATCGACTGGCGCATCGGCAACCCGGGGGTTGCCAGCAGGTCCTCGCGAATGACAACGACACTGCCTGTGTCTTCTACGCGGGTGATCAGCGAGGCATTCACCAGCTTCAGATAGCGGCACAACGTGTCGAGCGCAGCCCGCGGCGTGGGCTCCTCCTTCAGCACGAGGCTGATGGGCCCCAACGAGGAAAGCTTGCGCTGCGCCGCAAGGCGCAGTGCGAAGTCTTCTGTGCGGGTGGCACGTGCGGTGATTTCGAGAAGTTCGCGGACGGCGTCACCTGGAATCAATGTCTCGGGATCGTCCAGCAGCTTCGCCTGCAGCCCCACGGTTCGCAGGAACGCATGGGGGTCGCGGCCGAGTGACTTCACCAGCTCCACGTAGCCGCTCAAGCTGACGCTGCGCATCAGTCGACCGAAATGCTTCATCGAATACTTCTTGCGCCGAGTTGTTCATTCAGTGCCGGTCACCAGTCGCGCCTTCTCGACGAGCTGTTTGCGACGGTACATTGGATCGTAGTCCACGGGACAAGGGGTTCGCCAGCGGCAATGCGCAACGTTGACAAGCACGGGTTCCTTGCGCAGCATGTGCGCTCGGAAACGAGCATCGGGGCTTCGGGCGCCAGCGGGCATCTGAAGCGACGACCTGTGCCGTGCACGGATCCGCGCAACGCAGATCGCCGCGCGCATGAAGGGAACTTCGATGTACGAAAGAATTCTGGTTCCGCTCGACGGAAGCGAGACGTCGAAGCACGGCCTCGACGAAGCCATTCGTCTCGCTACCCTGTCAAAGGGGCATCTGCAAGTGTTCCACGCGCTTGGCGACATGCCTCTTTCCCAATCCATGGATGCGTACCAGAGCCACGGTGGCCGGTGGGCCGACGCCATGCGCGAATACGGATCGCGAGTGCTCGAGGACGCCGTGGAGAAAGCAAGGTCGGCCGGCGTCGAAGCCGAGGCAGTGCTGCGCTCCGGCGCTCCCGGCAGCATGGCGGAAATGGTCGTCGAACAGGCCAGGAGTTGGCCTGCCGACATCATCATCCTGGGCACCCACGGAAGGAGCGGCGTCAAGCGCATGCTCCTGGGCAGCGGCGCCGAGGCCGTCATTCGAAGCGCGCCGGTCCCGGTGCTGCTGGTGCGCCTGCCGGATGCGGCTGCGGGGTGACTTGCTCCCCCCCGATGCGCCTGCGGCGCCTCCCCCTCCAGGGGGCGCACCCAGCGGCCCGGCAAAGCCGGTTCCGCGGGTGCCCACGAACAGACTTCGCCGTGCTCGTCCTGTCGTCGTGGATTCATGCGTCGGGGGGCATGCGAATGTGACCGCGGCTGGTCGAGGTGGCCAGCGTCTGGGGCCGGTGGCGAGATGCCGCAACGACGCGCTGGCCGGAATGCAAGTGCACAAGCGCGAGGAACTCGGCCACAAGGGGATCTCACGCTGAGCGATCGTGAATTTCGGTTCAAAACAGGAACGGCACGAAGCGCCGTGTGTGGCGCATGTAGTCCCGGTAGGCCTCGCCGAAATGCGCCAGGCATTCTTGTTCCTCTCGAAACACGGAGATGAACAGGAGCGCGGTTGCCGAAAAAACGAGCGCCAGCCCCCGCCACGTGAACTGCTGCAGGAAGATGCCCCATGCCAGGCAGATCAATGCCGTGTACATGGGGTGGCGGGTGTAGCGGAACGCACCGATGGTCACGAGCGTGCTTGTCTTTTCGAAGCCGAGCAAGGTCTCGTCATTGCGCGCTTCCCCGGGCTGCCCATAGAGAGCCAACAGACGCGCCGCGTACAGGGGGAGCCATGCAGATACAAAAAGCAGCACCCACGACACCAATTTGGAAGGCGAGAGCGGGTCGTTGCCCCAGACGGGCAGGTTGAGCCAGACCAGGCCCAGGATGCACTCCCACGCGAAGAATCGATAGAAGCCGTGCGAAAGGGGATGTTTGATCGCGCCCCGCGAGACATAGAGGAGTGCCGAACTCACCGCGACGAACAATGGCGCATAGGCCGTTGGCGGGATGACCATCGGCAAGAATCTACTCCTCGCGCACCCTCGGCGTGAAGCCCATGCGCCGGGTGGGTTTGCCTGCTCTCGCAACCTTGCGCCAGCGTGGTCACCTGGACGCATTCAGGCGCGAGCAGGCGATCGGCCCTGCCGCACCTGCCGCACCTGCCGCACCTGCCGCATCAGCCAGGTCTAGCGAACGCCCGCCACCGGCTCCCGCCGCGCGTAGAACTCCGCAACACTGTTGATCTCGTCGGCTGTCATCGGACGCACCACATTGCGCATCTGGGCGAAGCTGTCGTTGCGCCGCGCCCCCGATGCGAAGCCCTTCAACTGGCTCAGCAGGTACTCCTTCGGCATGCCTTCGAGCCAGGGTGTTCCGATCTTGTGATCGATGCCGCCATGGCACGAAACACAGGGGACGATGTTGCGCAGCGGGTCGCCCACGCGAACCAGCGCGGGTGCGCCGGGTTCGTCCCCGCGCACAGTGGCCGCTCGCGCCTTGGGTAGCGAGTCGTAATACGAGGCGAGGTCCTGGATGTCCTTGTCCGTCAACTTCTGCGCGATGGTTTGCATGAAGGCGCTGGACCGGGCGCCGTGCTTGTAGTCATGTAGCTGCTTGATGACGACTTCAGGATATTGGCCCGCCAGGTTCGGCGCGTTGGCTTCGCTCATGCCTTGTGCCCCGTGGCACATGCTGCACTGCTGCACCGCGATGGTGGCACCGCGACCGACCGAATCGCCCGCGCCCGGGCGCGTCATGTCGCGCGTCAGTACGACGTTGGTCGTTCCTGCACTGGCCTTCGGCGGCGTTACGGCGCCACTCCACTGGCTGGGCATGCCTGCCGCCCTGCAAATGCTGTCCCAGATTCCCTTGGCCGAGAAGTCGGCATGCACGGAGGGCAGCCAGACGAAACCGACCAGAAGCGTGAATGCGGCAAGCGCGACGAGGCCCAGCACGCTCCGGCGAAACCAGGGATTGCTCCACGCGTACATGCCAGGTTCCTGCATCACCGTCCCCCAATCGGAATGGCCGGAACGGACGTGTCCTTCAGCGCAGCGAGTTGCACGATGGGATAGCCGTAATTCACGACCGTCAGGGCGATCATCAACGAGACCCAGAGCCCGAAGCCGTTCAAGGCCACTGGCGTTGTCGCCGGCATATGGACGGCAGTGCTGAAGGTGAAGGGCGCCGTCCTTGCCTCGCTCTTGCCCGCACGCGCGAGGATGTAGACGAAGAGGAGGGCGGATACCACCAGCATCAAGCCGCCGATGGTTCCTGCCACCAGTGTCCAGCCTTGCCCGGCGAGCGCAGGGTTGGAGAAGTCGAAGTACGCCATGCGTCGCGGCATGCCGAGCAGGCCGACCCAGTGCCACGGGAACGTCATCACGATCATGCCGACGAACCATAGCCAGAGCTGAGTCTTCACCAGTGAATCGGGAAGCGGCTTGCAGCCCGTCAGCTGCGGCCAGAGGTCGTAGGCCACCATGAAGTACATGATGACGATGGCGCCGGCAAAGATGAGGTGGAAGTGCCCCGTCACCCATTGCGTGTTGTGGATCGTCTCGTTGAGCTGGTAGCTCATGTTGATGAGCCCGCCCGCACCGCCAAAGCCCAGCATGATGAAAGAGAAGGTGACGGCCAGCATCATCGGATTGCCCCACGGCAGCGCCATGACCCAACCGAAGAGTCCCTTGCCACCCCGCAAGCGCGCCGCGATCTCGACCGACGCAACGATGGTGAAGACCGTCAGGAAGGTCGGCACCGCCACCATCGCGGTGAACACCGCGTGCAGGAACTTGAACCCTGCCCCCACTTGCGGATCGGCGAACAGGTGATGCATGCCGATGGGCATCGAGAACACGAGGAACAGCACGAAGGCGACGCGACCCATCGTGTCGCTGTAGAGTCGCCCGCCAATGGCGCGCGGAACGATCGCGTAGAACGCGATGTAGGCCGGCATGAGCCAGAAGTAGACGATGGCATGCAGCGTCCAGGAGAAGAACACGCGCGCCAGGCCGGCGTCGATCGTGTCCTTCAGGCCCAGTGCGGCGGGCAGTATCAGGAACAGGATCTCGATCGCCGCACCCACCGAAGTCCATGCCCAGAGATAGGCGCCCGCGACATTGCCGAACATCGCCAGCGGCACCGGCGTGCCCGGGTTCCGCGACTTCCAAGCCTTCAGGTTGACGGCCATGAGGGCGACCCAGATCCACGAACCCACGACCACCAGCACAACGCCCAGGTAGTAGAACGGGCTGCCGATCATCGGCGGATAGAACGTGAAGAGCACCGACGCGCGGCCCAGAGCCACCGGCGTCGCCGCCATCACGGTGCCCACGATGGCGAGCCAGAAGCCCGCCCACGCCCAGCGCAGGCCGACAAGTGGCTGCTTCAGCGCAAGCTCGACGATGGCATAGCCGAAGCCCATCGCCACCAGTGTCGGCAGCACGTAGCCCATCACCGTGCCGTGCCCGGTCACCGAGCGGTAGTAGTACTCCGGGTCGCTGACCCATGCGCTCAGCGGACTGCGCACGTACATCTGCCATTCACCAAGCAGGATGGCGACAGCGAAGGCCACAAAGGCGACCCAGAAATGCGCGAGCACGAGTCGTCTAGCGAGGAACACAGCTCATCCTCTCTCCGCCCTTGGCGCGGGTCAGGAACTCATCGGCGGCCATCACCTGCACGCGCCCCCACATCGCCTCATGGCCTGTGCCGCAATATTCGTGGCAGGGCATGAGCCGCTCGCCGGCCTTGTCGAAGGTGGCGGTGAAGGTTGCGACAAAGCCGGGCACCAGCATCACATTGGCATTGGTCCTGTCGATGACGAATCCATGAATCGCATCGGTGCTCGTTGCGCGGAAAGTGACCGGCACGCCAGCCGGCACCACCAGGCATTGCGGCTCGAACGAATACTGCTGCGCGATCAGGCGGACGGTGACCTTGCCGTCCGAAGCCACCGTGGTGCCCAGGTTGTTCTCGACGAACTCGCCCTCGAGGTGGAGTTTGCGCGGATCGATGGTCTCCACGCGCGAGGGCGGCATCGACGCCCAGTGCAAGCCCGTGAAGATGATCATCACGAGCAACAGCGCAACGATGAGCACGACGATGATCGCCCAGCGCCTTTCCGCCGCGACGGCGACCGCCTCCGATGCGTGGGGTGCGCCGGCGCTCGTGGCGGTCACTGGATCGCTCCCCGCGGCAGGTAGACGAGAAAGTAGAAGATGAAGAAGATCGCCACGACGATGAAGGTCGCGAGGCCGGCCACCGCGAACGCGCCGGCCGGTCCGCGCTGCAGGATCTCCTCGACGCGGGCGTCTTCATTCGCGGGATCGGATGCCTTGGGGTCGATGTCCTGGGTTGCCATCGTGCGAGCCTTGTCTATTCCGGGATGAGCGGGCGCAGCTCGCTGACCTGCGCGGGCGTCACGGGCGTTCCGCTGTTTTCCCACGCGACGCGGATGTAGGTCACCACGGCTGCCACTTCATCGTCGTTGAGGATGTGCGAGAAGGGTGGCATGCCATGTGGCTGCGGATTCTTCTTCGTGCCGGGTGCGTAGCCGCCGTTCAACACCATGCGAATCGAGTTGACCGGCGACGACATCGTGATCGACTGGTTGGCGGCGAGCGGCGGATAGCTGGGCGGGTTGCCCTTGCCTTCGTCGCCATGGCACATCGCGCATTGCTTCGCGTAGATCTTGCGACCAAGTTCCATGACGTTCGGGCTTACCAGTCGTGCGCTGCTGGGCGGAGGTGCGCCGGTGTCGTGCTGCGGCAGCTCCTTCAGGTAGACCGACATGGCTTCGACATCCGCATCGCTGAGGTATTGCAGGCTGTTGTAGACCACCTCGGCCATCGGCCCGTAGACCGTGGCCCGCGGCGACACGCCGACCTGCAGCAGCTCGCTGATCTCCTTGATGCTCCAGTTGCCCAGGCCGGCCTCGCGGTTCGACGTGAGGGAGGGCGCATACCAGTTCTGGTTGGGGATCATCCCGCCCTCGAACTCCTCGGAAGTCTTCGAGCCGCCCAGCTTGTTGATCGCGGTATGGCACATCGCGCAATGCCCGAGGCCCTCCACCAGGTAGGCGCCGCGGTTCCATTGCGCCGACTTGTTCTTGTCCGGCTCGTACTCGCCTTCCTTGAAGTAAAGCGTTCGCCAGCCGATGAGCAGGTCGCGCTGGTTGAACGGAAAGCGCAGCTCGTGCGGGCGGTTCTTCTGGCTCACCGGCGGCACCGACATCAGGTAGGCATAAATGGCGTCCGAGTCCTCGCGCGTCACCTTGGTGTACGAGGCGAAAGGCATCGCGGGATAGAGCAGCGTCCCGTCGCGCGAAAGGCCCTTGTGCATCATCCGGTAGAAGTCGTCGGCCGTCCATTTGCCGATACCGGTCTCGTCGTCGCCCGTGATGTTGGGCGCGTACAGATTGCCGAAGGGCGTGGGCATGGGCCGACCGCCCGCAAACTGCTTGCCGCCGGGGTCGGAGTGGCAGGCGACGCAATCGCCGGCACGCGCGAGGTATTCACCCTTCTTGAGCGTCTGCGTCGTGGGGTCGATTGCCACTGCACCGGGGACCACTGGCAGGTAGCCCGGGGTGAACAGCGCGAGCGCGCCCGCGATGACCACCACCGCGGCCACTGCGACGATCAGGAAGATGCGTGTCCCACGTCTCATGGCGCCGCTTTCTGGCTGCCGCACGATAGCGGCATGCCCTGAAGGTTGACCGGCATCGGAGACGCCTCGCGCGGCGGGTCTTGCGCCGCCAGCCAGCTGGCAACCGCACGCACGTCGGACTCCGACAGTCGATCTGCGATGCGCTTCATGCAATCAGGCTGTGCGGCCTGCCGATGGCCGGTTCGCCACCGCGTGAGCTGCGCGATGATGTAGGAGGTGCGCAGCCCGGCAAGACCCGGAATGCCCGGCTCCATGCCGGTCAGGGCCGGGCCGTGGCAGTTGATGCATGCCGGCAGCTGTTTGGTCGGGTCGCCCGTGAGCGCGAGCGTCGATCCGCGCGCAAGCACTTCGGGTCCCACGGCGCCAGTCTGCTTCGCTTCATAGGCCGGCCGCTGCTTCGAGAAATACGTTGCGATCTCCTTGAGATACGCGTCGGGCAGGTACGCCACGAGGTAATTCATGGGCGGGTACTCGCGCTTGCCGTCACGAAACGCCACCAACTGGTTGTAGAGGTAGGCAGCCGGCTTGCCCGCAATGCGGGGAAAGTACTCATTGCTGGTGCCTTGGCCGCTTTGACCGTGGCACGTGACGCAGCCCTGCATGCGCGCTTCCATGGAGTCCACGGTCTTGAACGCCGGTATGGCCGAGTCCTGCGCGTCGGCGATGCCTGCGCTTGCCAGAACGCATGCCGCGACCAGAAGTCTCACGCTTCGCACCCGCCGCGCGGGCGCTGGCATCCTGGCAAGCTCAGCGTGTGAGTCCATGGGTCGACGTTTTAGTCGAGCCATGCTCCAGCGTCAATCGAACCTTGGTGGGATCGTCCGAGGGCATTCGCCGAACTATAGGAGCGCGGCTGACCGGGCCCAACTCTCACGTGATGAAGCGTCTTCGGCACCACGTCGACGCGCCGATCTCACCCTCCGCCCGCGGGAAGCGCTGCACGCTCCGCGCCGACTGGCTGTGCATGGGCATTGCCCAGGACAAGGCAGCCCAGCAGCAGCGCCGCAACAATCTCCGATCGGATCGTTTGGGTCAGGCTTCCAGCGAGTCGACGAATTCCTCTGCGAGCGGCCATTCGCCGTGGCCGGAGGCCGGGTTCAGGTGGCCGACCGGGCCCACGTTTCACCAGCCGGCTGCCCCATGCGCGGGCCATGTCTTCCACGCGGTGGAAGCGGGCCAGCGGATCGTTCGTGCTGGCTGCCACGAATGCTGCGGAAGGGCAGTGGCGAGCGCGGCAGCGGCAGCCATCCGTTGGCGTCCAGCGCGTCCAGCGTCGGATAGCCCGCGGGCAGGGGCGACTCGAAGTCCGGCGGGGCTGCCAGCAACGCGCCTTCCAGCGGCCTGGCCTGTGCGTGCACCTTTGCCCAGTGCACCAGCATGACCACGCCGGCACTGTGGGCCACGGCGAGGACCGGGCCATCGATGCGCTCCAGGGTCTTCTGGATGGCGGCCACGCGCGCCGCGCGGCTCAGCTTGTCGGCCTCCAGCGGGGGCACCGTGACGACCTTGCGCTCGCCTGCGAGATTGCGCGCGAGGTGCGTCTGCCAGTGGTCTTCCACATGGTCACGAAGTCCCGGCACGATGAGGATCGTCGCCTGTCGTACTGCGCTCATTTCGTTGGCTCCTTCCGTTCTTACATGCCCCAGTGCAACATCGCCGCGACGAGCGCCGCGAGGAACACGGTTTCACCGACCATCAGGATGATCGGCTTGACGCCGACACTGGCGAGTTCCTTGAGCTGGGTCTTCATGCCCAGCGCGCTGATGGCGATGACCAGGCACCAGCCCGAGAGGTCGTTGGCGAAGGTCTGCACCGACTTGGGGATCCAGCCGGTGCTGTTGAGGGCGGCCAGCAGGACGAAGCCCACCGCGAACCAGGGCAGGATGGGCGGGCGCTTGCCGCCTTGCTCGCCAGCGCGGCCGCGACTCAACATGACCGCGCACACGATCACCGGCAGCAGCATGGCCACGCGCATCAGCTTGACCACCGTGGCGGCGTCGCCGGTTTCCGGCGACATGCCGTAGCCCGCGCCCACCACCTGGGCCACGTCGTGGATGGTGCCGCCCAGGAACATGCCGGCATGCGTGGCGTCGAAGCCCAGCAGCCTGACGATGACCGGATAGACGATCATGGCCAGCGTCGACAGCGCCGACACGCCGATCACGGTGAACAGCGTGGCGCGTTCCTTGCCCGGATGCGACGGCAAGGCGGCAGCCAGCGCCATGGCGGCCGAGGCGCCGCAGATCGCGGTGGCGCCGCCGGTGAGCAGGCCGAACAGCGTCTGGAAGCCCATCGCGCGGGCGGCGATCATCGCCACCACGATGGTGATGACGACCGAGGCCACCACCATCACCACCGGATGCCATCCGAGCGCGGCGATCTGCGAGAAGGTGATGCGCATGCCCAGCAGTGCGACGCCGACGCGCAGCACCTCGCGCGAGGTGAACTCGATGCCGGGCTTGCAGGAACCCTCCACCGCC
>NZ_JBBKZV010000057.1:0-20855 GCF_037889915.1 Variovorax humicola | reverse complement strand
GAACGCCACGCTGCGCTGACCGACGCCAGCGCGCATGGCGCGGCCGGCGATGACCTCGAACGATTTCTCCTCGTCGGGGTGGCAAAGCCGCAGGTAGCCGCCGTCCAGACCGACCGTGGTGACGTGCGATTTGCTCGCCACCGGCACCTCTTCTGGCAGGGCCTCAACGCCCTGCGCATCCAGTCGGCGGCCGACCTCCAGCGTGTGCTCTCGCACCGTGCTTGGCGCGTTGGCCGCGGTCACCGGCAACAACAGCTCCAGCAACTGCGCCGACTTGGCATAGGGCATCGTGGCGGCCAAGCGACTTTGGACGTACTCCAGCTCTGCCGAAATCCAGCGCCGGCGAACGGCGATTTCAGCGCGTGCAGTGCACGCGCATCGCCGCCACCTGGGCACGCGCACGACAACGCCGCCGAACAGGCTGCGATAGTGAACATCGTGGAAGTCCTTGATGGCGCGATTCAGGCCACAGCCATCGCATCGGCGCTGGCTGGTCGACATCAGCTCGACCTGCCGCTTGACGATCTCGGCCTGCAACCGCACGAGGGCTGCTTTGCCGTTCGCCAAGCTCAAGCCCAGCGTCTCGATGCTCGGATGCGAATCGAGCTCCATCGTGAGCAGCGCCTGCGGATCCGACTCGACCGTTCCGTCACAAACCGCCAGACTGAGTTTGATCTGCATGGCCAATCTCCAAGCGAGCACGAAAAACTCATTCTCAGGTCGCTTCAGGGCCGCTTCTGACCATAGACGCAAATGGGTCGCCCACCCCACCAAATCGAACGCTCTCCTGGGTTGATGTCAGCCGCTGGCCTTTGTTTTGGCTCCAGTTTGTGATGGTAAAAACTGCGCGGCATAGCGCTCGACCGGGAAGCGGTACACACCCCCGCAGGTTGATGCCCTCCAGCCGCGTCGGCGCGATGCGCCCGCGGAGTGCCGGCGGCACGATCTGGCGCCGGTTGGCCCACCGATCCAGCACCGCCGGCATCTGCGTGGTGTTCCAGGCCATCACGATCGGCCAACAGGCTCAACGCATCGGCAACGGCCTGCATATCGTCGGCACGCCGGGCTTGCGCAGGCGCGACGCGGCCGGTGTAGGTCGCGCGCTTGAGCGCGTTGACCGCTTCGCCGCGGTTGAGGACCCGTCGCAGCACGCGGCGGAAGCCGGCATTGACGAAGTAGTGGCCAAGAACGCCGTCTTCAGCAGCTTGCCCAAATGGACGCCTGCGTCATAGATTGGAGTTCGCCGCGCTGCTGATCCAAACCTCGCCAGTGCGGTCACCGCGCTGGCACGGCCCGACATCACCGAGGCGACCAGGTGCACCAGGGTGTCCCAATGGCCTTCAATCAGGTCGGTGTTCACGGTGGCCTAACACACGGCGGCGATCTCGCTGGGGACCGTCATGCCCTTGGGCACGAAAAGGTGGCGCTGCTTGAGTTCCTTGAGTCGTAGGCACAGGTCGAAGCCCAATAGTCGAGACAGGCCCATTGCGAGGTCGGTAGCCATGCATATCCACAGCGAGTTAGACCGTCTCGATCCGCTCCTGTCGAATGACGCCCTCGATGGCGGCGCCAGCCCAGCGCTCATTGAGCACGATCGGCGTGGATCGCCGTGAACGAGCGCCTTGTAGGTCTTGGTCCACGGTTCTGATCAAATCATTGCCTGTCGCTCACCAGCAAGTTCCTCCACGAGGACGCTTCTCCCCCATCGGATGGAGGAAAAGTCCCTCTAACGGGAAATATTCAATTCCGACCGCTTAGTAAACAGGTTTGTCTTGAGAAACATCTCAAATAGCTGGCACACTCGGTAACAAGTGTGCTGCTTGATTCGCAAGGTGCGAGCGGGGTGCGCAGGAGACCGCTATCACTCAGAATCGATTCGTCAAACCGGCCGGACCCGCAGTGCCGGTTTCTCTTTATGCACCCGATTCGAGCGCGCGAACTCGCCTCATCGGAGTTGACTCGCCGTCAGATCGTAAGGGTCGTGGTATGGCTTCTCCTGGCGATTTCGTCGAGGTAAAAAGTGCATCTAACGCCTCGCGGGGCATTGGAAAACTGATCCGCACCGACGGCAAAATTGCGACGGTCCGGTACTTTGAGGCGCCGGGGATTACGGTCGAGTCGATCCAGTGTGCGACTGCTGATCTGAAGGTCGTCACGCTGCCAGCACAAACGCGCGTCTATCGACGTCATATGGCAGGCGGGCGCTGGCAAGCAGGACGCGTGCTGGATGCAGAGGAGCGTGTGGTCCTGGTGCAGTTTCCCAACGGAGACGCTGTCAACTGTGATGTCCAGGACCTGGAAACGCGATGGTCCCGGCCGTTGCGCGATCCCGTTCCGTTTCTGATCGCACAGGCGACCGAAACCCCGTTTCTTCATGAAGCGCGCGCCGCTTTTGCGCGTGCGGTGTCAGATCAGCACGTCTGTTGCGTCGGACTGAACTCCTTGCTGAGCGCGTCCGTCGAGTTGGTGGACTATCAATTCGACGTTGTCCGCCGGGTTCTGACTGATCCGGTGCAACGCTATTTGCTCGCGGACGAGGTCGGTCTCGGCAAGACCGTCGAAGCGGGCATCATCATCCGGCAGTGCGTGCTCGATGATCCGGCGGGCGCGAAGGTTGTTGTGGTTGTACCCGCACCGTTGGTGGCTCAATGGCGCGACGAGTTAAGCCGACGTTTCGGCTTGAAGTCCCTTCTTGACGATTTCGTGAATGTCGTTGCGCATGACCAAGTCGAACTGCTTGCGGAACTCCTGCCGTCGGCGGAACTGCTGGTAGTCGATGAGGCGCATCATTTGTCCAGGCAGTCGGCAGACAAGTCAAACTCGCTCTACGACTTGCTCAAGGAGCATACGGCCCGCGTTCCGCGTCTTTTGCTGCTTTCGGCGACTCCGGTACTGAGTGACAGCGCGGGCTTTCTGCGCGTTATGCATTTGCTCGATCCGACTGTCTTTCCGCTTGATGACTTGCCGGGGTTCGTGCGCCGCCTCGAATCGCGCCAGATGATTGCCGAAATTGTTGCGACGCTGGTTCCGGACAACCTCTACTCTCTGCCCGATGAGTTGGATCGGTTGGCGAGCGCGTTCACCGACGATCCGCTGTTGCTCTCGCGCATCGAGGAACTGCAGGGGGTTCTGGACACCTTCCCTGCGGAAGATGACGAGACGTATCTGTCGGCGCTGGGAGCGCTCAGAACCCATCTTGGAGAAACGTATCGACTGCACCGGAGAGTGCTTCGCAATCGCCGGGCGGCTTTCCCGTACTACACGATTCAGCGAAAAGGGCTCGAGCGCGTTGATTTCGCGGGCCGGCGGACGGCTTCATTGTCCGGACAGATCGAGCAACTTAGGCTCCAGTTGTCCGGTGCGGCGCATACCAATTTGGCTTTGCGTGCGGGGCTGATGCAGTGGGCGATCCACCCGCGTGTGGCCGCGTCTGTGGCTTCGCTCCTGGCGGACGCCCGCGTCGCGGATCCAGAAGCGCTTCGACTCGCGCACGAAGTGGATGCCATTGCACAGGCGGCGCGGAGTGACAGCAGTCGAGTCGAGGCCTTGTGTTCGACAGCCTTCAAATTGTTGCAGGAACGCGATCTGCAAATCGTCGTGTTCTGCGACACCGTCGATGAAGCCGATGTCGCATGCGCAGCGCTGGCTGAAACCTTCCCGCGTTGGACCCAGCGTCATACGGTGGCAAGTGCAGAGTCCTTTGAAGACGAAGATGCTGACGAAGAGGTTCCAGCCTGGCAGACATTCATCTCAGATCCCTCGGCGTGCCGGATTCTTGTGTGCGACTCGCGTGCAGAAGAAGGAGTCAATTTGCATGGCGGGTACAAGGTGGCCCTGCACTATGACCTGCCACCGTCGGCAAACCGGATTGAACAGAGATTGGGTCGCCTGGATCGCTTTGGCTCCGGCAAGTCAGTGCGATCGGTGGTTCTGGTTGATCGGGACAACCCCAATGAAACGGCATGGTACAACCTCATGGGTGTCGGTTGGGGCGTGTTTGATCGCTCTGTGGCCAGTCTTCAATATCTGATCGAAGAGTCCGCGCAACCGCTCGCGGATGCGTGGGCCGATCATGGTGCATCTGCTTTCGATGACTTATGCGACGATCTTTCGGGAGAGCAGGGCCGTGTGGCACGCGAACTGCGTCGGATCGATCAGCAGGACGCGTTGGACGCGTTGGGAAGCCCGGACACGACGGGACTGGATCTGCTTTACGAGGGAGACAAAGACTGGAGGAACTGGAAAGCAGCCTTTGCGGCCTTTGCGAAGGGCGCTCTGCGGTTCGTCTGGCGGCATGAGTCATCGCGCTCGAACGGGGATGAGATTTTCCGGGTCGGCTATTCCTACCGGGGCCAGCAACCCACCTTGCTGCCAATGGGGCGTTTCCTCCAGACCTTCCTTGCTGCGATCGATCTGGATTCGCCGGCCAGCAGTGCATCTCTGCCATTCACGCATCGCTATGCGTGCCAGCGCTCCAGCGCGACCTCACCCGATGGGTTGGCAAGCAACGTACGTCTGTTGCGCATCGGCGATCCTGTGGTCACTGCACTTGAAGAGTTCAGTCGCATGGATGACCGTGGCCGGGTGTTCGGCTTGTGGCGTGTCCGGCCTGGGCACGTTGTCAACGACCCGAGCGGGTCGGACCTCTATTTCCGCTTCGACTATGTCGTTGAACCCATGACGGACCCGGAGGAAGATGGCGAAAGTGGCGTCGGCCTTGCACGACGAAAGGCTCTCGCACGGCAAGCGGGCGCCAGTCTGCCGCCCCTGTTTTTCTCGGTCTGGGTGCACGGAGGAGGGGATGTCATTGCAGAGGTTCCGTCGGTGGCCTTTGAAAGCTATCGAACTTGCGACAGAACCGTGGGTGACGCCGATTTCAATCTCAATCCTTCGCGCTGGCGCCGTTTGCAGAATGCTGGAAATGTGACGTGGCTGCAGTCTTGGGAAAGCCTTTGTAACGACGCCCGATCCAAGGCGCACCAATGGATACTGGATTCAGCAGAAATGAGGGAACATGTTTCGAACGCTCTGGCGGCTGCCGATGGCCAGCAAGCGTTGCGTCGGGCGCAGGGTCAGGCACGTATAGCGCGACTGACAGGTGATCAAGCCCTTTTCGAGACTCAAGATCTGGATCATCATGAATCGTTTTACACGGCCCTTCGCGGGGCGATCCAGCAACCGGAGCTGCGCCTCGACAGCGTAGGCGCTGTGTTTGTGTCCAACCAGATGCCGTTCGACGATGCCGGCAGCGATTGATGGCGTGCAGAGCCTGCAAGATGTCGCCTCGCATTGGATGGCACATGCCAAGGGCGGCGCTGAAGGTCTGGCTCAACGATTGCTGCAAGTGTGGAATGCGATGCAGGAGGGGATCGCGGCGCATGCCGATCTGTTTGCCCTTGTGCGTCATTGGTCACTGCACGTTGCCAGTGCCGGGGGGAGTCACTGGTTGCCAATGCCGCTGGGCCAGGCTTGGCCAGACGCGGCGGGATGGCGTGCCGCAGGTTTTGACGTTGCAGAGCGCGCGCAGGGCCTGGACATCCGGGCTCGTCCGGTGCGTTTGCAATGGCTGGGAGCGCAGACGGATCTGTTTGACGATGCGTTTGCCGCCATTTCTGCACGGCAGAAGTTAGAGGTTCCGGCCGACGCCATTGTCCGGCGCAAATTGGGCCTCCCAACGTTTACCGGGGCAGGCCAGCGGGAGGCTGTGCGCGCGCTCATCCACCTTCCGGCGGAAATCACACTGATTGCCAATTTGCCCACCGGCAGCGGCAAGTCGTTGCTCGCGCAGTTGGCACCCTTGCTCGATGGCGATGGCCACATGGCTTTGACCATTGTTCCAACGGTTGCACTCGCAATTGACCAGGCTCGTCGGATGTCGGAGTTGCTGAAGCAGCAAGACCCGGGGTGGCAACCGATTCCGCTGGCATATCACGGAGGACTGACGCGTGAGGAACGCGCGCAGGTCCATCGTGCCATCCGCCAGGGGTCTCAGAAGATGCTGTTCACTTCGCCGGAGAGTGGTACGGGCGTGCTGCGGGAATCTCTAGAGACCGCTGCGACTGCTGGACGACTCACGCACGTGATTGTTGACGAGGCGCATCTTGTGGCGACTTGGGGGCAAGGCTTCCGGCCCGAGTTTCAGTTGCTACCCGCTTTGATTCGACACTTGCGTCAGTTGAGTGAAACCAATGCGGGTCGCGCCATTCGCGTTGCCCTTGCGTCTGGCACTTTGACGCCTGCAAGTGTCGCGTTGCTGCAGCACCATTTCGGGCCGCCCGCGGCAACGCAGGTGGTATCAGGTGTGCATCTGCGAGCGGAGCCCCGGTACGCCGTTTTCAGATGCGCTGACGAAGCAGCGCGACGTCAGCGCGTCGTCGAGGTCCTCAAAGCAGCGCCCCGGCCCTTCATCCTGTATGTGACCCGGCCGCTTGTGGCGCAGGAATTCCTGGCGCTGCTGCGCGCGGAGGGCTTTGCCCGGATCGACGCGTTTACCGGATCTACAGGGCCACAGGACAGGGAGCGATTGCTCACGACCTGGGCAGCCAATCAACTGGACGGGATGGTTGCGACGTCCGCATTCGGACTTGGCGTTGACAAGGCCGATGTCCGAACCATCATCCACGCGACGATGCCGGAGTCGCTGGACCGCTTCTACCAGGAGGTGGGACGCGGTGGCCGTGATGGTCTGGCGTCTGCCAGTCTGTTGCTCTACACCGATGAAGACGTTGTTCAGGCGCGAGACCTGTCGCAACAAACGCTGATCGGGAACGACCGCGCATTTGAACGATGGCAAAGCATGATCGGACATCCGGTGCCGCATGTGGGTTCGACGGGGTGGGTGTGGGTTGACCTCGAGCGCCGCCGTGCTGGCATTTCATCGAATTCGCCGGTCAATAGAGACTGGAATCTGCGCACGCTCAATCTGATGGCGATGGCAGGCCTAGTGGAACTGGTGGGGTTGCGCGCCACTCGCCCGGATCTGGACATGGACGCAGAGGAGGCGTTGAGCGGGGCAGAGCCGATCTACGCGGCGGTCCGCATTCTGGACCCCAGGCACATGCGCGAAGCCACCTTCGCGGCGCGCATGAATGCAGCCCGCACGCTCTCCAGTCAGGCTGCCAGCGCTGGCGTCGCTGCGATGCTTTCCTTCGCCACTGGAACGGTGGAAGTGTCGGCGGCATTGCGGGAGTTGTATACGCTCAACCAACCCAACGCGTATGCGGCGGTGTCGGTGTGTTGCGGTGGTTGCGCCCAGCATTGGAAAGTGCGCGCCGACAGTGCCCACTATCGACCACCTTATGTTCATCGCATCGACCGATTCGCGCCGAGAGCGGTCACCGGGCTGTCAGTTCTCACACCCGATACCGGCATCGGCCAGGTTCGGGTCGTAACGCACGAATTCGGCAACGTCCGGGAACGCGGGTATTTCAATCTCATTGACGCCTTCCTGACCCGGTTGAACCCGCACACTGTCGTTCTGGACACTGCAGATGCTGCCGTGCGGTCCGGTCTGCAAACGCGTTTAAAGCAATTGGCATCGGATGCTTTCATCGATGACATCGATATGACGGGCGGCCAGGCGCTCGAAGGCGGCGCCAACGAAGTGCGATTGGTCCTGTGGCCCGCACGTCCAATGAAACCCAATGAGCGCGACTGGCTGTGGTACTCACATGCCGCACTCACGGTGTTGCTGATCCCCGCCGATTTGCGCGATCCAGATCGTCCTGATCGTGTTTGGGCCGGCATCGTGCAACACGTACGCGCAGAAGCTGTATTGGAGGAATTCAACGCGTGACAGTACTGAACATCACTGCGGACGGACTGCCGAGCGTTCTGCTGGTCTTGCACCACGCAGTCCTGGCTTCCGCAAGACCGCTTGACAAAACGACCCTGCTCGATACGGTGGCGCCGGAGCATTTTGTGCAGGACCCCAAGATGACACGACAGACCCTCAGGCGTTGGACAGAGTTGGGTTTGTTTGTCGAATCCGACGAAATGATTTCCGTGGCGGACCGGCCCACCGACCGGATGCGAGGTCGCGATCTCGATGCCTGGACCCGACGAACGGCTTGCCGTCTGGCATTGTCCGAATCAAACAACGCGGACCTTTGGGCGATCGAGGGCGCGCGATCGGCTGACCTGACGCGTTCGCTCGCCTGGATGCTTGCACAGGACGCATACAGGACACAGAGCGGTGATCTGGAAGCGCTAGAGGCGCAGCAGATTGTCAATCCGGATCGCCAGTTGCTGCGAAATTCCACGCGGAAAAACGGTCTTCGATACTGGGCCGAATTCCTGGGTTTCAGTCGAGGTCCGGGCGGTGACATCGATCCGACGGTGGCAGTGCGGGATGTTGTGCCGGACATCTTGCCCGCTGGCGGCGGCATGCCCGCTGTCGAATTTGTGGGTGCCGTAGCGGCCGCGTTGCCGGTGCTCGATGGTGGACGGTGGCAGCGTGCAGTGCTCGACGAAATCGATACTTCGATGCTCGCGCCCCTGCAGACGGGGCAGCTGTCCACTGCGTTGTCGCGGGCCCTGATGTGTCTGCGCGCCAGGGGCGATCTCTTGCTGCAAAGCCGCGCCGACGCCGGCGCATCCATCACCTTGACGGGTTTTCAGGGGATCAGGCCGGATCTGAGTTTTCAGTGGATTGCCCGTCCTGGCAAGGAGACTTCGTCATGAGCGAGTTGCTCGACTACTGGCCATCGGCAGAGCGTGTGAACGAGTGCCTGCGTACCGAGGCCGAAACCATTGATGAAGCATTGTTGCTGGCTGTCCATGAACCGGCGACCCTGCGCCGGCGTGCTGCGCACACCGGACTCGAAGTGGATGCCACCGAGAAGGACTTGCTCGATGCACTGATGCGACCGTCAAATGACGGCAGCGCGGTGCTGGTCGCCATCACCGGCGCTTCCGGCGTTGGTAAGTCGCACATGGTTCGATGGCTTCGGGCACAGTTGCTGCGGCATCCGATGCGCGATCGCCTGGTGATCGTCTCGATTCCGAAAACCGCAAGTCTGCGTCAAGTGGTGGAGCGGATGCTTGAACCCCTTGGCGGGCAAGCTTACGCAGCGATTAAAAATGATCTCGACCGAGCGGTGGAGGCGCTTAAGCCGACGCAGGCGGCAGAACTCCTGGCGACTACCCTGGCAGGTGAATTGGAGACCTTTGCGAGCAATCTTCAGGAGGAAGTCCGCGCGAATTCAGTGGCGCGCGAGCACGCGCCACGCATCAACATCGCCCGCAAAGTCCGGACCCTAGTACGCGATCCTCAAGTGCGCGACAGTTGGCTGCAAGAGGTCATGATCCGCATCATTCAGTCCAGCCTGGATGGCGCCGCAGATCCTGATCAGCGGCGATTTCATGCGCGCGATTTTGTTCCCCCTCCGACCATCGCTAACAACACGTTCCAGCCTGAGACCAACAGTGTCTTGACCTTTCTGGCGCGCAACGATGGTGCGGACAGGACGGCGGCCGCGGAGATTCTTCAGGAAGTCCTGGACCCTGCATTGCGCAGTGTTTTCGGCTTCACTGAAACCTTCAGGCAAAAGACCATACAGGAGATCGTTGGCGACATCAGGCGACAACTGTTGGCAGAGAAACGCGAGTTGGTTTTACTGGTGGAAGACCTGGCCGCGCTGGCCGGGATCCAGCAACCACTGCTGGACATCGTGATCGCCGAGAGCGACGACCAGGGGCGGCGCGTCCGGGCACCGATCCGGACAGCCTTGGCCGTGACCGACGGTTTCCTGCCGGGTCGGCAAACCCTGCTCACCCGAGCCAAGGCTGAATGGGTCATCCCGAGTGAAGGGCTTGCAGACGAAGTGGTTGTCGCGCGCTTGGTGCGGTTGACGGGGCGTTACCTGAATGCTGCACGATGGGGCCTTGGCGTGCTCAAGAAGCGGTTCGCCGAAGTTCCGCCAGACGAACAAAACCTTTATACGTGGGTTCCTGTTTTTGATGAGGATCTGGAGGCTGCGTCCGCGGATCAGTTGGAGGCGTTTGGCAAGACAAAGGCCAAGCACGCGTTGTTTCCGTTTTCTGAAGTCGCAGTTCGCTCGTTTGCTGAGCAAGCACTCAAGCGTGGTGGCCAGTGGGTATTCAATCCGCGTGCTTACATCGACGCGGTGCTGCATCCCGTGCTGAAGCAGCGCAACCTTTTCGCGAGAGGGCAGTTTCCTGCGGCCCTGCCAGCAGACCTTCGCGTCGTCTCCGAGGTGGGTCTGGCGCTTTCGTACAAGGGCTACTCGCCAGCGGAACTCAAGCAGGTGGAGGCGGCGGTCTTTTACTGGGCGGGCAATCCGGATTCACTGTCAAAGACTGCGCCGGTGTCAAAGCAGGTCTTCGACGCACTCAACGTAAAGTGGCCATTCGACAGCAGCGCGGTGCCCGGACGACCCCCTGTCAAAAAGCCTCCAATAGACGGCGTTGGCACCGGGCAGGGACCGCAGTCGCCCGTGCCCCCCCCGGCCCCGCCGCCGCCGGCCCCAGGGCCTGAAGTTTCGGACTTTGCCAAGGCACTGGAGTCGTGGGGCCCGACGACACGCCTGACCGGAACAGTACCGAATCGGGTCAGGAAACTGCTGGAAGATTCACTGAACCAACGGATCGATCCAGACCTCCTGCGGTTGCATGGCGAGAAGGTTGACAGCAAGTGGTTCTGGTTGCCACCCAGCACGACAACGAGCAATCCAAGCGCCGGCATCGTGATACGCGTCGCCGCCGTCGATCAGCCGATTCCACCGCTCGTGATTGGCGGGTTGCGGGCTCTGGATCGTTGGGACTTGCGCAAGCAGAATTGGGACTATGAAGGCGCCGAGGACGACTACGCTGCCGCGCATGCGTTGCTCGATGTTCTTGAACCGCAAACGACGGACCAACTGTCGGAGCGCGCCGTGGCGGATGTTGCCGTTCTGTCAGTTGCGTTGCATCGCCAAGGGTTGCTTCTGGGATTGAGTCGTTCTGCCGAACCGGATGCGACGCGCGCGCTGAAGCAGTTGGCACAACCCGCGGTGAGCAACCCCCCAATGGACTTGGCTACGGATACCAATCCGTTTGTGCGTCGAGTGACGGAGTTCCGTACGGAGGCCGCCCGCGCCCGCACGGTATTGCAAGACCAACTTCGTTTTCGACTTGGGTGCTATCAAGGCAACACCGGTGGAAAAGTCCTCGCCGTGGACACGCAACGGTTCAAGCAGGCCTGGAAGGCCCCTACACCGAAGATCTTCGCTTTGACGCTCAAAAGCAAGGAGGCGGTGGGTGCAGATGCCGCCGACGCCCTCGAGCGCATGTCGAACGCATCGCTGACGCAGGTTCTGGCAGCTTTGCAGAAAGCCCAAGAACTTTATCGGCCGCGCATTGCAGAGGCATTTGACGATGACCATGCGCGAGTGGCTTGGCGTACGCACATGCTAGACACTCTGGAACAGTCACGCACCTTGTCGCTCTGGCCATCCGAATGCAATGAAAAGCATGTCCGGAAAGCGATTGAGGAACTCTCCAGCGACGGACTGGAAGGACTGTTCAAGCGTGCACGGCAGTTCTCGCCACCAGATGATTCGCAGTCGCTGGATGTGCGTCTAGAAGGATGGAGTTCGATGCAGTTGCCTGACCTCAAGCATGTGGCCGAATCGGTTGATACTCTGGAGCACTATTTTTCGGCGCTTGAGCGCACATGCGGCAAACAGACTGACAGCTTTAGTGACGAAGCGCTTGTGCAGCGCGAGGCGTTCATAAACAGTTTGGGATGGGAGGCATGATGGCGACGCTCCTCGCGCGTAGCACGGATGCCCAGGCGCAACTCGGCCGGACCCATATCGCCAACCAGGTGCGGCACCAACTGGCCACCATACAAAGCAGACAGTCGGAATGGGATGGCGCAAGGAAGCCGATCGATGCGCTGTATGCGAAGCTCCAATGGTTCGGAGCTGAAGTGTCGGCTGACGCCGACCTGCAGGAAGTGCTTGGCAAGGTCAGATATCTCAGCGGCCAAGCGCAAGAGCTATTGCGCAGTGGCACTGACATGGAGGTCCTTACTCAGGACGAACTTTGGGTGCGTCTGATCAATCAGGCGAAGACTGCCGCAGACACGGCGCGCGCTGCGGTCCGCGCGGCGTGGCGCGCGCGGGTACTTGCAGCTGGCACCCTCCCGGCTCCAGAAGAAATTAGCAATCTGATGATGCCTTCGCCGACGAACCAGGCCGCCCTGCGGGCTTACCGTGAGCAGCATGAACGCTATCGCGCGCTTCGTGATCGCCTGGAGCCCGGCTCAGAAAGCGATCTCTATGCCGTTGATCAATACGCAAGGGACTTGCAGGCGCGTCAGCAATCGTTCGCGCTGAACTTGCCACCCGAGGTCAAACTTTTCCGGGAAGCGCTTCCTTTGGGGGCGCCTTTGCCATTGTTGACACCGAGCGTCCTGCAATGGTTGCAAGAGCATGACGATCCTACGAGGTTTGCGGTCCATGTTAAATCATAGGCAATTAATTTGAATTCCAATCTCCTGTTAACTGAAAAAGCCTTGGACGCGCTCGAGCAGATTGAAGCTCGTGGCCTGGTCTGGGGCTTGGTCGACAACGCACTCAGTGACGAGGAGGTGGCGGCGGCGCTTCGGGAGGTGTTGAACGACCCACGCTACGGTGCACTGCGCGCTGACCCGGCATGCAATTTCAGTACTTCGAAGGATTTGCGGCAGGCATTGGTTGAACTCCACATGCTCTTCCAAGTGCCGGCCACGCCCGGGGCGCCGGTCCGCTGGCGCACGCGAATGGCAGAGGGCATGCGCTTGATGGCGCGATTGCGTCAGATGTTTCCAAAGCATGACGGGCCGACCTCCTGGGCTGCTGCACCTGCGTTGGTAGCTGATTATCGCTTCCTATGGCGCCCACGGCAGTATCCCAAGCGGGATCAGACGAGCGCGCAGGTGATGGAAACGATCGGCGACAAGGTGTCAACGCCGGGCGTTCTGGATGCGGTGCGCCATTGGCTGGACAAGGTCACCGGCACGGTGCGCCTGGCTTCATTTCAAACCGAATCTGCAGCCCGTGTGCTCGGTGGACTGGAAAGCGGGATCCACCGCGCAACGCTTGTCTCTGCTGGCACCGGCAGCGGTAAAACATTGGCGTTTTACCTGCCGGCGCTGTCTTGGCTCGCCAATCAGCGCAAGAGCACGCCGCACCATGGGGGCGTGCGTGTGCTTGCCCTCTACCCACGCAATGAACTGCTCAAGGACCAACTGCGCGAAGTCTTTGATCAGTGCCGCCGATTCGACGATTTCCTGTCGCCTCATGGCGTGGCGCCGCTGCGCGTAGGCGTCCTGTTCGGTAGCGTTCCGCACAAGGCGACATCTGCGTTTTCCGGCGTTCAGTCTTGGCCAGGGGATGCGAGGGACCGCACCTGCCCGTTCTTCAGGTGTCCCCAGTGCACCGGTGAAATGCTCTTGAAGCGGGCTGACCTCGAGGCGGGTGTTCAACGGCTGGTATGCCGATCCTGTGGAAATTGCGTGGATGACCGCCAACTCGCGTTCACCCGCGAGGCCATGAAAAAGGCGCCACCGGACGTCTTGTTCACATCGGTGGAGATGTTGAACCAAAGCCTCGGGGACAATGACTCACGCCACCTGTTCGGCCTCGGGCCTCAAGCGTATCGAACGCCCGATCTGGTGCTGCTCGATGAAGTGCACCTTTACGCGGGGACCTTCGGCGCCCAGGTGGGATATCTTCTTCGGCGCTGGCGAAATCTGAGCGGCGGGCGTTCGAGTTTCGTGGGATTGTCGGCGACGATCACTGAAGGCCAATCGTTTTTTGCCGCGCTGACCGGGCTGGACGCAACTGCGGTCGAGGAGATCAGCCCCAAGCCTGACCAGATGGAAGAGGAGGGTGCCGAATACATGCTGGCGCTCCGCGGCGACCCGGTA
Source organism: Variovorax humicola (assembly GCF_037889915.1). Classification (NCBI taxonomy): domain Bacteria; kingdom Pseudomonadati; phylum Pseudomonadota; class Betaproteobacteria; order Burkholderiales; family Comamonadaceae; genus Variovorax; species Variovorax humicola. The sequence continues at coordinate 6,940 of NZ_JBBKZV010000057.1, read as the reverse complement.
TCACAAACCGCGCTGCTATCGGCCTCCATTCAATCCTTGATGCTGGCCTCCCGGCTGCTTCAGCCTCGTGATGGTTACAACAAGAACAACCATCCATTCTGCGGGTGGCGCAGCTTCGCTTTCACCGACCAACTCGACGCGGCCAACCGCCTTTACCGCGACTTGCTGGATGCGGAGGGACGATTTCCGAATGGCGCCGAGAAGCCGACGCGCAATGGTCATAGTCCGGTGCTTGCGAACCTCCGGCGAAGTGATGGATCGCCCGGGCGACGCTATCAGGCCGGTCAGGACTGGCGCATCGTACAAGACGCACAACACAACCTGGCAAAAGGCCAGGAAATTGCGCGCACGACTTCCTATGACACCGGTGTGAGCATCCGGTCCCAGATCGTGGTGGCGACCGCTGCGCTGGAAGTCGGTTTTGACGATCCCGATGTAGGGGTTGTTCTGCAGCACAAGGCGCCCCGCGACGTCGCCCAATTCCTGCAACGCAAGGGACGCGCGGGCCGAACGCGACACATGCGGCCTTGGACCGTGGTGGTTCTCTCGGACTACGGTCGCGACCGACTCGCCTATCAGGCTTACGACCAATTGTTCAATCCGATCTTGCCACCGCGCCAGTTGCCGATGAGCAACCGGTATGTGCAGCGGATGCAAGCAGTCTTTGCGCTTTTCGATCATCTTGGCGAGCGCACGCAAAACGATCCCACAGGCATGTCGGTGTGGCGGGCGATGGGTGGGCCCGGCAAAGACACGGCGCCGGAAGGGTGGTCCGAGGAGGGCTTTGCGGAACTCAAGGCGCTCGCGCGCGAAGAACTGCCGAGCACCGTGCCCGGTTGGAAATCACTGCAATCACGTGCCCGCAAACTAAGCCCGGGTGGCCCGAATCCCTGGGCAGGTGCAAACTGGCTTCAAGGCAAGCTTCAGCGCCGTCGACTGCTGGAAGAGTTGGTGCAAATTCTGCGTGACCCCGACGTCGCCAACGCATGGGCGGCGCGGTTGAGTTCCATGTTGGGTCTGCCGCGGGATGACGTGGAATTGCTTCAATGGAGTCATCCACGACCCGTCATGCTGGGAGCAATTCCCACAGCGGTTCGACGCCTCGCAACTAACTGGCGCTGGCACGAGACTGCAGGGGGTGACTTCAGCGCCCGGCAACCCTTGCCGGATTTTGTGCCAGCGGCGCTGTTCAGTGATTTGAGTTTGCCCGAACTCTGCGTGACGGTGCCGGAGCGCATGCGACACAGCGGAGCGCACTATATGCCGGTGCAGCAAGGTTTGACCGAATTCGCGCCGGGGCGTGTCTCGATGCGGTTCGACGACGCGTTGTGGTTGGGCGTCGACGCCGCGGAACTCGATGTGCTGTTGGCGCTGGGCCAAGAGGTGGTCGAACAGGACGTGCAGGTCGGGCGCTGGTACATGCTGCATCCACAAGCGAAGTTCCGGCATTCGGAGGCGCCAACCGGTGAGGGGTATGCGGCATTTACCCCGGTGACCTCGCACCTAATGAGCGCTTCTCCAATGCGGACCGGCTCCGTCACAGGTGCTCCGTGGCAGGTGGGCCGAACCTCCAATGCGCGCCTTCATTGGGCCTCGCATCTGCAAATGCCCAAACGCGGAACTGATCTTCAACCGCCGGTGACGATCGGGATAGCGAGTCTTTTCAGCCGTGTTCAGGCGTGTACGCATGCGGGCCAATCGGCAGCCCTGGTGCGGCGCTACGCGGTAGGGTCGCGTGCCGGGTTGCGGCTGGAGAAAGGTAGGGATCGCCACGCCTTGACCGTGGAGTGGCGGTTCATGAACGGCGCTGAACCCTGTGCGATCGGGTTCGACATCGACACGGACGCATTGATCTTTTCGCTCAATCTTCCAACGGAACTGCACAGCACCATCGATTGGAGTGATGAACGCCGGACACGCGCGGCGCGATCGGCTCGCTTCAATTGGGAAGCGCAGCACGGTACAGGCCTGATGGCCGCGGTGGGCAATCCGTTCCTGAGAATCTGGCTGTGTCAGATCTTTGAGACTGCCGCGCTGCTGGTTGCCGGCGAACGCGGAGATCTGAGCGCGGCATTGGACGCGCTCGCCGCGGGTCATGAACATGATGTTCTGCGCCAAGTACTCCACACGGTGTTTCAAGCGCCCGAAGAAGATGCATCTGAAAGCGCCGAGGACAAGTCGGATAAGCTGCGCCAGGCACTGGATGCCGAACTACGGGATCCGGTCGTTTTGCAGGCGCTGCGTGCGACCTCAGGCGTGCTGATTGATCCCATGGGTCCGGACTGGAACGCATGGCTGTCTATGGTCGTCCGAACGACCCTGGGAGCGGCTATTCTTGAGGCGATCCAACAGGCTTGTCCGCAAATCGATGGCGACAGCCTCGTGGTTGACATTGATCCCGGCCCCGGTGCAGATGGGGTGTCGCCCGCAGGCCGTGAGATCTGGGTCTCGGAAGTGAATCCCGGCGGTAACGGATTGATCGAGCAAGTCGTCGATTTGATGGCGACCCACCCCGAAGCGCTGTATCACCATATCGAAGCCGCGCTCAGTGAGTCCGAGTTCGAGGTGACGGAACGGCAACTTCGCGAAACGCTGCAACTTTTGAGCGGCGGAAATGAAGGCGAAGATGTACGTGAGGCGTTTGCCGCGGTGCGTACGGCCATGAGTTCAGCCCAAGCACGCAATCGGTTCGCCGATCTGCGGGTGATGCTGGTGCAAAAGGGCCAAGCGGTTTTTCACAGTTATGCAGTGGCTCTCAGTCTGCGACTGCTGCGACATGGCAGCCCTCCGGAGTTGGACGCCTTGCTTTCTCGCGTACTCGATACGTGGGACGCGCTGGAAGCGCATCACGGCATCGAAGTTGATTTGCGCCTAGTCTGTGCCCAATTCAGCAATGACAAGAGACTAGACGATGCGTTGCTTGCAGCGCAATTTGACTTGCCGTCGGGTGATCGACGTGCGTGGCGATTCAGTGTGCTCCAGGGAATTCTGTGGGCGCGAGGGCACGCGCTGCGCGGGGTCGTGCTGCCTCTGCCGAATCGCTACAGCGACGCGGCCGCGGTCAGCGAACGGCTGTTGCTGGGGCAGTGGCTGACGCCCCGTGAGGTACCGATCGATCCGGGCCACCCGGGTTGGCAGAAAGTGTTGCGCGAACGCCTCGTCCAGCGATCGCGCGCAACAGTTGCCGTCCCTGCCGCGCATGCGGCAAAGTGGCTGCCGGTTGTGGTGAGAGAGGTCGTTACTGAACCTGTCCAGTTCGCCTACCTGAATGTCTACGCCAGACTCAGAGCGGTGAAACGTGTGAACGGACAGATTGAGTGGACATTCGAAATTCCGGAGTCAGTTTGATGCTCGACCGCCACATCTTCAAATCAGCGACCACAGCGCCGACCGCGGTACGGGACGCGTTGGGTTTGTGCTTCGCGCAGGAGTTGCTCGTACCCAGTCCCCGCGTGATTCTCGTGGCGCCCTGGATTAGCAACATCGTGATCTTCGACAACCGCATGGGTCAATTTGACGGACTGAATCCCGGATGGGACCGGCGTGAGATCCGCCTAATCGACGTTCTGGTGGCGATGGCATGCAACAGCACGGTACTCGACGTGCGTGTCCGCACCGATGCACACAATCAGTTGTTCAAGCCGAGACTGTTTTCGGCGCTAGGTGATGCCGGTGTGAAAGACCAATGCGTCTGGACAGAGAGTTCGGTGCTTCACACCAAGAGCCTCCTCACCGATCACGTCGTGATCGGTGGATCCATGAACTTCACAGAGAACGGAATCGCGATCAACGCTGAGGCGGTCACCATTTCATTCGAATCCTACAAAGTGGCTCAAGCGCATACGGAGCTGGATGAACATGGCGCGAGCTGACACCCACGGGGCCCAACAAGAAAGCATTGCACAGGCAACCGCAATGCTGCAGGCGTTCTTCAGTGCGCCCAATTCCTTTGTAGTTCAGACCGCAGAGCAGAAGGTTCCGGCCAGGACTGCACCTGCAGAAAATGTGCAGACAGTCCCTGCGCCGCTGCTCGGCGCGATTCAATATTACGCGGGAGGAGGCGCAGATCGCAGCATCCTGATCCCGTTCCGGCGACCCGATGGTGATGCACCTGTCGTCTGGTACGCGTGCGCCCATGACGAACTCGCGATGCGAGCGCTGAGCGCAGAACTTGGCGCATTTGTCGGACCAAGTTACGCAGATTTCGAACGGATGGACCTAGCCGTAGACACGGCCGACCAGGTTGTCGTACCGATCCTGAAGAAAGCTGGACTGCGCCACCTGCGGTTTTTGTCGATCAGAAAGGCATATGACGCACAGGTGATCAAGCAGTGGGAGATGTACTGGGACTTGATCGCGCGGCGTCCGAAACGTGCAGTAGCGCAACCGCGAAACTTTGCTCAACTCAGGGCGGATTTTGATCGGGCACTCATTGCCAAAAATGAAGTTGATGCAATGTCCACCATGGCGGCGTTGCGCGAGCAGCATGGTCTGAGTTTAGAAAACAGAGCGTTTCTCGAGATTCGATTAGCGGCCGCACTGGGCCGCTGGTCAGCGATCACCGGTCACCGACTGCTGTCACGTCTAGTGCAGTTGCGCGTGCCGCCGGAGACGTTCGGGGACATACAAGAGGCGCTCTACGAGGTTCATTTGCGCATGGACGAGCAAGCGACGAACGCCTCTCACCTGTTGCAGTCGTATCGGGATGACGTGATGCCGATCATCGCGCCGCTGCAAGGTCGGGGCGGAGCGTCGCGCCGGCCCGCAGTCCGCAAAATGCAACTTCTGCATGAACTAGTGCAGGGCACGCCATCAGCCGCGATGTGTCTTGATCTGCTGAACGAAGTAAGCAGCAGTTCATTCGGCGCTGCCGGCCCTGACATTCAGTCGCGTGTGAAGTCCTTGCAACCGCGATCGGGCTTCAAGGAAGCCGAGCACGAGATGTCCTTGGCGCGATATGAGCAGGCCTACTTGCTGCTTTGGCCGTTGAATGACAATGCAGAAGTGCTTGGCGCCCTCCTGCGATGCGCGTGCGAACTTGGCGATGCTGTGCGTGCAACGGCCGTCTCGCAGCGCGTGCTTCAAAGCCCTGCAGGTGTGAGCGTTCAGAACGGCGAGTACCTGCCGCTGTTGCGTGACGTCCAGAAATTGGCTGCCCCCGTTCTCGAAGTTGAGTCCTGGCAGGGGCGACTATCCGAACCGGCATCTGATACTGGGTCGGGCAAAGGCGTGGTCGAACGCTGGCGGGAGACTGTACGTTCGCTGGATGCGCGAGAGGCACTCAAGGAACATGGGTTTGCTGCTGCAATGGCGCAGCAGATCGAGGAACTGGTCATTGAGTATCCTCTTTCGTTTGAGGTGCTTTATCCGCTATGGTTCGAATGGGTCATCGAGCGCTGCCCGCCGGACTCGAGGTTTGCATCCGTGTACGCCGCGCTCATCGAAGCATTGTTTGCACGAGACCGCTTCGGAGACAGCGACCTTGAACTCATGAGGCAATCTGCTATGCACCTCGTACATGCCGGGCCCACGCCAGCCCAGTACAAAACACTGATCGACCGTCTGGTCAGCGTTTTCGAAACGGCGCGGTCGCCCAGCGGCGTCGGGTGGGGCCTAGAGGTTGCAGACGGACTGGCGGTGGCACCGTGTCGCGACGTGGAATCACGCACTCGGTGGCTCAGTCTGATGGTGCAGGCTGGCATTGAGTTCCAGGCGCGATTGCGTGCGCCGCAGCGCCTGTTGCTGGAAATGCTTGCCAGCGAAGCCGGCGTCGTGCTGCCCGCTTCGGCCGTCACACCAAGCGAGCACAAAGTTGATGAAGGGGTACTGTTGCGCAGGCGGATCCTGCTCTACAGCCTAGACGTACAAGCAGTGCAACGTGCCGCCTTGATATTGCGGCAAATGTTTCCGAACGCGAATGTCGAGAGCAATGTCGACGAGGTTTGCACGCCGCGCCTGAAATCAGCGAGTGGAAGTGCCGACTGGATCGTGTTTGTTGCCGCGGTGGCGACCCACCAAGCGTTCTTTTGCATCAAGGGCGCTTTGCGGCAGGACGCGAAGTTGTTGCAGGTGGAAGGAACTGGAACCACCCGGATCGTGGACCGTGTGGTCAAGGAAACCGCTGGATTTGCAAGCGCTGCATCGTCCGACACGGTGTCGTCTCGCTAACCTCGAGGAGGCTCACGCGAAAATCGACGACGGCTATTTTCAGTTCGAGGCTATTGGTATCCTCGGCTTGCATGCTGAGACCGAATCTGAAAGGCGAATCCTGTCGGCTCGCTGCAGTAACGCGTGCATGACCCATCGGCATTTGAATCGCAGGGTGGCGATTCCACGTCTGTTTGCGTACTTCTTCTGGGAGAACCTCGGAACCTCAAAAACCGGACAACCAAGTGCACTGCTTCTTCACGCGTACTGACGGCGCCGGGGCGAGGGAACGAGGGAACGCCCTTACCCCGGCTGCAGTTTTTGTGTCATGGCTAATGTTCATGTTAGCAACGAGCGCAACCTGCCTGAAGACGCTGCGTAAACTCAACGATTTCGAGTGGTCAGAGGGCTCATCTATGCGGAAACTTGAACCCGGAGACGTGCTCATGTGCTCGGCGGCGTCTTGCATGTATGTGCGCAAATTGTCCTCGGTCTACCTCGAACGCATCTCCGCGCAGTACAACCTAGGGGCTCCCTTGTCGAACAGTTCGAGCGACATGGGGCGGTTCCGGTGTACCAGATGCAGCACCAAGGGTGCCACGTTCAGGATGCCATACGACTCGCAGCGAATGTTTGAAGAAATTATTGCTTCGAAACTGGAGACTGACGCGAAGACTGCTGAAACGTAAGCGGCTCGCCGTCCCACCTTGAAGGCGGACGTGAGGCGTGTGTGGACGCCTGGATCAGGCCGGTCGCCAGTTGTGAGGCAGAAGCTCGTCGATGCGGCTGTTGA
>NZ_JBBKZV010000056.1:0-20933 GCF_037889915.1 Variovorax humicola | reverse complement strand
TGGGAGCGCGCCGTACGCGAGTCTGGCTACGTGGCAGCACAACAGACCGTTGCGCTACAGGTGTAGCGATGGTGCTCCCGATTCTGGTGCCGGGGGCCTTGGCACCCGAGACCCCGCTACCCGGCAAGGTGATCCAGGCGCTATGGGCACGCGTCCTCGCCGCGGGGCAGCGGCGGCGCGGTGCAAACACAGTCGTGCGCAGCACGCATGGCTCCCCGAAGGTGGGCAGCCGGGACAAGTTGGTTCACCAGTGGCGCCGCGCGTGCCGGATGCCAACGCGGTGGGCCAGGAAATGGCAAGCGCACGCGCCAAGGCCGCCGCGCCCGGCCGGCCTCCCCACTCCTACTTCGCTCGAACAGCAAGAGCTTCAGTCCGAATGCAAGCGGCTCATGCGTCTGTGGCTGCGCAACAGACGGGCCCGCATGTCGCGTGCAAATCGTCAGGCCATCAGACTGGCGACACAGCCGGGCAACTTGCGCAAAGCGCCAATCATGATGGACGCTACCTTCGCTGACGCCGCGGTTTGGCTACTGGCGGCTATGCATTGGTGGGGCCACCGAGATCCGGGTTCGATTGATATGAAGCCGTCGCATGCGCCGACGGGCCTCATGTGGTGGTTGACCGCATACAAGCCCAGCGTACAGCTCAACTGCCCGAGAGAAATCCTCGGGGTGCTGCCCTTGACGATGGACCGCATGGAGCATCGGATACGCGAACTCGTTTCGACCATGATCTTTCGAAAGGGAGCCGTGGCGCTGCTGCCAGAGTTGCTGCTTTCAATGCATCCCGGGCTTTGCTATCGAACGCCCTCGCAATACGTTGACCGACGAGTTCTGGTTCATCGAGGCGCAGAAATGGATGAATGAGATGCGAACACGTCGCGCTCTCCAAGCCTTCCTTCCCCTCGCCCCACCCTGCGCGCGTTCCGATAGATGCACGCTCTCGAATTGCGAGTAGGCAAGCCCGTTGCGCGATCATCGCGCAAACAGCATCGGTCGCATCTTTACTACGCAAAGGACGCAACATTACTACACTTCACGGCTGTCCCACCCGGCTCAGCAATACAAAGGCGCCGCCATGAGACTTCGGTCATCGAATCATTGATCAAAAAGGCTTGACAAAAGAGTCCTCATAGAAACTGACCTCAACAACATTCGATCTTCGGAGACCTACTGGTACGCGCCTTCGGTAATACCAGATTAAGCTTGATCGGCCCTGATCAATCGGGAGAGACAGGCGCGATGGCTATTGCATAAAGACCGCTCGAACTTCGCTGTCTCCGCCTTGGGTGCGAAAGATCGCGCTTAGGGTTCGACGCAGCCCCTCGGAGGCATTATCAGTTGAGCCAAACTTCGCCGAAAGTGCTACCGATTTCGCAGACCACCCTCTCTTGGCCGCTGAGGCGACATCCTCGCACCACTCGCCGATCGTCAGTTCACAAAACTCCGCTTCAGAGATCGTATCGTTAGACTCGCGTTTGGCTTGAGCGTAAAGCGCTGGTAGACCGACGGGCGGGCCAAGAGTAACCGGAAAGCTGGTGCCATCCCGGTCGATCGCTTCGACGCTGACAACGTCAGCCCATCTGCCTATGACTTGAAACGTGGCGACTTGGTCGCAATAAAACTTGACTTCGGGGATCGCAATGACTGCGGCAGCACGACATTTCGTATGGTTGCTTTGCAATGTCATTCGCCCGACGGGATCAAGCTTCGGCCAGGATGCAACTGGCAACTCGAAGGTCGTCGACGCAACGCACTTCGTGGCGTCTTTTCGGCAGGCTTCGGCTGCATCGATCAGTCTTTGCATTACCAGGTCGCTACTCATGAGGAGGCCGCGCATGGAGTCGCGTTGCGAACTGGAGAGTCGAACCCGTCCGGAACTGTCGCTGCTGATGATCTCATAGGCGCGTTGCTTGAGGGCCTTTGCATCCTTGTAAAGCGAATAGTAGTCTTCCAGCGATGAGTCGATCCTTGAAACTGCAAGTTGCTCGCCTTTCCAACCGTATCGCTTGAGGCTGGTCGTCTTAAAAGACGTCGCCTTTGCGGTATAGAAATTGAGCGTTTGTATCTGATCCGAGAGTACCCGCGACACCTCATCGATGTCGCTGAAGTCGCGGATCAGCGCGCCAACCTTTTTCGTACCATCGCCGCCGATCAGCCACACGTCAACATCGGCCCGGCCGCCGGCAGAAGCAGTCTTGACGAAGTTTCGGTAGCTGGAAGAAAAGCGCCCATCCCACCCTAGGCCAGCACCGGTTTCAGCGGTCAGATTCACATTGAGCGCGCGTTCGCGGCTTTCGCGGAAGTTCGAGGCGGTAAAGATCGCGGCAACCGTCGCGCTCCTCGACTCAAGAGAGACAATCTCATCACCGCACCGGTTCGCGAGTTCTACGGGTTCTTTGAGCAGCGGAGCATAGTCAGTCTTGATCCTCTCGTTGAAGATCTCTCGTTCGCCATACTTGGCGTTAAGAGACACCATCCAGGTGATCGAGTCCGATGAAAATGAATAGGCGTCTGTAAAGTCGGACGATGCGTTTGCGCTAAAGAATGTGTTCCGTGCCGAGGCGGAGACGGAGATGTTCAATTCCTTGAGCAATTCCTTGCGGCTCTTAATGACCTTAGCCTTCAGCCTTACCTCGGTAGACGATCCCTCCACTCGCCGGGACTCGAAGTCAAAGCAATAGGGGTATGGCTCCGACGGCGCCGAAGAACTCACGCTTGACCCAAGGCGCAACTGTATCGGGTAGGAGTACTCCGATCCGTTCCCGTCGGGGGCAATGGCGGCCAGAAGTAGAGTAACGAAAGCGCGTCGCATGATGCGTCTCAGCGCTTAAGCCACTTTTTCGGCTGCAACGGATTTTTTAGGACCCGACCGACGTCGTTGTTCTTTCCGCCCATCCCAACAGAAGTGAGTATGTCATCGCGCGCCTTTGGAATTGCGGCGTTATTGCTGCCAAGTGGGCGGCCAGCAAGCACGTCGGAGACGTCGATATTTGTCATCCTCTTCGGAAGAACCATTGATATGCCGAGTGTCGCCACCGCCTTGGACGCGTCGACGATGTCTTGGACTGGCTTCAACTGATCGTCGCACCTGCTTTTGATCTTCGAGCGAACATCGGCAACATCTTTCTGTTGCTGTGCGGACAGATCGGATCTAAGGGCCGGAAGGTCTACCACCCTCAGTTTGCCGTTCTTGTCGAACTGCGGAAACTTCGTTGGATCGAGACCCTGCTCGACCATCTGCTTTTCCACGTTTTCGATCTCCGACATAAACGGGGCATACTGACCTTTGATCGCGGTCGTCGCCTTTTCCCGTGCTTCGTCGCACTGATTCAGAGCGATAGCGCTCTGCGTAAACGCCAGGACGCAGATGCAAATGACTTCCTTGGTCGGCAGCTTCATGCAAATCCCTCCGGAATGACATCGTCAGATGTTCAGGTTGGTGCGCTAAGGCTTGGTTCCAGGGCGCCGCGGGAGCACCGTTGTATCCGTTCATCGCATAGCAGGCAATATGCAGTGTGGGTTAAGTGCCCGGGCCGGAGCGTTCGCGCGCCACGTGCCGCCGGGACTTCATGCAGTCGAGCTTTGCCCTGCATTGGAGGCCTCTTCAAGCGGGCAACTCTTTAAGTAGGTTACCCACCAAGGCAGGCGTTCCTTCAAGTCTCAACTCGACCTTGGCATCGACGAGCACTTTCATAAGTTCACTGAGCCTCAACACCTGCAGCAAGCGTCCTCTGTTCGGAAGAAGCACCGGTATAAACCGATCTCGACTCGCGGCCGACCTGCGATGGCGCAACCAGATGAACTCTGCGTGGAGGCTAGGAACGCTGAGGATCCCTAGGGCATGCGTGCGAAGCCCATTGTCATACCCACCCTTCAGGCTCTCCAGAACTGAAGCCGTGGCCTGGACTACGGGACTCTCTGAGAGCACGATGTCATCGCCGATCGCCGAGGGTCCCTCAGCAGCCAGTTCCGCAAACGCGATGGCCTCTCCCTCGGCACATGCAAGGTACCTCCAGCCAACCATGTACGCCCGCTCCACGTTGCCATTTAAGCCTACGTCTTTGCTCGTAAGGCAAAACCTCGGCTGCGGCGCGGCGAGCGAAAGATTGCCGATATGACATCGGCAGAGCTTTCTGGTCATGAATGCATCGTTGCTCGCGAGCGTGCTGATCCATCCCGACATCCGTCTCCAGACCTCTGGAGGAGGGCGAAGCACATCAACGGTCATCATGATTTCGATTTAGTCTGAGGGAGATCGAGTGAGGTACGTCAACGTCCACTCGCCCCATTCTCGATAACGCTGAGTGAACTGCGCCAAGGGAATATCGTCTTCCCCAAAACGCGGATCGTCGATCAAGATGTGCTCTGTCCCGCCTTCCTTCCGATAACCGCGGATGACGAGAACGTGGCCTTGGCCTGAGTCAAGAAACAGCACCTGCGCTCCAATCGGCCGCTGCGCATCAATGTGATTCACGATCTCTTGAAAAGACAATCCTCCTTCCAAAGCCGAACTTGCAAGCAGCCCGTAGCGCCCGAGCGCGTCGGCAAGGTCATGCATAACATTGACAGAATTCGGTGCCTGGCATGCCGTCCCAACCCCGAGCACTTCGTCGGCAATCTCGCACTGCTTCGCGGTGATCGTTGATTGCGAGTAGTAGCGCCGAAGGCCCAAGGTCACCGCACACCAGCACCAGTTCGTCTGGTCCTGCGTTGGCACTTCGACATCGAGCATCCTCTTGGCCGCGGACGCTCCGCCTGCAAATGCAGGCACGGGTTGCGAGGTGCTTTGAACTAGGCTCATGGCTGAGGCGGGACGGCAGAACCCTTCAGATCGTTCAGGTTGACATTGCCCCCATAGAACGACACATTGCCAGCCGCGACAGGCAACCCGCTACTGCCATCTAATAGTTGGTACGTAGCGATAGCCCCGCCGCTCGCATAGAACGACGTCGTGAAGATATTTTTCTTCGTGTTGATGGTCCCGCCCGCGGCAATGGACTTGGCCTGCAGGACATAGGCATCGGAAAAGCGCGTTGCAAACGCATCTGCCAGAGCCATGGTCTGGATCAGAGAAGCTCCAACCTCATTGACCGTGCTGGCTGCCGTCATGACCTTGTCGGCACGGACCTTGAGCGCCTTGCCCTTGATTTCTAGGTTGTCGAGAATGATCAAGTCGCGGCGATGTGCGTTCGCGCATTGCGGCGTCGGCTTGGCTGTGGCTTTAGCCTTGATCTCGTCCCGTTTGTCCGAAATCCGGGTCAACTGTATGTCCAGGTTGGACGACTTATCGGCCAGAGTCTGCATCGTCGCCAACGTCGGCGACGCAGCAATTGCATCAAAACCCTCCGCCGCTATCGCACTCGCAATGAATGACTCAGGCCGGGCAGCATCGATTTTCTTCGCAAGCAACTGACCCATGACGGCATTGGCGAAGGCGACATCGTCGACAGTCACGTCCGCGCCCTGCAGCTTCTTATCGGTCTTGAACAGCGACACCAGTTGCAGCCCGACGTCGATCGCGCCGAGCACCGGAAGCCCCGCAGCACCGGCAGCGGCGACGGCCGCGCACCCAGGGTTGTCAGATGCCAGTTGTGGAATCTTGAAAACAGCCACCTCCTGGGACAGTGTAGTCATCACCATGCGCAGCGCGCGCGCCTGGTTGATCGCGTAGAGATCCTTGTCACTGAACATGACAACCGCCTGGCGCAGGAGGACCGGGTTGCCCAAAGTGCCGTCGGCATTCCTCACCTGCCTCGTCCTCGGCGTCCTCAGCGCCTTTTCCACCTCCGCGACGACGTGGACGGCGAGCACATCCACAGCGTTGTAGGCCAGGATCTTAGGTTCGACCACCAATCCGGAAGCTTCCCCGGTCCCCTTGGGCAACTCAGTGCTGATGGTGCCGATCCGGGCCTTAGCTTGGGCCGCTTCGGCCTCCGTAATTTCCTTCTTGGCCACGGCAGCGTCCCGTTCGCGTTGAAGCGCCTCCAGTTCCTCCTTCGAGATTTCTGCGTGGACCTGCAAAGACGCAAGTGCGAGACAGGCGATTGCGAATGCACTTCGAGGAAACATGGAACCTCCTGGAGCTGATGGGCACGCTGAAGGAGAAATCCCACTCACCTCAGCTTTGAGCTGAAGCAGTTCTGTCCCGTTCAATTTCGGGCCATCGCTTCCGGCCGCTCCTCCTCGCACCACGGAGGCTAGCTTCGGTCCTCATTGCAGGGAAGTCATCCCTCCATTGGGGGAGGCGGAGCGCGCAGCGCCGCTGGGCGGTGCGAGAGTGTCGGGGCTCGGCAGCTCGTCAGGACCGAGGCGCGCGGCAGCTTGGAGCGCAGCACGTGAACACATCGTCATGAACAAGCGCTCCCAGCTCAAGACGGGATCACCGCGCGCATACCCTCGAACGCTTGCCCTATGGGAAAACCTGAGCAGCCCATTAAGAACCGTGCGCGTGTAGACATAAGCTCGACTATCGTGAGGAGTACTAAAGATATGCTTATTGCTCTTTAGCAAAACCTCGTTAACTCACAGAGTTATCGCGTCGTCACTCGATGCGAGCACAACATTACTTCGCAATTTTCGGTAGTAAACCTGTGCTTATCCGCCACGCCGTAGTAAAGCTGTGCCTTTTTGCCATCGTCCACATAAGCACATATTTACTACTCGAAGACTGGGACGCGCGACCAATGCGACGTGGCCAACGGCAGATCGCTGCATCTTGAGAGAGGAGGTGCGCTCTACCACGACGCCGAGCAAGCGCCGTGCATTGGACAATTCTCATCGACTTCCAGCGCGCTTGTAATTCCGACTGCGCGATCATCGCGCATGACGCACCGCGAGCATACTATTACTACGCAATAAGCACAGCTTCACTACACCTCACGGCTGCGCATCGAGGTACCGCGCGACCGTGAGGGCTCCTTCGAGCCGGTGCTCATCCCCAAGCAGGGGTAATGGTCCTTTTCGTGCAGATTGATACGGTTTGCGCCGAGAGCATTTTTTTGGCGCGGATTTCACGTCGATAGTCGCCTGCTCGACGGGGCGTGCCGGCGTTGTACAGTCTCCAGCCCGCTGAATCTGCCCGCCGGTCATGTCCACTACATGTATCGCTTCGTCGGCCTGGAAGCCCTGCCCGCTCACCTGACGGACTTCGACTTCCAGTACTTTTTCCGGCTCGGAGTTGGCGACGTCGAAGCGATCCGTCAGCGATTCCGATCCGACCGCCGAGTTGCAGGCGCAATTAAACTGCTTTCCCTGCGCGCGTGCGGCCGCCCCATGGACCGCTTCACTTTGCTGCCGCGCAACCTATTGCAGTAGGTGGCCGAGACGCTCGCGGCCCCGCGGCCCCTCCTCTCACGATCGCCAGCCTTCGGAGCCTTTACCAGCGCCGCCCTACCCTCTACGAACATCAGCAATGGGCCAGGGACCACCTCGGCCTGCGCGAACTTGATTCGGACGCAGAAGCGGCCCTCGTGGCCATGCTCGCGCTTCATGCCGCCGACGCCCCGCACACGGACGACTTGGCGAGGTCGGCACGCCACTGGCTCTACGACCACGCCCAGTGCAACTACAGCGAAGCGCTCCTGGGCCACCGCGCGGAAACCGTTGACGAACTCCTCGCGCTGTATGCCGCCCTGCTCGCGCACGGAACCGACAATCGACGCCAAGAGCGTGGCGGCAATGATCCCCGGTTTGGACACGGCACGGGTGTCCGTTGCGATGCGGGCGCTGGAGACGCCCGGACGCCTGCGACGCGCCAACGAGCGCGTGGTCGAGTTCCAGGGCCGCGTGCCATCGCCGCACACTGGGGCGACGGCGCCAAGGGCTCGGCGGACATGATGTCGCTGGAGGCATCGCGCCACCTGTGGAGCGCGCGCACCGATCCACGGCGACGCACCTACGCTGCCGGCATCTACACGCACGTGCTCGACCGTTGGGGCATCGTCTATGACCAGCCCATCGTGCTCAACGAGCGACAAGCGGGCGTGGCCATCGAAGGGGTTGAGCGGCACAACCGCAGTGACGATCGCATCCGGCTGTCTTTGCTCGCGGTCGATACCCATGGGTATTCGAGCAGCGCAATGTCAGTCGCCGAGCTGCTCGGATTCGACCTGTGCCCTCGCCTTCAGGATCTGTCGGAGCGCAAGCTCTTCCTCCCCGCAGGCTTCGCCGTGCCGGAAGCTATCGAGCGCGCGACGGTCAAGCGGGTGTCGCGCAAGGCGATTCACGAGGGCTGGGACGAGTTGATGCGCGTTGTCGCATCGATCCGGCCGGCAAAATCGGAGCCGACGTTGCACTTCGTCTGCTCGGCACTGCCGCGCAGGGCGACCCGGCCTATCGGGCGGCAGACCATCTGGGTCGCCTGCTACGCAGCATCTTCCTGTGCGACTACATCGCGATCCCCGACTTCCGTCGCGAGATCCACACGTTGTTGAGCCGCGGCGAATCGGTGCATCAGTTGCAGCGCGCGGTCTACACCGGGAAGGTCGCGCCAGAGCGGGGGCGACGGCGCGACGAAATGAGGGCGATCTCTGGAGCACACGCCCTGCTGACGAACATCGTGCTCGCGTGGAACACCAGCCGGATGGACGATGCGGTTGAGCGCCTGCGCAGGGACGGAATCGACATTGACGATGCATGGCTGCGCCGTATCGCGCCAGTGCACTTTGCGCACATCAACTTCCGGGGGACCTACAGATTCCGGATAGAGATGTACGCCTCGGCACTGCTGCGGCCGGGTGCCGCGCCAAGAATAAGCGCTGACGCTTGAGATGCGGGGACACCATCGGCGGCGTGTTTGCCAGCCCGCTCTGATCCTCTTGCCATGCAAGATCAAAGCGAATGAAAGGGGCTTCCCCATCCCTCTAGAGCCGCTGCGTATTGCGGCTGTCGGCAACACAGTGCCACGATGGGGTTGCGAACGTCCCATCAACTCACTCGGAAGGGGAAGCCCATGACGATTTTGTACGTTGGCATCGATCTCGCCAAGAACGTATTCGCAGTCCACGCTGTCAACGAAGCCGGCAAGCCCGAGCTCGTACGTCCGCACGTGACGCGAGCCAAATTGCTCGAACTGATCGTGTCTCTGCCGCCTTGTGTAATTGGAATGGAAGCATGCTCCGGTGCGCACCACTGGGCGCGGCAGTTCATGGCCCACGGTCACACGGTACGCCTGATGGCGCCGAAATTCGTCACTGCGTATCGCCTTTCCGGCAAACGTGGCAAGAATGACGCCGCCGACGCGGCGGCGATCTGCGAAGCAGTGCAACGGCCGAGTATGAGATTCGTGCCAATCAAGAGCCTGGAGCAGCAATCGCAACTGAGTGTTCATCGCGTGCGTCAAGGATTCGTTAATCAGCGAACGGCAACCATCAACCGCATCCGCGGGTTGCTCAGCGAGTTCGGTATCGTGCTGCCTTTGAAAGCGTCGACCGTGCGCAGGCACGCGATGGCGTGCCTGGAGGATCTGCCCGGGTGGAGCAACACCGTCGTCGGCGATCTGCTGAGTGAGTTGACGCGATTGGACGAGCGCATCGCGCTTTACGATCGGCACATTTCGGAGATGGCGCGCAACGACACTCGGGCCCAGCAGCTCATGCGCCTGCGCGGGGTTGGCCAAACCACCGCTACCGCGCTGCTGGCGATGATCGGCAACGGACATGAATTCAGGTGTGGTCGCCAATTCGCAGCCTGGCTCGGGTTGGTACCCAGCCAATACAGCTCGGGTGGAAAGGCACGACTCGGGCATATCACGAAGGCAGGCGACCCGTACATCCGATCTCTGCTGGTCCTGGGCGCCCGAGCGGTTCTCAACTCAGCAGCGAACAAAACTGATGCGATCAGCCGATGGGCTGCCGCGCTGGCCGAACGCCGCGGCTACTGGCGAGCAATTGTGGCCATCGCCGCCAAGAATGCGCGCATGGCGTGGGCGGTACTGTCTCGAGGCGAGCAGTTCACGATGCCGGCATGACCCCGGTGGCTCGACAACTCAACCCTTTCAAAACCAGGAGTCGCAACGAATTGATTTCCACCGCCGCTTGACGGCCTGAAGTGATGAAGCAAGGTTGGACCTGCGCGGGGTATGCCTGTAGATTGATAGGAGGATTTGAGCGCCATCCTCGAAAACCGAATGAGGCCCCCGCGCGCGTCTTTCATCAGGGTCCGCAGGCATCAGACGCTGCATCAATGACCGTTTGTAGTACAGCCAGTCCGCATCCTTGCCTCCGCCACAGATGTGCCCCAGCAGAATCGGTGTCATGACCAATCAGCTGCGAGTCAGCGACCTTCAATGCGGGGAGAAAGCCGTAAGGCCGAGCATCGCTTGCATTTGGGGGAAGCCCTTGTAGTATCAATCTGCACGGAGAGGATGTTGCTGCGCAGAAATGGCAATCGCTAAGTCATTGTCCGGATTACGCTTTTCGGACTCAACCGTATCAATCTGCACGAAAAGGACCATTACCCCAAGTTGTGCGTTCCTTCCGGTTGGTAGCTCTTCTCAACGGATGACAGCGCCGATGCGGCGCATCTGCTCAACGTCGGGGTTGGACGGCTCAACAGCGGCGCACCAGGGCTGCAGCGGGTGATCCCAACCCACCTCGCCGGCGCAGGTCCCACATCCGCGTAGTCGCCAACGACTACGATCCCTCCGCGCCCGACAACCTCTGCCGCGGCGCGCGACGATATTCGGCAGGAAACGCTCAGAGCCCACTCGAGCCGGATCGCGCTGATGTCTCTACAGCGCCTTCAAGTCGAAGTTCAGCGACCCCGAATCTCGACGTGGCCCAGCGACTTGTGCGGCGGTGCAGTGAACTCGCGATACGTCAACTATTTCACGCAAGGGCGCACGCGTCAATAGTTACATTTTGTAGCGAATCGCTTGAATAGCGACCTGTTTCGATTTCATCACCTTGTCCAAGGGCGGCCTGGCGCTTGATCGGCAGCTCGTGTCCGCGCTCGATCATCGCTTTACCCCCAGCAATCCGGCCTTGCTGAGCGCGCCTCCCAAAAAATCGTTCTCTTCTCCAGTGTGAGCTGCCCGATCTTGGCGTGCAGCACCTTCAAATTCACCGGCGGCGACTCTGGCGGCGTCGCGCCCCCGAAGACGCCCGCGGCGCGCTCGATCAACTGGCGTCGCCACTCGGTCACCTGATTGGGGTGGACATCGTGCTTAAGTGCCACCTCGGCGATCGTCTTGCCGTCGGCCAGCGCCTCGATCGCCACATTGGCCTTGAATGCCGCTGAGTGATTGCGGCGGGTCTCTTGCTCATGTATCTGCTCCTGTCATCCGGGCTCTACCCTCGCCCATGGGAGCAGCCCATCCACTTTGTAGCGTGTTCAGATTTGCGCGGCCGGCTCTTGTTTCGTCGGCGCCGATCACCGCCCGTATTCGACGCTCCGGCAAGTGCAATCTGTCATAGACTTCGACGTGTGCACCGCTGGTGCGGGGCGCCACGGAGGTGCGATGAGTAGCTTTCCGAAGTGGGCTCGGCCCTGGCTTTCCCGCCATGACAACCAAGTCAGTCACGGCCTCAACCTAGTGTTGGAGCTGGATCCTCACCCCAACATGCTTCCCCTGCTTTTGTGGGACATCATGTTGGCGCAAGACAAGATCAAGCGGGCATTGGAGAGTCTATCCTTTGTGCATTACGCGCGCTTCATTCCGTCTTGGGATGGTCGCGCGCTTATGGTGACCACTGAATTCGACGGTCCGCTTGACCCTTACGTGTTGGACTTTGTGATCGCGCTTGGCGACGTCTTTGACACCTTGTTGAGTTATGTCGTCAAACAAGAGCGCCCGCCAGGGCCTGTACGCGAACACCCAGATGAGTTCCTCGCTTGGGTGCAGTGCTGGAATCGCGTGCCGTTCTATTTGCGCAACGAGTCTACTTTGTTCCCTGAAGATTTCGATTATCCGCTCTACAGCGCATATCCCGACAAGACAGTCACGGACATCGCCGGACCGCGCCACTTCGTCCCGCGGCCGGCTCTCGATCACCCGGCCGCCGCGGTAGACCCCGCCGACGTTCAGGGCAACATTCTGCGCGGCTACCGCGCCAGACATGGGCGCTATGTGTTTTTCAGCGTTGCCGATGCGGCTGTAGCGCGGAGATGGCTGGCGAAAGCGTTCCCAAGGGACGACACACCTTGGAAGGGCGTATCGTCCGCTACGCAATGGGCGGGCGTCGAACCAGAGGTCCTGACGCAGGTCGCGTTCACACACGCTGGCCTCGCGAAATTGCTGGCGCCTGCTCGCCTCGACGAGTTGAAGCACTTCCCGGTCGCGTTTAAGGAAGGCGCCGCGGCAAGGGCCGATTCAAATTTCGACCGGGGAAGTAGTGCGCCGGACAGTTGGAAGTTTGGTCGCGCTGACGATGCTGTTGATGTCGTGCTGTTCCTGTACTCGCTAGTTGACCCTGCGCCGGACGCGTACTTGGAAGCGCTCGCGGCACTGGAGGGCGGGCAGGCCCAAGGCCTGAAATTCCTGCGGACACTCACTGGAAAATGGCTCGAGGGCAAGGAACCCTTTGGATTCGCCGATGGCCTCTCTGATCCCCCCATCAGTGGCCAATGCCCGGCTGCCGAGCCGACTTTCCAGCCCACGGCCAGCCCGGGCGAGTTCCTGTTGCACAAGGACTACGTGGGTATCTATGGGGGAAGCTCCCTGGGCCAGATGCCGCAAGGCCTTGCCGGCAATGGCACATTTGGTGTGCTCCGCTTGATGGAGCAAGATGTCGACCTCTTCGTTAGCTCCACCGACAGCGAAGCAGCTCGCCTAGGGATCGTGCCTGACCAGCTGAGAGCCAAGCTGGTGGGGCGCTGGAGGAACGGCGCACCGCTCGCCCTCGCGCCAGACAATGACACACAGGCCAATCCTGTAAACGCTTTTGACTATGCGCCGAGTTGGGAGTTTCCGAACGCGATCAACGATCATGACGGATCGCGCTGCCCGGTCGGCGCACATGTCCGTCGCGCAAATCCGCGAAGCGCCCGGGTGGCCGGCCAACCCAATTCGCGGCGGCTGCTGCGGCGCGGCATGCCCGCTTCCTGGCTAGAGGACGGAAAGAACAGAGTCGGGCTCATGGGCCTGTTCCTGGGAGCCAGTATTGAGCGGCAGTTCGAGTTCATCCAGCGGCAGTGGCTGCAGGGCGACGTAGCTGCCAGCGGTATACGAGGCACGACGGACGCGATCTCCGGGATTCGCGCCACCCACACTGAATTCCCCTTCCTCGTTCCCGACCCAAGTAGCGCCATTCTGCCGCCCCAACGCGTGTTAGCGCGAATCCCGCCTCTTGTCAGAACGCGCGGATGTGTATACCTGTTTTTCCCAGGCATCGCCGCGCTGACGAACCTTGACGCCAGCGTCTCGCCAGAGACTGACACAATCACAGACGAAATGGTGGACTTCGAGTTCACCACTGCCCTGCCGCTGGGGAACGCATTGCTAAATGAGCCGATGCTGCGGACACTGGCCGACAACAACTGGCTCGAAATTATCAAGGATCTGGCTGAGCGCAATCTCGACTCGCCCTGGGTTAAAAGAGTCATTGAGTCGTTCGCGCCGACAGCCATCGAGGGCAAACCGCCATCTGGCATCGAAGTGTGCGACTTCAATCTCGCTGATCCGTGCTTTCTCGCATTTCCGCATCGTGCGCTCCAGCTACTGCGCGATGGCGGCAAACGCATCGTCTGGGTGCCAGCCCAGAATGCATGCTGGGTGCTGGATCACGCCGGATGTCAGGAATTGCTCGAGCGCGACGCGGACTTTGTGCAAGCGCCGAAGGACACACCGCTGCGCGGGATAGCGACGCTCGACCCGCCAGACCACACACGCGTAAGCCAAGCCTATTCGGCCGCGTTTGGCGCCGCGCTGGCCGCCATTGAAACGGGAATTGAGAGCACCGTGGCGAAGGTCATCCAAAAAATCAAAGATCAGACCTACCTCCGGCATTTTGATTACATGCAGGCCTTCGCCCATCCAATGGCTAGAAGTATGGTCTGGCAGCTGATCGGATTAAAGGACGACCCGCAGCAGAGGGCGTGCGACAAGCTCGCCGACACCATGGTGCTGAACTTCGGCAAGACGTCTCAGCCCCATACGGTCGAAAGCATCGTGTTTGCAGATGCTGGCTTGCGCCTGGCCGCGCGGCTGAGCGTGCCGTTGAGCAAAGCGTGGGTACGGAGCTATTTGCCCGGCTCGCCTTATTCGGGCACGCTAATCGGGGAACTCGCCGCGCGTATGGGTCCAGGCAAGCCTTCGCCCGCTGGGCGTCCCCTGGAATTTGTGGAAACGCTGATCACCTTGGTGCAAACCGTGCTGGCCAGCCAGTCACCCCACTTTCTACTGGGCAGCGCTGCGCTGCACCTGCTGTCGCCGGATCCTCGACCTGACAGAGGGGGCGTCACGCCCTGGTCTATCCTGGCCGGCCGGGCGACCGATGGAGGTGATTTTGACGCGGGGCTGACTAAGGCCCTGGACGAGGCGCGCCGCGCGGAGCCGCCCTTGACACTCGTCGAACGTTACGCCGACGGCGTGCAGACGATCTGCGACGTGCAAGTGCCCGACGGTTGCGCCGTGTTCGCCATGGTCACTTCAGCGAACCGGGATGCGCTGGTTTTCGGGGATTTGCCCGAGCAGTTCCATTTCGACCGTGCTCAGGCGGTTGGCCATCTTTCTCTCGGCCACGGCATCCACGAATGCGCAGGCCGGGTGCTGCAGAAGAAACTGTTGTCAGCAGCTCTGGGTGCCATGATCAGAGAGATGCCCGAACTGCGCCTGAGCAATCCGTCCGCCACGCCGGCTTGGCACGCTACGATCTATTTCCGTGCGCTGCAGGCCCTGCCTGTCACGCTTTGTTCGCCCTGAAATGCGACAAGGGAGATCACCGCCGAGATGGACATCCTGACCTTCCAGGGCTTCGAGATCCACGTGGCGCGTCGTCAGATTCGCGTGTCGGGCGAATTCATACCGCTGGGTGCCCGGGCGTTTGACCTTTTGATGCTGCTGGTTGAGCACCGCGAACGTGTCGTTAACAAGGCGGAGATTTTTGCCTCAATCTGGCCTGGTCAAATCGTCGAGGACAACAATCTGACGGTGCAGATCTCCGCACTTCGACGATCACTAGGGTCCTCTTCCATCACCACTGTTACCGGGCGGGGCTATCGCTTCGTGGCCCAGCCGGCACAAGAATGCGTGGGAGCCGCCAGACGCGCCGCCGGCAACCTGCCGCTGCGCTCACTGCCGGTCTACGGGCGCGAGCGCGAATTGATCGAGCTGCTCCGGGCACACGAAACGGCGCCTTGCGTGACGCTGTGCGGGCTGGCCGGTGTGGGCAAGACGACTCTGGCCATTTGGGCCGCGCGGCAGATGGCAGTGGCGCCAGCCTATCCTCACGGCGTCTGGCAGGTGGAACTGGCCAACGTACTTGACCCAGAGCGACTTGTTCAGGCAGTTTGCGAGTCCATCGGTCTGGAGGTTAATCCGCGCGACGTGCCTCTGACCCAGTGCCTGGCTCAACTCAGGCACCGCGAACTGCTGCTGCTTCTTGACAATTGCGAGCACCTGACCGACGCGGTCGCCGCTTTCGTCGATGCGCTGATCAAGGAGGCAGGACAGGTGCACGTACTGGCCACAAGTCAGGAACCATTGCGCTTGCGAGGCGAGCGCATTATTCGGGTCAATCCGCTTGAGGTGCCCCCCACGACCAATGCCGTTGACGCGGCCGACTACGGCGCGGTGCGCATGTTGCTAGAGCGGGTACGCGTAGCAATGGGCGGCAGCTTCGACCCAGGCGCGCAGGACCTTGTCGACTTGGTCGAGATCTCCCGCCAGTTGGACGGCGTGCCCTTAGCGTTGGAGTTTGCGGCGGCGCGCGTACCAGTGCTTGGCCTTGGGGGCGTCCGCAGCCGCTTGTACGATCGGCTACGCCTGTTCTCACGTGGCCTACGAACCGCGCCGAGCCGCCATAGCAGCCTGCAGGCGGCGCTCGAATGGAGCCACCAATTGCTGCCGGAGCCTGCACAGTTGCTTCTGCACCAGTTGGCGGTGTTCCCCGGCGGTTTCAGCTTGCAGGGCGCCGAGCTGCTGGTCGGGGCCGAGGGCGACACGCAACTGATCGACCATTTGGACGTGTTGTTGGAGCGTTCGCTAATCAGTCGGCAGCCCGGGGCGCGTCCGCGCTATCGGATGCTAGAGACCACCCGCGGCTTCGCCATTGAAGCCCTGAACGCTACGGCTGACGGAGTCGACTGGGCATCGCGCTTGGCGCATGCGATGGCGCAGCTTTGCATGAATGCGGCGCGCGACCGCGACAGCGTGTTGATGTGGCAAGAAGTTTCCAATGCGCGCGCGGCCTTGACCTGGGCCTTGACTGCTCCCGGCCATGAGCAGGTAGCGATCACCATTGCAACCTTTATCTCTGTCGGACTTGGTGCGGCTGGCGCCACCGGAGAAGCCTTGGACCTTTTGAAGCGCGTGCGCCCGCTGGTCAACGCTCGGTGTCCGACCATGCTGGCCGCCCGCTTCTGGCACTGGTACGGCCGTGTCGGCAGCGAAGGTCGGATGCCTGTGTCGCTTTCCGTAGAGGCTATGCTGACTGCGGACGCCATGTTCGAATCGCTCGGTGAACGCCGGCACCGGCACTCTTGCCAACGGCACCTAGCCGAAGTCGAGCTCGAGGCCGGCCATGCCGAACGCGCTGAGGCGCACTTGCGGATCGCCCACGAGCTGGAGCAAGGTGGTGCGCGGGAAGCAGATCGAATGAGACGGCTGCGAGTAGAGAGCCGGCTGGCTGACGCACGCGGCCAGCATGATCTGGCATTACGACATGCGCAGGCCGCGCTTGAGTTGGCCGAGGCACTGAACGTGAAGCGCTATCGCCTTCTGCTGAGGGCCGATATGGCATGGACGCAGTTGCAGATGGGGCAGGCAGACGCCGCTGTCGACGGCTGCCTGGAACTGCTCGTGTATCTGGATGACAGCATCCGTCAGGGTCAGGCTCGCGGACGCGTGCTGTCGGGGCTGACGGCGGCGCTGGTGGCGGCTGGCCATATTGAAAGGGCGGTCCGCAGTGCTGGCGACTCACTGTTGGCCCTGAGGCAGGCCGATCTGCTGCGCGCGCGCTGCGAAGTCTTCGCATGGGTGGCCGCAGCCTCGGGCGCACGGCAGGCGGCGGCGCAACTGGTCGGCGCTGGTGAGGCATTCGCGGCCCAAAGCGAAAACGAACGCGATCCGATCTCAAAAATGGCCCGGCAACGGGCCATGGAGCTAATCGAGCCGATCTTGGGCGACGCCGAATTGCGGTACGCGCTGGCCCAGGGCCGCAACCTCGGCGAAGCTGGGCTTTACCACCTTCTGATACACACCTTCGCGCCGGCTCCACCACTCCAACATTAGCAAGATTTAGGTTCGCTTGCTGGCGCGATATCGTACACGGCGACACAGTGGTCCTCATCGGGTGCTTTCCGCGCCCGGAGCCTTACGAGGAAGCCATGCCGACATATTCAAAACTCTGTTCGGTCAGCGCCGGTGAGCCATTCTGCACGCCACTTAGTCCCATTGAGAAGCGACCACTCGATCTGCCGCAAGCGTTGCCCGTGCTGGCCGTTGGCAGTCCGCCGTTATCTCCAGATTCAAGCCGTGGGGCCCCGTCCTCGAGCAGCTGCCTTTGTCGAGTAAGCGCCCGCCATGACGGCTCATTCAGCGACTTGGGCTCCGAGCTGACGGCAACTGCGAATAACACGGCTGGAAAGCAGCCGGCCGGCGCGAAGCAAGAAGGCGCCTTTTTGCGACATGCGTCAGCAATGCGTGTCATGCGGATGACGGGCGAGGCAAGGGCCAGGATTGCGGGGCTTGGCTTTCATCAGCGCATCCTGACAGTAATGTTCTCCGACCTGTCAGGGTCGGTGCAACTGGCCGAGCAGATGGGTCCTCGGCCTTATATCGAACTGATGCGCAATCTGAGGAGCATTTACCGCGAGGTTATTGCGTTCCATGGAGGGGTGGTGGCTCGCCTTCAAGGTGATGGGCTGGTGGCCTTGTTTGGTCTAGAGGGCCAATCGAGCCATGCCGGCCTCAATGCCATGACGTGCGCTTTGGAATTGCATAGCACGGTCCATCGGCAGGTGTACCGTGTCGACGGGGGCGCAGCTGGGACCCTCGCGCTCCACACTGGCCTTGATCGGGGGCTGACATATTGCGAGGTAGGTGACATTGAGCGCGGACGATTTGATCTGGTTGGTCGTACGCCCAATCTTGCTGCGCGTCTGTGCAGCTTGGCTGAGCCCGACGAAATCGTGGCCACTGCTCGATCAATTGGACCAGCCACAGGTGCCTACGCGGTAGCCGTCGCGGAGCAGGTCTCACCGCGCGGAACAGCATTTCCCGTGGAGGTGATCCGCGTCAGCACGAGAACAGCATGCGCCAGGCGAGAGTTGAGTCATTTCCCGCCTCCCACGCCGTCAGACCTTGCTTCCGCCCGTTATTCGGAGAACAGATATGTTCGGCATTGAACTTGATAGGAGTGCTGTAGGGTACCACTCCGGGTCGTCAGTCAAAATCGAACAAGCGACTGTTCCGGTCGAGACTCTCTGTGAATTCGAATTGTTTAAGGAACTGCCCGCCGCCACGTTAAAGGGAATCGCGTGTTCCCTTCATTTGAGGGAAATTAAAGCCGGCGAGGTGCTGATCTATCAGGCCGATGAAACCGCAACAGTCTACCTGTTGCTGGAAGGCCGTGCTGCATCAACCGTGCTTGCAGTTAACGGTCGTCAGATCCTGCTGCGCGAAATCGAGGCTGGAGAAGTCTTCGGAGAATTCGCGCCCATTGACGGCAACTTGAGGAGTTCCGAAGTCATTGCGCTAAAACATGGATCCATCGCAACGCTGTCTGGTAACGATTTTCGAAACTTAATGATGACGGAGCCCGTCCTTGCGGAATGCTTGCTGCGGCGCTTGGTTGCCAAGTTGAGGCAGCTATCAGACCGTGTTGTCGAGCTTGGAGCTCTGGACGTTCGCGCACGCTTGTCGTCCGAACTGTTGCGCCGTGTACGAGCTACAGGTGTCGTAGAAAATCGCGGAAGAATCGATCCCTGCCCTCGTCAACAAGCACTGGCTGATCAGATCGGGACGAGCAGAGAACAGGTGTCTCGCAGCATGACCGAACTTGCACACCGGGGAGTGGTGATCAAAAAGGACAAAGCTTTGATCATTCCAGACGTCGCCCGGCTCTCCTATTGCAAATGACTTTAACAAGGGAGCACGACGCATCAGGTGTTTTCTGCCAGGCGATGTGATCGTCGCGTTCATCTGGAACCAAGCCACCCTAGAGCCAAAGCCCAGCGCAAGTATTGCGCGGAGACTCAGATACTGCCCCAATGGGTGACTTAGTCGACGAGTCGACTCATCCGCGTTTCGTTCAGCCTCGTAGCAATATCAGCTTTTTAGGCTTCGCTCGTCTTGGACTATGCAGGCGATCAGTAGACATCGCCATGTAGTCCGTAATGTCGACTTATCGCTGACTTATGCACGGCCGGACTGCTTTCGGAAGGCCATCGCGTAAACGCCGACACATTTGATTTTCGAAGACTCCGGTCCGATGAAAACAGATGATTGCATCATCACTTCAATTAAGTAGTCAATTTTCGAATGAAGTGCGCAAACGCACACGCGTTTGGCTTTGCCCAATACACACTGGCATTGCGTAGGGTGTAATTCTGCAAACCGCGCATTTGACCAGGAGATTTATTATGAAGAAGATGCTTATTTTGGCCGCGCCTTTGGCGCTTACTCTTGCAGTCGGTGGCCATGCCCAAACAATTCCCGCGGAAAACTGGGTGGGACCGCCGATCTCTACGGTTGGTGGCCAGCTCAGCCGCAGCGAAGTTCAGGCGGAGATGGCGCGCTCCTCTGCCCAGACGCAAGCTCCCGCACAACAGTGGGTCGGCTCAACAGTCTCCGCTGGACTGACCGTCGGCGCTGTCAGACGGTCCGAAGTGCTGGCGGACTTCAACTTGTTCGAACGCGCGGGGCTGCGCGACTACCCGCCGCGCGCTTACTATGACCCGCTTAGTCTCGAAACAAAGCGCCGAGTGACGTCGTATCGGCGGATGCGCGAAGGACCGGAGTTCTTGGTGGAAGTCGCGCGCATCGAAGGGGCCCACTTTCCGGCGATAGCGAATGCCGCCGGCTCCTACGGCAGCGCAGACTAGAGCGTGGAAAGTTGGATAAAGCCAACCGTTGGCGCCGACAGATGAAGCGCCGGTGCGCCTCGTACGGCGGCTCGAGCGTCGCGCCGCCGGCGCCGCCCCAGGCGGCCAGCGTGATGCGCGGGGTGTACACGCCCGAGCGCGCGTTAATCGGCTCCTGCCGGGGGTACGGAGGGTGTGATCAGCAAATTCGATGGTCCGGCGATCAACGTCCCGATGGTCATTGAACAATGGGTCGACGGTGTCTGGCGACACGTTGTTCAAGGTATTCAAGGTTGCTTATGTCGATGCCCCCTCGAATGCGTGAACAAGAACGCCGCCAGGTTTTAGCTTCGCGGCGTTGAACGTTGGGCGATGGTTAGAACCGCGGGTTGTTGTCGTCGCCGGCGGCGGGCGCGGTCGGGCGAACCAAGTCGGAGAGCATCTCATTCCTGGGGGTGTGCGGTGAAGCAAGCTCCGCGGCTACGCTGCAAGCGGCTCATGAAACTGGGCGCCGAAGCGCGGATACCACTTGTCGAAGGACCCGAGTAGCTCATCGTTCAGAACCTGCGTACGTACCTGGAGCAGTAAATGCGCTCCCGCGCGGGGTCCAGCGCATCTGCTGCTTCTTCACGAACCGC
The DNA here is from genome assembly GCF_037889915.1 of Variovorax humicola. Taxonomy (NCBI): domain Bacteria; kingdom Pseudomonadati; phylum Pseudomonadota; class Betaproteobacteria; order Burkholderiales; family Comamonadaceae; genus Variovorax; species Variovorax humicola. Next base: position 112 of record NZ_JBBKZV010000056.1, on the reverse strand, counting down.
TTAGTCTTACTGTGTTATTTAAATTACTCCCGCTGGTACCGTAGGCAACAGGGACACCGGGGCAGGTTACGAGCCAGCAGCGCGCCGATACGCAACCGCAAGCTCGTGATGG
>NZ_JBBKZV010000055.1:0-21000 GCF_037889915.1 Variovorax humicola | reverse complement strand
CTACACCGCGGCGCACACGGTGACTCAGGCCGAGATCGACAGCAACGGCGGCGGCGACGGTCAGCTGGAGAACACCGCCACGGCCGACAGCAACGAGACCGGGCCGGACACGGACGACGCGACGGTGCCGGTGGCGCAGAACCCGGCGCTGAACATCGACAAGGTCACCGTCTACGGCGCACAAAGTGGCGACGGGCTGAACAACGTCATCGCCGGTACGCCGATCAAGTGGCAATACACAGTCACCAACACCGGCAACGTGAGCCTGTCCAACGTCGGCGTAAAGGACAACGCAGGCACGGCGGGCACGACCGCGGACGACTTCAACGCGACTTACATCAGCGGCGACGCAAACAACGACGGCAAGCTGAACCTGAATGAGACCTGGATATTCGAGAAGACAGGCACGGCCGTCGCTGGCAGCTACAGCAACATCGGCACGGCCAGCGGAACGAACGGCACCACGGTCACCGACACCGATCCGAGTTCGTACTTCGGAACTTCTCCCCTGGGTCAGATAACCCCCACCGGGACGACACCCAACCAGTACATCGACGGCTCCGCGTTGGACTTCAGCGACTACTACGCGTCGCAGGGCGGCGTGATTCAGTATGGCGTCAACAACCAGGGCAAGATCGGACAAACCAACCCCGGCGTCTTCTTCTACTACACGGGGCTTTCCAACGCCATCAAGGGATTCGACGGGCCTGATAGCGGGACGGCCCCCGATGCGATGACGATCAAGATCGACCAGAGCGACTCAAGCGCCCTCTTCGGGGCGTTCACGGCCACAACCAACGATGTCAAGCTCTACAAGGTCACGGATCTTGATGGCAATGGCATCGACGCCGGCGATACCGTCACCCAGGTGCAACTGGCCAGTAGCCAGATCATTCTCGGGACCGGCGCCAACGCCGGTGATGTCACGGTCAACTTCACTCCGGATGCGGTCGGGTCCTTGTATGTGATTGGGGTGAAGTACGACACCGGCTCCGTGATCGGAACCAATGTCGGCAAAGTTCCGGGCAGTTGGCCGACGGTGAACTACACGTTCAACACCGACGTCGGCAACAACGGCACGATCGACGAAACCGCCGTCGGCGGCATCACGATCGCTCCCAAGTTCGCTGCGCTGACCCTGGATGGTGCGATTGGCGACGGCGCCAGGGCGCTGTCCGAGGGGCAACTCGACCATGTCATCGGCCTCGCCATCGCGTACTGGGCGCAGCAGGGTGCCAGCGATGAGCAGTTGGCCACCTTGCGGGCAGCTGAAGTGACGATCACCGACCTCGGCGGGTCGATGCTGGCGGCCAGCAGCGCGGACAGCGTATGGATCGACGACGACGCGGCCGGCCACGGCTGGTCGCTGGGGAATGGCGGTGTTGCGCCGGACAAGGTCGATCTGCTGTCGGCTGTGACGCACGAGTTCGGGCATCTGCTCGGCCTCGAACACGGTCCCGGGGTGATGGATCCCACCCTCGCCGTTGGCGAGCGGGATCTGCCATCCGGAGAACAGCAGGCACAGGCTGCATTCCCCGCTTTCCTCGCCGGCCTCGAGGAGTTGGCCGCGATCGGATCGCATGGGCTGGGGGTACCGGAAGGTCTTGTCCATTGAACCTGGAACGCGGCTAGCTGGGCAGGCAAGGAGGTGGCCCGTCCAGTGCCGTGGCAGAAAAGAGAGAAAGAGAACTGTCGACTGAAAGTGGGGTCCCCTCGCCGGCCGCTCGTGGCGTACGCCACGAGACGGTTCCGGTGACGGGGTGTTGGAGGAATCCGTACGAGGGAACGGAAAAAAATAACGCGATGAACGCGAAAAAAAAGACGAGTCATGCAGGCAGCGGCACGGCCTTGAAAGAGGCCCTGGACGCCTGCCGAGCCTCATTCATGTCCGCTGCATTCTTCAGCCTGTTCGTCAACCTGCTGATGCTGCTGCCGGCCATCTACATGCTCCAGATCTACGATCGGGTGATGACGAGCGGCAGCGAGTCGACGCTGCTCATGCTGACCTTGATCGTGGTGTTCCTGTTCGTCGTGCTGGGTGGACTGGAATGGTTGCGCGCGCAGATCCTGATCGTTTCCAGCATGCGCCTCGACGCCCTGCTGGGCCCGAAGGTTCACGACGCGATCTTCACGCGCACCCTGTCCAGCGGCGGGCGGCAGGCCGACGCCCAGCCGCTGACCGACCTCGACCGGGTGCGCCAGTTTCTCACTGGGCAGGGCCTGTTCGCGATCCTCGACGTGCCTTGGCTGCCGATCTATGTCGCGGTGATGTTCATGGTCCACTGGTGGTTCGGGATTGGGGCCATCCTCTCGGCGCTGGTGCTGATCTCGCTCGCGGTCTGGAACGAGGTCGCAACCCGCGATCTGCTGCAAGACGCCAACAAGCATGAGGCCAAGGCAAATCTGAAGACAGCGGCGCATCTGCGCAATATCGAGGTGATCGAATCGATGGGCATGCTGCCGCGCCTGCGCGAGCGGTGGTCCGCGGTGCATGATGCCGCCCTGCGCTCCCAGCACCAGGCCAGCCGTCGCGCTGGCCTCATTTCAGCGCTGTCCAAGACCTTCCGCCTGGTCGTGCAGTCGTTGATGCTCGGGCTGGGAGCCTACCTGGCCCTGCGTCGCGACATCAGTGCCGGCTCGATCATTGCCGGTTCGATCCTGCTGGGTCGCGCGTTGGCGCCGATCGACGCGCTGATCGGCAACTGGCGCGGAGTGGTCAGCGCACGCGCAGCCTATGGCCGCCTTTCGGAGCTTCTTGCGGCGACGCCCGATCGACCTGCGCCCATGCAACTGCCCGAGCCACGCGGCGAGTACCGGCTCGACAAGCTCGTCATCCAGCCGCCAGGCGCACGCACGCCGTTGATCGACGGGCTGAGTCTCGTCATCGACGCCGGCACCCAGGTGGCCGTCCTGGGCGCCAGCGGCGCAGGCAAGTCGACCCTGCTGCGTGCGCTGCTCGGGTTGCACAAGCCGAAGACCGGTGAATTGCGCCTCGATGGCGCAGAGCTCGACCAATACGAGCGCGAAGCGATGGGACGCAACATCGGATACCTGCCCCAGGACGTGGAGTTGCTCGAAGGCACCGTGGCCGAGAACATCGCCCGTTTCGGGGAGGTGGATTCGGATGCCGTAGTGGCAGCCGCGGAGCTTGCCGGTGTGCACGCGATGATTCTCGGCTTCGCCGAAGGCTACGAGACCCGCCTCGACAGTGGCTTCGTGCTGTCGGCCGGCCAGCGGCAACGCGTGGCGCTGGCGCGAGCCGTGTACAAGGTGCCGAAGATCGTGATCCTGGACGAGCCCAATTCGAATCTCGACGAAGCGGGCAACGCGGCGCTGCACCGCGCATTGCTGGAACTGCGTCACATGCACAGCACGGTGGTGATCGTGACGCATCGGACCCAGGTGCTGAGCCAGGTCGACAGGATCCTGCTTCTGGTGGAAGGGAAGCTGGCGCTGTACGGCGCGCGAGATCAGATCACTTCGAAACTCCAGCAGGCCGCAGCGCGGGTCGCACACCCGGTATCGAACAACAGGGCCTCGGAGGCCCTGGTCAGCGTTGGAGGCACGGCCCATGAGTAACGCCAAACCACCGCCCGAATCCGCTGACGTCACGGCCGAGCGGCGCTTGCGTCGCATCGGCATCGCCGTGGTCGCGGCGATCTTCGGAGGAATCGGTCTGTGGGCGGCATTCGCGCCCTTGAGCAGCGCGGCCATCGGCTCGGGGGTCGTCTCGGTGGAGATGTACCGCAAGACGGTGCAGCATCTCGAAGGCGGCATTGTTCGCGAGATCAAGGTGCGCGACGGCCAGCTTGTTTCGGCGGGCGAAGTGTTGGTGACGCTGGAAGACACCCAGCCCAAGGCCCAGGTCGAGGGATTGCGTGGGCAGTTGTTCGCGCTGCTCGCGCGCGAGGCCAGGCTGGTGGCTCAACGCGACAGCCTCGCCCAGGTGAACTTTCCCAAGGAGCTTGTCGACGCGCGCAGCGACCCGCGTGCGGCCGACGCGATGCAGGTGCAGTTGCAGACGTTCTCGGTGCGCAGGCAGTCACACGACGGTGAGGTCATGCTTTACGAAAGGCAGATCCAGCAGCTGCGCGCAAAGGCCTCGGGGCTCGTGGCGCAGAAGAAAAGTCGCGACAGGCTGGTGAATTCCTACGAGAGCGAACGGGTTGACTTCGAGGCGCTGATGAAGCAGGGGTACGCCGAACGCCAGCGGGTGCGCGAGATGGAGCGCAACGTTGCACAGACTCAGGGCCAGCAAGGCTCGCTGGTGGCGGACCTGGCGGCCACCGAATTCCAGGTGAGCGAGACGCAGGTAAAGATCCTCCAACTCGGCAAGGAATTGCAGCGCGAGGTGGCAAAGGAACTCGCCGAAGTGCAGAGCGAACTCTCGACCGTTCGGGAGAAGGTGCGCGCACTGGACGACATGGTCACCCGGACCGTAGTCCGCGCGCCTGAAGCGGGCATGGTGCTCGGCTTGACCGTCCATACGCTGGGCGCGGTGATCAAACCCGGCGAGCGCATCCTGGACATCGTGCCGCAGAACGCCAAGCTGGTCGTCGAGGCGCAACTTTCGCCGCAGGACATCGACCAGGTACGGATCGATCAGCTGGCCGAGGTGCGTTTTCCCGCGTTCAAGCAGCGCGATCTTCCCCGTATCGACGGACGCCTGATCTCCGTGTCGGGCGACCGGCTGGTCGATGACAACAACGAAGGCCGCAAGGTCCCCTACTACCTCGCGCGCGTGGAGATTTCCGCCGAGAGTCTGCTGGCACTGACGAAGGCAAAACTCGAACTGGTGCCGGGCATGCCCGCCGAAGTCCTCATCTATACGGGGGAGCGCACTTTCTTGAAGTACCTGATCGCACCGCTGACCGATACGGTGGCCCGCTCGTTCAGACAAGATTGAGCAAGGCACTCGTGATGCGCCTCGCTCGCTGCACACTTCATCTGGCCCCGTTAGTCGCGATTTTCGGGTTGACCATGACGCCCGTGGGCTCGAATGCACAGGGCCTTGCCGAGCTCTACCGCGCCGCGCTCACGGGCAATCCCTTGCTGAGGTCGCGCGAGTATGACGTGGATCGCGCGCGTGCCGAGTCGGACGGGGCGCGCAGCCGATTGTTGCCTCAGGTTCTGGCGGTGGGTTCGGTTTCACGCAACGAGTACAAGGATTCGACGACGATCGGCAACCAACCCTATAGCGGAAATCGTGTCAGCTTGAGCGTGCGACAGAGCCTTTTCGACCAGGCCTCGCGCAGCAGATGGGAATCGACACAGGCGACGGTGTTGCAACGCGATCAGGAATTGGCGCTGACCCGCCTCGCATTGTTCGACGAGGTGCTGAACCGCTACCTGGAAGTCTTGGCCGCACAGGACGAACTTGAATGGCTGGCCGCTGAATCGCAGGCAGCAACCCGCCAGGTCGATCGCCTGCGCGCGATGCGCGAAAGACAGATGGCCAAGGTGACCGATCTGGCTGAAGCCGACGCCTACGCCCAGAGCCTTGTCACCCGCACCATCGATGCCCGCAACAACCAGGCCGTGGCCCTTGCGCGGCTGACTGAACTGTGCGGCATTGCTGTGAGGCAGGTGCCTTCACTGAGCCGGACCCGATTTGATGCGGTGCCTGGAACGCAGCAGAAATGGGTTGACGATGCATTGCGCAATTACCCGCGTCTGCTGGCCCTTTCAGACGCGGTCGACGCGGCTCGACGGGCCTACGAATCCAGCCGCGCCGAACATCTACCTCAGTTGGCAGCGACGCTGTCGTACGTTCATTCCGATCAAGGATATGACAATCGTCGACAGCCGCCGTATGACGTGACATCCGTTGGACTCGAATTGCGCATGCCCCTTTACGAGGGCGGAAGGGTGGATGCGTTGACGCGCGAATCTGCGGCGCGCCAGGGAGCAGCGGAGCAACAACTGGAGGCGGCAAAGCGCGAGGTCGAACGGGAAACCATCACCCATTGGCTGAGCGCCCGAGCCAACCATGCTCGCATTGGTTCGACGGAGGCCGAAGTTCTTGCGTTTGAACAGACCGTGAAGGCGCAGGAGGTTGGGCTGGAGTTGGGAGTGAGCCGCATCACTGACTTGCTCGATGCGCGCCGTAGGCTATTCAAGTCGCGCGCCGAAGGAGCGAAGGCGCGGTACGACTACGTGCGCGACGTAGTTGCGCTGCGCATTCGCGGCGGGAATTTGACTGAGGAAGAACTTGTCGTGTGGGACCGCTGGTTCGATTCCGGGGTGCGCTGAAGCGACTCGCGTTGGTGTCGGTCGTTTCGCTGGAACCGCAACTTTCGCGCGAGGCCTCGGGTCCCGATCTCTGCGATCGATCGATGTCGCGATTCAAACCGTGAATGAAGGCGGCAATATCGTCCGCGTTCGTCTGTTGCGAATATTTCGTTTCATCGTCGGGCCAGGGGCCGTCCGAAAATAGCGCATGTTGAGACCGATGAAGCGATAGTGCGGCGCGATGGCTTGACGTTGCGCATCCCAGGCGCGGTAGTCTGTGCAGCAGCCGTGCAGCCGTGAATGAAAACCACGGGCGCGCCATTCCCTGTTCCTGGTAGACGAGCGTGACACCGCGATCCGGGTCGCGTCGGGAAGCAGCTCGCGAATCATTTCGAGCCGCTTGCCACTCAGCTGGGGCGCGAACCCGGAGACCCCGGTGACGTTGCCGCCAGGTCGGACCAGGTTCGGCACGAGTCCGGCGGCGACGACATCGGCCAACGATTCCATCACGATCGGAATCGTCGTCGTCGCGCGCTTGGCCTCCTCAGTCGCAGGCGTTCCCAGGCTCACGATAACGTCCGGCCTGAGCGCTAGGAGGCCGGCCATCAGCGCCGGAATCTGCTCGTAACGTTCGCTGTAACGAACGTCGAGCGCGAGATTCTGGCCTTCTACCCAGTTCGCATTTTTCAGCGCCTCGCGAAACACGGCGACGCTGGGCCCGAAGTTGGTCTCCGAACTCGAGGCCAGAACGGACACCCGGGCATTCTTGCCCTGAGCGCTCGCGATCCGGGGTTGTGTGAGAGCCACCAGAGCGGCGACGAGAAGACGGCGACGACCAAGGCTTGGCAGCATTAGCGCATTTTCCAATACATCACCCGGCCAGCGCTGTCGGATCAGGGTTTAGTGAAACGCCGCGGGGCAGGTGGCGCTCAAGCCGAAGACTCCGTGGCCGGACGGTACTACGCACCTGATGATGCCACCGCCGGAGTTCATGCAGCGGCAGGCCGCGTGAAGTACGTGGCCGCGCCTGCCGACCATGCTCTCTCTCTCTCTCTCTCTCTCTCTCTCTCTCGAGAGACGGCTGTGCAGGGCGAGTGGATGGTTTGAGTAGCCCAATTCGGAACCGCGAATGTCGCGGGCCTCGGCACGAGACGCGCTCACTCCACGGTAGATAAAATTGATGCTCGGCGCCGGAGACCTGATTTCTTGTCGCATCACCGCACCGTCTGTGCGATCCTTGCGCCGTGCCGAAGGGCGGAGTAGGCAGCGGCGATCTCATCGATTCGCTGTCATCGAACGGATGTTCAGGGGCTTGGCGCGATGAACGACGTGGAGCGGTGGCTGCAAGGACTGGGCCTCGGAGGCTACGCGCAAGCGTTCGCCGAGCAGGGCATCGAGTTCGACCTGCTCGGCGAACTGGGCGACGATGATCTGAAGGCGCTTGGCGTGGCCGCGCTCGGCCATCGCAAGCGGCTGCTGCGCTCCATTGCCGCGCAAAATAGCGGCGCCTCGCCGTCCCCGCAGGCAGCGTCCGTGGAACCGATGGCCGCGGAGTCGGCGCCGCCTCGCGATGCCGAGCGCCGGCACTTGACCGTGATGTTCTGCGACATGGTCGGCTCGACGGCGATGTCGGGTCGGCTCGATCCCGAGGACCTGCAACAACTCATTCGCGGCTATCACGAGGCCGTGGCCGCGGCGGTTGCACCCTACGAAGGCCACATCGCGCAATTCCTCGGCGACGGCGCGCTGGTGTACTTCGGCTATCCGCAGGCGCACGAGGATGATGCGACGCGCGCCGTGCGCTCGGCATTGAGCATCGTCAAGGCGCTCGATGCACGGCGGGCTCGGGGCGACATCGAACTGCAGACCCGCATCGGCGTCGCCACCGGATTGGTCGTCATCGGCGAGATCGGCGCCGGCACAGCGGCGGCAGAACGTTCGGCCAGCGGCGAGACGCCGAATCTCGCGGCGCGGCTGCAGGCGCAGGCCCAGCCAGGCGAGATCGTGCTTGCCGACGACACGCGCAAGCTCGTCGGGGATTCGTTCGTGCTCGAATCGCTGGGCAGGCTCGCTCTCAAGGGCTTCGCAGAGCCGGTCGAGGCGTGGCGCGTGATCGGCGAGCGCAGGGTCGCTACGCGCTTCGAGGCGCAACACATGCAGGGCCTTGTCGAGTTCATCGGCCGCGACAGCGAGCTCGCGCTGCTGCTCGAGCGCTGGGCACTCGCGCGCGATGGCGAAGGCCAGGCCGTGCTGTTGTCGGGAGAGGCCGGCATCGGCAAGTCGCGCATCTGCCAGGTCTTGCGCGAGCGGCTTGCCGGTGAATCGGCGGCCACGGTGTTGCTGCAGTGCTCGCCTTACTTCAGCAGCAGCGCGCTGTACCCGGTGGTGCAGCATCTGGAGCGCACTGCGGGCATGGCGCCGGCAGATTCGCCCCAGGACCGCGCGCACAAGCTCGAACACCTGGCAGGCGCGTTGCCGGCATCCTCCGTCGGTTGCTTGCTGCGACTGATGGGCTTGCCCGATGGCGGCCGGAGCTTGGCTGGCGGTGCCTCGCCGCAGGAGGAAAAGGCGCACACGCTCGAGGCGCTGATTGCCCTGCTGCAGCGCTTGTCCGAACAGCAGCCGGTGCTTTTCCTGGTCGAAGACGCGCACTGGATCGATCCGAGCACCGAAGAGCTGATCGGGCAGGTTGCCGAGCGCGTTCGCGACGCGCGGGTGCTGTTGGTGGTGACTTGCAGACCCGAGTACGTCCCCTCATGGAGCGGCGCCAGCCAATTGACCCATCACAGCCTGAGTCGGCTATCGCAAAAGCAATGCATGGTGCTGGTGAGCGCGGTCGCCGCGGGCAAGGCACTTCCGGCCGAGGTGCTCGCCGAAATCATCCGCAAGACGGACGGCATACCGCTGTTCATAGAGGAACTGACGAAGACCGTGGTGCAGTCGGGGCTGCTGGAAGACACGCCGTCGGGCTACCGCCTGAGCGGTCCGCTGCCGACGCTTGCGATTCCGGCCACCTTGCAGGACTCGTTGATGGCGCGGCTGGACCGGCTCGCCCCGGCCAAGGAAGTCGCGCAGATCGGCGCGGTGATCGGCCGCGAGTTCGGGCACCGGCTGATCGCCGAGGTGCTCTGCGCCATGGCGCCGTCCAAGCTCGACGCCGCGCTGGCCGACCTGGTGCGCTCCGAGCTTGTGTTCCGCCGCGGCACGCCGCCCGATGCGACGTACAGCTTCAAGCACGCGCTGGTGCGCGACACAGCCTACAACAGCATGCTCAAGAGCCAGCGCGTGCTGCGGCATCGACAAATTGCGGCGGCCCTCGAGCACGGCAACCGCGACGCCGCCGCCGCGCAGCCCGAGTTGCTGGCCTACCATCATCAGGAGGGTGGCAATGCGGCAAAGGCACTGCGCTATTGGCAGGCAGCGGGCGATCACGCGATGGCCCGCTCGGCCGTGCGCGAGGCGGTGACGCACTACCAGGCGGCGGTCGCGCTGCTGCGCAGCGTGCAGGCCCTTGAGCCCTGCGCCAACGTCGAGCTTGGCTTGCGGATGCGACTCGGCAATGCAGTGGTCCAGACCGAAGGGTTCATCTCGCCTTGCGCAAACGAGAGCTACGCCAGAGCCCGTGATCTCGCCACATCGCTGGACCGGCCCGATGAGCTCCTTCAGGCTTGCGGCGGGAGCGCCGCGGGGCTGAGCGCCGCGGGGCGATTCGGCGAGGCCATCGCGCTGCTCGAGCGTTTCGGGCCAGCTGAATTGGCGCGGGTCAAGCCGATGGGCCGCGTCAATCGACTGATGCGTATGGGTTATCCCAGGCTGTTGCGCGGAGAGTTGGCAAAGGCGAGGAGCCACCTGACCGAGGCCAGGCGCGAACTCGAGAACGTGAGGCCCGAAGAGTGGCAACCGCTGGGCGGGGCCGATCCGCTGGTTGCGATTCTGATGAACCTCACCACGAGCCTGATGTTCCAAGGCCTCTTGCCATCAGCCGAAGCTTGCGCCCGCGAGGGACTCGGCATTGCGGAGCAACGACAACACTCGAACAGTCGAGTCTGGGCGCTGAACGTCATGGGCTCGATGTCCGCCAGGAAGGGCGACTGGACCGATGCGCTCGCGCGCTCCACGCAGGCGCTCGAGCTGGCAGAACGCTACGGCCTGAAGACATACGGCGCCGTGGCGAAGTCCGGCCTCGGTCATGCCCTGGTCGCGACGGGACAGCTCGACGATGGCATCCGGCTGCTTCGCGACGGGTATTCGGGATGGGTGATGTTCGGCGGCAGGTTTTGGAGCAGCTTCTACGCTGCGAATGCCGCTGAAGTTTTGCTCAACGCCGGACGTAGGGACGAGGCCACCGAGTTCGTGCTGGCCGGCGAGAAGACGCAGCAGGAGACCGAGGAGAAGTTCCAGGCCGCCTCGCTCCTCTCGTTGCGCTGCCGCTTGGCGGAACTCGACGGTGATCGCGCGGGAGCCGAGACTGCGTACCGTCGGGCGATCGAGATCGCTGAGCACCAGGGGGCGCTGCTGCTTTCGCTGCGCGCGGCGACCTCACTGGCGCGGCTCTATCAAGCGCAAGGCCGGGTGGACGAGGCAGATGCCGCGCTGCGACCGATCTACGAGAGGTTCACCGAAGGCTTCGACTACCCGGATCTGCTGCGCGCACGGGCGGTGCTCGAAAGCCGCGAGGGGTGAGCATCGCGCTGAGTGAGCCCTGAATCCAGCTGCATCGCGGGCCACTGTTGCGACAGCCAAACCGATTCGGAATCGCGCTCTGATTGCTGTCATCGCGGACGCATGAACGTCCGGTCTTTGCCGACGCGAAGGTCTGATCCTGCCCCGATTCCACGTACAGCAAGAAGTTGGAAACTTGAGCTGTATGGAGAATCGAAATGCGAGATAGCAAACTGCCGAAGCGGCACTACACGGACGAATTCAAGGTCGAGGCGGTCAGACTGGCGGAATCGATTGGCAGCCACGAGGCGGCACGCCGGCCGGGCCGTCGAAGAGCATGGGATCAAGCAGTGCATAGCGTTCGCGCAGCCCTATAAAGACATCCAGCAAATGTCCTGCGTGCGCCTCGAGTCGCTCGTTCTGTGTTGGCATCTATCCGGTCCAGAAACCCGAAATTGGGCGGCGGATTCTCTCCTGCGTCGGGTGACGCTCAGTGCCGCGTCGCGCCCGCCGCTGCTGCTGCCGATGACGCGACCGCGTTCGTCATCGCATCCGCGCCGTGTTGATGCTGCCGAGCACGCCCGCGAGCGCGTGCACCGCCTCACGCGCGCGTGATCACGACCTCGAGGTACTCGCTCGGGATCACCAGCGTCTGACTGCCCTTGCGGGAGAACTGCTTCATCAGCGCCACGAGGTCTTCCGCCAACGCATCCTGCCGCGGCGCATCCAGCGCACCGAAAGCCTTGAGGATCGGCCCGTAGTAGCTGCGGAACACTTCCAGCATGTGCTCGGGAGAGCGGTAGCGGAAAGTGAACTCGCGCGATTGCGTTTCCACCTGCGCTGCGGCCGTTCCGAACCAGTCGACGACGTGGCTGCGGCTTCCCCACAACGCGGGCGAGGTCACGCCGACCGGTGGCGGCACATGCTTGCCGATGGTCTTGAACACCTGCCCGATGAAGCCGGTCGGCGTCCAGTTGGCCATACCGATTCGGCCGCCGCCGCGGCACACGCGCAGCAGCTCCGACGCCACGCGCGGCGGGTTTGGCGCGAACATGCAGCCGAATGTCGAAAGCACGACATCGAAGCTCGCGTCGTCGAAAGGCAGCGCCTCGGCGTCGGCCTCCCGGAAGTCGATGCCGTGCAGCCGCTCGGCTGCGGCGCGCTCTCGTCCGCGCTCCAGCAGGGCCGGGACGTAGTCGGTCGAGGTCACCTCGCACCACCGGCGCGCAGCGGCCAGCGTGGCGTTGCCGTTGCCGGCGGCCACGTCGAGTACGCGCGCGCCGGCCTGCAGGTCGACGGCCTCGCACAGGGTCTCGCCGACGATTTGCAAGGTGGTGCCGACCACGGCATAGTCGCCCGAAGCCCAGGTGGCCTTCTGGCGGGTCTTGATCGCGGCGAAGTCGGGTGCGGCGGCGGGCTCCGGGGTGGCGACGGCGGCGGCGGCGGCGGACGATGTGCTCATGGCGTGGCTCCAGGGTTCAGGGTTGAAGGGTGCTGCCCGGTCGGGCCAGCGTGACGGCCGTTGCGCTGGCGTGGTCCGGCCGTCGCGGTCGACTTTGAAACGTGGGCGTGGAAGCCGGCGTGGTAACCGGCGTGGAAATTCAGGTGGAGCGATCAACGCAGATGCAAACGGACCGCATGCCAGTGCTGACGCTGCAACTGCTCGGCCCCCTGGCGGTGCATCGCGCCGGCGCGCCGCTCGCCCTTCCCGCCTCGCGCAAGGTGCGCGCGCTGCTGGCCTACCTGGCGCTGGCGAGGCGCGACACGTCGCGCAGCCACCTGTGCGAACTGCTGTGGGATGTGCCCGGCGATCCGCGCGGAGAGCTGAGGTGGTGCCTGAGCAAGCTGCGCGCCGTGCTGGACGAGCCCGGCCGGACGCGCGTGGCGACCAACGGCGACGGCGTGTCACTCGACCTGGCAGACTGCGGCGTCGATGCACTGCAGGTGGCCGAAGCCCTGCAGCACGGTGTCGCGGCGCTCCCGCCCGACCGGCTGCAGGCGCTGTCGGCCCTGTTCGGCACGCGCGATTTCCTGGAGGGTCTCGACCTCCCGCATTCGCCGGTTTTCACCGGCTGGCTGGTCGCCCAGCGCCGGCACTTCCGCGCGGCCCATGCGGCGGTGCTGGAGCACTGGGTTCGGGCGCTGCCGCTAGCCAGCGACACCGCGACGGCGGCACTGGAACGATGGCTCGCGATCGCGCCGTTCGACCGCCATGCCCACGAGCACCTGCTGGAGGCGCTCGCTTGGCGCGGGCGTCTGCGCGAGGGCGAGGAGCACCTGGCCGAAACGGCGCGCCAGTACGAAGCCGAGGGGCTGGACTGGATACCGATCGGGCGAGCCTGGCAGGCTGCGAAGGCGCGCTACGCCGGATCCCCGGCGCCTTCCGTCGCCGCTGCGCCCGACCCGGATGCGGCGCCACAGGAAGCCCCGGCAGTGGCCCGCCGCGCATCGCTCGCGATCACGCCGTTCGTGGACCAGGCGCCGGGCGCCACGCTGCGCGGCGGCCTTGGCGATGGCATGACGCACGACATCATCACGCGGCTCTGCAAGCTGCGCAGCATGTTCGTGATCGCCGAGGGCACGATGTTCGCGCTGGCCGATCGGCGCGTGCACTCCGAAGACGCCGGGCGCCGGCTGGATGCGGACTACGTCGCCAGCGGCTGGCTGCGGCGCGGGCCCGGCTCGCGCCTGGGCGTGAGCGTGCAGCTCACGGCCACGCGCAGCGCGCAAGTCGTCTGGGCACAGGAGTTCGAAAGCAGGCTCGACGACACCTTCGCGGTGCTCGACGAGATCGGCAACCGCATCGTCACCACCATTGCCAGCCAGATCGAGATGGCGGAGCGCAACCGAGCCATCCTCAAGAACCCCAACTCGCTCGATGCCTGGGAGGCGCACCATCGCGGCCTCTGGCACATGGTGCGATTCAATCGCGAGGACAACGAACAGGCGCGGCACTTCTTCCAGGCCGCGGTGCGACTGGACCCGACCTTCGCGCGGCCGCACGCCGGCCTGTCCTTCACGCATTTCCAGGACGCCTTCCTGGACTGGCGCGAGCGTGGCCCGGCCATCGAGCAGGCCTACCGCGCCGCGGCCGAAGGCGTCATGGCCGACGAGCTCGATCCCGCTTCGCACTGGGCGCTCGGGCGCGCGATGTGGCTGAAAGACCGGCAAGGCGAAGCGCTCGGCGAGTTGCAGACCGCGATCGAGCTGAGCCCGAATTTCGCGCTGGGCCACTACACGCTGGCGTTCGTCCACGCGCAGTCCGGCGATCCGCACGCCGCCATCGGCGAGTCGGACCACGCGCGTGCGCTGAGTCCGTTGGATCCATTGCTCTTCGGTATGCTGGCCTCGCGCGCGCTGGCACTGGTGCGCCTGGGCCGCCACGAGGAGGCGGCCGACTGGGCCGTCAAGGCCGCGGCGCGCCCGAACGCGCATGTGCACATCCGTGCGATCGCGATGTTCTGCCTGGCACTGGCGGGCCGCATGCCAGAGGCCAAAGCGCTCGCGGCGGCGATCCACCGCGCGCATGCGACCTACGGTATTGAGGACTTCCTGCGGGCGTTCAAGTTCGGCGCCCAAGCAGAGCTGTTGCTGCGCAAGGCGGCACTCCTTGTCGCATCGCACTGAAAGGAGACCATCCATTTTTGGGGGGTGTGCAGTGCAGCAAATTTAAGCACTGTCGCCGGCAAACACCGACACCGGTCTACGCAGTCACAGCTTGATGGCCAGGGCGGGGGAATTACGTGTTGATCAGTGGGGGAGTTTGGGTGTCGTTCGGGGATGGGTAGTCGTACTTTCGATGGAGTTCGATTTCGTCGGTAGCTGGATCGGCAGGTCGCCGGCTTTTGCACCCTTGAGGATCTTGTCGACGTAGCTCGCAGCGCGTTGGAAAAGGTCGATGAAGCTTGGCCCATAAGACAAGAGACCGCCTGACTCAGCGAACACCTTCGCGTCGTAGCTGCTCGGGAGCAGGTTCCTCAACGCGAAATCGGCAACGAGTTGCCGGTGCATGAAGTTGACTGGAGTACCGAAGCTGTGGAAGGCCTCTGCTCGACTGGCAGTCACGGTCGCGTCAACCTCGCAGGACATCCAGAGTCATTCCAGATCGAGCCTTCGCGTTTCTGTTTGCGGTGACAGCGACGATCTGTTCTTCGATCATGCGCGCGATCAGCTCTATGTCTTCTGCGGGACTGGGCAGGTCGACGTGTTGCGCAGGGAAGGGGCGGACGGTTCGAGCGGACGGAGCGCGTCCCGACCGCGCCTGGCGCCCGTACGGGCTTGTTCGTTCCGAGCCTGTCGATGCTCTTTGTGGCAGCACCTGCGCGAGGTGAATCGATGGCGGAGATCCGCGCCTACCGGATTCCGTAGCGCAACGCTTAGGTGTAAAGATCATCGAGGCGTTGAAAAAAGCGGCGTCGGGTAGAAATAAGCGACTATGGAAGCTTCGAGAGTTCACTTGCCCGCGCTTCGCGGCGGCCTTCTGGCGCTGCTCGCGGCCACGCCGACTTCGGACCTGCATTGATTTTCGTGCAATGCCGCAACTCGGCATCGCTACGGCCAATGCGATGCCATCGGACAGGGGCTGTGCCATGAAAGAGTGTTTGGCTGACATATCCGGAAGACGTTGTAAGAGATAAGGTCGATTTCCAAGGGGTGAATTCGATGTCACACCGCGAAGAACGTTTATGCGCGCTGCTGGTTTGCTCATTCCTTGCATCTTGCGGCGGTGGGAGCGGCGGCTCGCCAGGTGTTGCTGCCGGAGGTGCCATCGTGGCCATGACCCAGGGGGAACAGCCCGCAACTCCCTCCACTTCAACAGGGCCCACGGATATCCAGGGCACGTCCAGCGCCGTCGGGCCGTCTACTTCCCCGCCAGTGTCACAAATGTCCGATGTGCCCGCAATTGCGCCCGCAATGACTGCTGTGCCGCCTGCGGGAGCTACCCCGACACCGACCCCGACACCGACCCCGACACCGACACCGACACCGACCCCGACACCGACAACGACACCGACAACGACAACGACAACGACAACGACAACGACACCCGCGCCAGCGCCAGCGCCAGCGCCAGCGCCAGCGCCGCGAACGCTCTCGGGCAAAGTGGACGACCTCGCGGTGGCAACGTCACAGGGCGCGGCCATCGTCGTGTGCCTGGATCAGGACGGCGACCTCGCCTGTGGTTCGACCGAACCAACTGCGACGGCCAATGCGACAGGCGCCTTTTCACTGACCTTCGACAGCGCTATCCAGACGGACACTTTGAATTTCGTAGCGCTGATCCCCGCCGGCGGCGGGTCCGGTGCCAGCCCGGTCCAAGCTGCGTATGTGTTGGCTGCGCGTGTTCAGGACGGAACAGCCGTCAGTGCGCTCACGACACTGGAAACCGCGCATGCAAGCACGCCGAGCAACTGGATGGGATTGGCGCCCACGGTGCAGGTTCGCGACCCCGGCAATGCTGGTGCGAAGCAGATCAACCTGGTCATCCAGCAGGCATTCGCTCAAGCTGTCACGAGGCTGATGACGCGAACGTCGGATGCGCTCGCCATCAAACCCGCGACGCTGCGCGCAGCGCAGGCTGTGGAGCAGGTGCTCACGGGCTACATCGACCCGCAGATCGGCATGGTGCTGCACACCGTCTCGCCGCGCACCATCCTGGTGGAAACGATTTCGAGTGCCGATCCTGTCAAATGCGACGCCGGCGCGGTCACGGCTATCACCATCAACACGACCAACGCGGCCCCCATCCTCGACAAGGAGACCTACGTTCCTGCAACCGTGCAGATTGCGGGCGGCGCGGTGATGACCACGGGCATTCGGGGCCGTGGAAATTCCACTTGGCTAATGCCCAAAAAGCCGTACCGCCTCAAGCTGGACACCAAGGCTTCGCTGCTGGGCATTCCTGCCGACAAGGACTGGGTTCTGCTGGCGAACTTCGCCGACAAGACCCTGATGCGCAACAGCGTTGCCACGTGCCTGAGCCAGATGCTGGGGTTCGAGTACACGCCGCCGGAACGGTACGTCGAACTGACTCTCAACGGCAGCTATCTCGGCGTGTACCAACTCACGGACCAGATTGAAGTCGAGGACGCCCGCGTCAATATCGGCAAGGCCACCGCGGCGATCGACGACCCGGGGATGGCATTCCTGCTGGAAATAGACGCGAATCTCGACGAGGACTTCTGGTTCAAGAGCCTGCTCACCGTGCCCTACACCGTCAAGTCGGATGTCGTCGCAGAGCAGATGCCGAACATCAAGAACTTCATCGCGAACTTCGAGGTGGCGATGATGTCGCCGAGCTTCAAGGACCCTGAACTCGGCTATGGCAAGTACCTGGAGACCGATACGTTGGTCGACTACTACCTGCTCAACCAGTTCATACGCAATCACGACGCCTTCTGGAGCAGCACGTTCACCTGGCGCCCCCGCGATGGCAAGCTTCACTTCGGGCCGGTCTGGGACCACGACCTTACCGCGGGTAATATCAACTTCGACGGCAGCGAAGCCACCGCGGGCTGGGAGGTGAAGAACATGAGCCCTTACATCGTGCGTCTGATGCAGGACGAGCAGTTTGCACGTCATGTGGCCGTTCGGTGGAAGTACCTGTCATCACGCTTGCCGGAGATCCAGACCTTCATCGACAGCACAGCGCAAACGCTCGAGGGACCGCAGCAGCGCAACTTCACAACTTGGCCGATCCTCACCAGCTACGTGTGGCCGAACGCTGTCGTGATGGGCTCCTACGCGGGCGAAATCTTCTACTTAAAGAACTGGCTGAGCGCCCGCGGCGAGTGGATGAATTCGCAACTGATTCCGCAGTAGCGGACTGGTAGGTCATAGGATCCTCGCGCACGGCCAGCAGGCCGTGCATATGCAGGTCTATGGCATCGTACCGTCGACACCGACCGCTACATCTGCACAGGACGTAACGGGCGGGGCGACCGGCTTCGTTCAGACCTACGTCATCCGTTCTTCAAGCGTGCAAAACCCGGCCGCGTCCACGTTGCAGCCTGGTCCGAACTGCGAGGTAGCGGGCCGCGCCCGAAGCTCTATCGATGGGGCAAAGGCCGCGACGCGCTGCCGCCCGCCGTCATGACTCCCGCCGAGTGCGCCAGGAGGACCTGTGCACGGCGGAAGGCCGTCGCACGCGCGACGATGCGATCGACTTGACGGGCCGGCCGCCCTCAATGCACCGACAACAGCGCTGCAAGTTCATCGCTGTTGTAGATGGGGCGGTACTCCGTCTCGCTGACGCGCTCCATAGCCGCCAGGGCAAGAGCGTCGGTACCGAGCAACAATCAGCTATCGATCATGTCGAAGACAAAAACGCACGACAGCGACTGTGTCATTTTCGCGTGTGACCTCGTAAAACGCGTCGACTGCGGCTTGGCCGAGGGCTTTCAGTTGCGCAGCGGTTATCGCTTTCACCGCTGCCCGCGCCGCCAGTGAACAGGGGCGAGTTGAGCACGATGCCGAATCGACTGCCGCCCTCAGCCGCCGGGCGCATCTTGGACAGCAGGTGCAAAAGGAACAACATGGAGCCGTCTGACACCCGCGGCAGGCCCGGACCTAAGCCTGCGTTGAATCCCTGCTGCTCGTGCTCCTTGCGCACTTCCTTCTCGACCTTCTTCCACTCCACGCCGAACGGCGGGTTCGACAGCATGTAGTCGAAGCGTTTGTGCGCGTGGCCGTCGTCGCTCAGGGTATTGCCGAAGGTGATGTTCGGCACGTCTGCCCTTGATCAGCATGTCGGCCTTGCAGATCGCGTAGGACTCCGGGTTGAGATCCTGGCCCGAAACGGTAAGCCGTGCCTGTGGGTTGTGTTCGGCCAGGTACTCGCCGGCCAGCGTAAGCATGCCCCCCCAGTGCCGGCCGTCGGGTCGTAGATGGTGCGCACGACGCCGGGCTTGCTCAGGATCTCATCGTCCTCGATGAAGATCAAGTTCACCATGAGGCGGATGACCTCGCGCGGTGTGAGTGCTCGCCGGCCGCCTCGTTGCTGAGTTCGCGAACTTCCGGATCAACTCCTCGAACTCGTGCCCCATTTGCGCATTGCTAGCGCGGTCAGGGTGCAGATCGATGCTGGCGAACTTCTCAGCCACCTGGTACAACAGCTTGGCCTTGGACAGCCGGTCGATTTGGGCCTGGAATTCGAACCGCTTGAACACGTCGCGCACAGAGGACGAGAAGCCGACTGAACTGCTGGCGGTGCACGTCGATCGCCGGGACCAGCAAGTCCGTGTGGCTGGGCCGGGGGGCGCGCCGATCATGGCCGCTCCCGCACGCGCTGCCCCAGGCGCTGCTGAGCCTCAAGGAGGGGCAGGCCGCTTGGCGCGGACCGATCGGTCAACGGCCATTGTGAACAATCACACGTTCGATGTACATGCGATTACGTCAAAAGACACACTCCCGCGCCGACTCGGTATGCCTGCAGTCAAATGGTCTACATGAATAGCGATCATGACGACCATGGCAATTTCAACTCACGCCGCCGCGACGAAAGCGCCTTTGCCGCACTGAACCGGGCCGACCTCACCCACGAGCCGACGAGCCACGCAACCCCGGGTTGGAGCCGTGTGGCCACCCTAGTCGCTCTGATAGTTGCGCTGATGAGCTGCCTGATGCTGATGGTGGCGCGTTAGATCACATGCGGCGGCATCTTGGGGCGTGATAGCGTCTTGTAAAGCGGCTTTTGACCGCACGCCGCCTACCGTGAGGGAGAGCGGGCCAAAGCGGGGCACACATTCTGGCGAGTCACGGGAGGATCAAAGGCACGTTCATCTGGAGGCTGCCATGCAAATGATTACCGAAGCCCGTTTGATCGACGATCTCGGCGAAACCGCTCCTGTTCGCCTCGCAGTGATCGCGCGAATTCACCACAAGCCCTCTTGGGCTATCGTTGGCCGAGGGTAAGGAACTGCTGGCCAGCGCTCAGAAGTACTTCGTTGCAGAGCAATCTCTTTCCATCGCCTGCGTCCATTCTTATTGCTCGCGGTGCGGCGTCAGATTGGGCATCAAGGGATGGCATCAACGCCAGATCCGCACGGTCTTCGGGTTGGTTGATGTTCGAAGTCCACGCCTGCGTTGCTGCGCGTGCGCAAGGAACCGACCTGGCGCAACTGTCAGCCCGATGGTGGAGGTGCTGCCGACAAGGGTCACGCCCGAACCCGAATACGTGCAAGTCAAGTGGGCCGCGCACTTGCCCTATGCGAAGGCGGTAGCGTTGTTGGGCGAGGTCTTGCCCATTGCCGATGTCATCTCGATAAATGGTCTGAAGCGGCGAGCTCGCGCTGTCGAGGCAGCGTTGGAGTCCGAGCAGGTCCTGCCAGCCAGCGACAGGGCCGGGGACCAGCTTGCGGCGCAAGTGGGCGCTGGTCCGACGTCGGTTGCGTAGATTCGGCATGGCTCAAGCACTGCGATCCGCCACGCCGCCAAGCTCGCCACGTCAATGTCGTGGCGGGCCGCGTGTGCATTGAAGACGATCGATTCCGGGTCTACGCTTACGTGCACAACCAAGTCCCATCGGTGTCAGCGCGTCTGCACCGGTTCCTGTCCTCGAGCGGCATTGGCGCACACGAACGCGTCACCATCCTCTGCGATGCGGCCGGGGAATTCGAGAAAGTCGTCCAGCGCACGGGGCGGCCGTTGTGCCGCATCGTGGACTGGTTCCATATCGCCATGAAGTTTCGTGCCGTCGAGCAGACAGCACTGAAGTACCCGGGTCTTGGCACCGAATGGCGAGACCATCATGAAGGAAATCAAGTCGGCCAAGTGGCTGGTCTGGCATGGCAAGGCTGCGAAAGCAGTGAGGCGCCTGCGACGGCTTCATGACGCATTCGGCCTGGTGCCCGAGGAACGATACTCGACGCTTCAGCGGAACCTCGCAAGATCTGGTGGTACCTCAGGTCCATGATAGCTACCTCGTGAACTACGGACGGCGCTATAGCAAAGGGCTGCCGATCAGCAGTGCAACCGCAGAGTCTGCGGTGAATCAGGCCCCGATGGCCACGTCAAACTGCTCCACCTGTGGCCACCCAAACTGCTCCAGGCAGGACGGGCGGATTATGCAGTGACGGGGGTTAATGCGATGCGTGCAGCGGCCTCCTT
>NZ_JBBKZV010000054.1:0-23118 GCF_037889915.1 Variovorax humicola | reverse complement strand
CGCCTCGGTGGTCAGCAGCAGGCCGTTGGCCGCGCGGATGACGCCATGGCCATCGGAGCGCAGCTCGAAGCCAAGGCCGCGGAAGTCCTTGCGCCCCGCGTTGTCTTCGACCCGGGTGATGTAGCCGACGCTCACAGAGCTGTGTTGGTAGTCGCTTTTGAGCTGCGCCTGGATCTTGCCGGGCGTGTCGTCCATCAACAGGTGGTTGCTGCGACCGGCCGCACTGTTGCCGCCTTCCTTGGTGAGTTCGCGGCTTCGGAAGCCGGACAGGGCCGACTGGCCCGGCAGGCTCCACGGCGGCAGGTTGGTCTGGTTGTGCACGCGGCCCGTGCACAGGGGCAGGTCGGGGTCGCCGCCGAGGAAGTCGACGATGACCTCCTGGCCGATGCGCGGGATGTGGATCCCGCCCAGCTGGTTGCCCGCCCAGGGCGAGCTGACTCGCAGCCAGCAGGTGCTGTGCTGGTTCTTCTGGCCGATGCGGTCCCAGGGGAACTGGACCTTGATGCGGCCGAATTCGTCGGTCCACAGGTTCTGGCCTTCGGGGCCGACGACGAGGGCGGTCTGCGGGCCATGGGTGTGGGGCTTCGTTTGCGTGAGGGCGGGGCGCAAGGGCTCCTTGACGGGGTGGGCGGTGAGGTCGACTTCGACCTTCCATCGCTGCCTGCGCCCGGGCACCGCATCCCTGATCTGGCTGTCCTGGGCGACGTCTTCGATGAGGAGGTGGGTGTCGAGGATGAGGTACTCGGCGTTGGCTTGCTGTCTCGGGTGCCTGGCGAGCCTGAAGGTGCAGCCGGGGGTCATGCCCCGGAGGTTGCCGCTGGCCTTGGCGCGCGCGCCGTGGGTGCGCAGGGCCTGCATGCGCAGCAGGCTCAGGAAGCGGCCTTCCTCATGCGGGTCGTTGGCGTCGCCCGTGCCGGCCTTGGGCTGGGCGTAGTGGCTGCCTGCCGTGCCGGCGTGCCACTGGTAGACCTCGCCTTCGGCCTGGCCGGTGGGCCTCGGCTCGCTGCGGGTCTGTGTCAGGTCGGCGCGGGGGCGGGTGTAGTCGTAGTCACGGGTGGTGTAGCGCCCGCTGGTGAGGCGGTTGCGGGGGACGAAGCTGTGCAGGTATTCGGCGTCGGGTTTCCAGCCGGGGGCGTGGTATTCGACTTGCCGGTACGCCTCGCTCGGGTTCTCCCTGTAGGCGCCCATGATGTCGATGAGCACGAGCCGGTGCTTGCCTTCGGAGTGTTCGAAGAAGTAGCTGATGCCCCATTCCTGGCACAGGCGCTCGAAGAAGGCGAAGTCGCTTTCGTTGTACTGGGTCTGGTAGTCGCGCTGCGGGTAGGTCTCGATGAGGCGCTTGTCGACGGCAAAGGGGTAGTCGCCCAGGAGTTCGTCCAGGATGTCGATGACGCTCTTGTTCTGGAAGATCTTGCAGTCGGTGGCCAGCGTGGCCAGGTGCAGCCAGGGGCGCAGGGTGAGGCGGTACTGGATGTGGCGGCCTTCTTCGCCCCAGAAGGCCGCGTCGGCGACGAGGGCGTTGATCTGGCGCACACCGGCGCCGATGTGGTCGGTGCTGGCTCCGACGACGCCGGGGAGGAATTCGCCCATGCCGTCGAGCTGGATGGAGCAGCTGATCTCGCGGCCGATGAAGTCGTCGAGGTTGAAGTCGGTTGCGCCACTGGCGCCGAGGTTCAATGCGTCAGGGGTCTTGAGCAGAAGCTCGTATTCGAAGAGGCTGTTCAGGCCCTCTTGGCCCGAGAGGCGGACCGGCTCCAGTGCTGCGCAGCCCAAGACGACTGGAATGGCTACGCTCTGGATCTGGAGCGTGCGCGAATTTGCGCCCGCGACTGTGCGCTTGATTGTTGGCATTGTTCCCCCTGTGCTTCTTGATCGTGGCGCCCATTGGACGCCATGCCACGCGGGAATGTACCCCACTCAATTTCGCGAGCTGCGCGGTGTGAATCGGGACGCAGATTCGATGGGCTCCGAACGAAATTCGGCGCCTTCTCTTGCAACGGCTCCCCGCAGGATTTCGGACGACATCACAGCAGACCGTAACCCGCAAGCTCCTGTTCAAGCCGATCCGCGCCCGCAAAGAGACTCGCCTGCATCCCGGCGCGCAGCGCACCCTCGACGTTGGCTTCCACATCGTCGATGAAGAACACCTCGCCCGCTTGAACCCCCTGCAGCTCGGCGCAGCGCAGGTACGCCTCGGCCTGCGGCTTGGTCACGCCCAGTTTGGCGGAGGTATGGATCAAGCCCTGGAGATGTTCCGCAATACCGGGGCAAAGCACATCCATGTGATCCGCCAGCATCGTCGAGTTGTTCGTGAGACCGGCAATCGGGCAATGCTGCTTCACGCATCCGACCAGCGTGAGCACGCGTGGATCCGGCGTCATCGCCGTGCCGCGCGCGGCCAGCCAATCGGCGCTTGACACCGTGCGCCCCAATCGCTCCGACATTTCCCACAGATACGCCTCCGGTCCGACCTCACCCCGATCAGACCGCGTTTCCAGCCCCGAGGCCCAGACGGCCTCGCGCACGAATTCGGCCGTACGGCCCGTCAGCGCGCCCAGCGCACCCGCGAACGCCGCGCGGTCGTAGTGGCAGAGCACGCCGTCGATGTCGAACAGAACCAGGTGCGGGCGCATGCGCATGGGGCTTGGATTTCTGTGCGAACGGCAAGCAAGGATCACGCCCCGCTGCGGCGATACGCGCCTGGCGCGCTGCCGGTCCATCCCTTGAACGCGCGCTGGAACGCCGCGCTGTCTGCAAACCCGAGTTCGAACGCCAGCGCCCCCAGCGGCACCGCGCTGGTGTTCAGCCGCACGATCGCGGTGTCGCGGCGCAACTCGTCTTTCAATGACTGGAACGTGGTGCCCTCGTTCGCCAGCCGGCGCTGCAATGTGGAGCTCGACATGTGCAGCGCATCGGCCGTCGCGATCAGGTCGGGCCATGCAGGCTGGGCGTGCTGCAGGTGGCTGCGCACGCGCGTGCTCAGCAGGTCGTCGCCGCGCCCGGGCACGATGACTTGCGCCCGCGCGTCGGCCAGGAAGCTTCGCAGCGCAGCCTCGTCGCGCCGCACCGGGCTCTGCAGGTGCTTCACGTCGAACCAGAAAGCCGAATGGCCGCACCCGAACCGCAGCGGCGCGGGAAAGACCTTGCCGTAGCTGCCCGCGTAGGCCGGGCTTTCAAAAGCGAAGTCGAAACGCGCCGCGGGCAGCTGGCCACCGACAAGCCAGGCCAGCGCACGCCAGAAGATGCGCAGCAGCAACTCGTGCAGAAAAGTCAGTTGCGCACGGGCCGGCTGAGCGAAGCGAAACATCAGGCCGGCCAAGTCACCGTCGCGCGCTGGCTCCAGCACGACATCGTCCTGCAGCAGCCGGAGGGTGTGCGCCATGCGCCGGATCGCCACGTCCAGCGTGGTGGCGCTGATCGCCGAGCGCGCCATCAACGCCAGGCTGCCGCGCTTGAGCGGCCGCGAGAGGAAGCACAGGCATTCATCGTCGAACCGATCCATCAGCAACTGGAACAGCGCGACGTACTGGTCCGCGGTAACGAGCGCGCTCGGCTCCCGCAGCAGTTCGGGGGCGATGCCGGCTTCGACCAGCAAGGGCTCGCTCGCCAGCCCGCGCGCCTGCACGCCGGAGACCATGCCGCGGACGAAAGCAATCGGAATCGTGACGGGCGGTCGCAGCATCTCGATCAGGCGGGCAGCAGCGAATTCGGGTTGAGGTTCTTTGACATCGGATCGACGCAAAGCGCAATCGCTTGCGGGCGCGCCGATTTCTACCATGGGCGCACCCACAGCATGGCCTCGGATTTCCCGGAGGCCGAAGGAGACGAGCAGATGTATTTCACCCAAGGGCTGCACCGCGCCGTGCAGCAACACCCCGACCGCATCGCCGTGCGCTTCGGCGACCGGCAGCGCACCTTCCGCGACTTCACCGACCGGGTCGCGCGGCTCGCGGGTACGCTGCAGAAGCTGGGCATGCAGGCCGGCGACCGCGTGGCGATGCTGTCGCTCAACTCCGACCGCTACCTCGAATACCAGATGGCCGTGCCCTGGGGCGGCGGCGTGCTCAACCCCTGCAACATCCGCTGGTCGGCCGCCGAGATCCTGTATTCGCTGAACGACTCGGGCTCCATCATCCTGCTGGTCGACTCCACGTTTATGCCGCTGGTCGAGCAGTTCCGCCGCGACGCGACCACGCTGCGTGCGGTCGTCTATTGCGGCGACGGCGACGCACCCGCCGGCATGCTGCCCTACGAAGACCTGCTGCACGGCGCCCCGCCCGTGCCTGACGCGGTGCGCCGCGGCGAAGACCTGGCCGGCATCTTCTACACCGGCGGCACCACCGGCTTCCCGAAAGGCGTGATGCTGAGCCACACCAACCTCTGCAGCTCGGGGCTGGCCCTGCGCTCGGAGGGGCTGGCGACGCCCGGCGGCACCTACCTGCATGCCGCGCCGATGTTCCACCTGGCGGACATCGGCATCTCGATGCCGCACTGGATCGAGGGCAACACGCATTCGATCATTCCGCTGTTCAACCCGGAGGCCGCGCTCGACGCCCTCGAACGCGACCGCGTCACGCACACGCTGCTGGTGCCGACGATGATCCAGATGCTGGTCGACCATCCGGCGATGAAGAAACCGCGCGACCTTGCCGCGTTCAAGGGCATTGCCTACGGCGCATCGCCGATCTCCGAAGCCGTGATCGAGCGCGCGATGGCCGCGCTGCCGGGCGTGGATTTCACGCAGGCCTACGGCATGACCGAGCTGTCGCCGCTGGCCACCATCAATCCGCCCTGGTACCACAAGCCCGAAGCGCGCAAGCTCGGCAAGCTGCGCTCCGCTGGAAGGGCCAGCCATTGCACGGAGGTGCGCATCGTCGATCCATCCGGCGAGGAGGTGCCGCGCGGCACCGTCGGCGAAGTCATCGTGCGCGGGCCCAACGTGATGCAGGGCTACTGGAACAAGCCGGACCTCACCGCCGCCGCGCTGCGCGACGGCTGGATGCACACCGGCGATGGCGCCTGGATGGACGAGGACGGCTTCATCTTCGTCGCCGACCGGCTGAAGGACATGATCATCACCGGCGGCGAGAACGTGTACTCGGCCGAGGTCGAGAACGCGATCGCACAGCATTCCGCCGTCGCGGCCTGCGCGGTGATCGGCATTCCGAGCGAGGAATGGGGCGAGGCGGTGCATGCGGTGGTGGTGCGCAAGCCGCAGCAGGAGGTCGAACGCGAGGCGCTGATTGCGCACTGCAAGGCGCTGATCGCTGGCTACAAGTGCCCGCGCAGCGTGGCTTTCGTCGATGCGCTGCCGTTGTCCGGCACCGGCAAGGTCTTGAAGACCCGCCTGCGCGAGCCTTACTGGCAAGGGCGCGAACGCGCGGTGGCCTGAGCGATGACGACACTTGTTCGAAGCACACTGGCCGATGGCGTTGCCACGCTCACGGTCGACCGGCCGCAGGCGCTCAATGCGCTGAACCCGGCGCTGATCACCGAGGTCGCGGCAGCGTTGAATGCGTGTGCCGTCGACGAACGCACGCGCGCCATCGTGCTGACCGGCGCCGGCCGCGCGTTCTCTGCCGGCGGCGACACCGGTTGGTTCGGCGAAGTTCTGGCCGGCAGGCGAGCCCACGCGCAGTCCGAAATCGCGCACTGCATGGAGACTGTGGGCAACCCATTGAACGCAGGCGATCGCCGGCCGCCGGGCGCCCGTGGTCTGTGCAGTCAACGGCCCTTGCGTGGGTAGCGTGGTCGGCATCGCACTCGCGGCCGACGTGGTACTCGCGGCGCGCTCGGCCTACTTCGCAGTGCCGCAGGTAGCTCACCTGGGCGCCGTGCCCGACCTCGGCGCGACATGGTTCCTGGCCCGCCTGCTTGGCCGCAGCCGCGCGCTGGGCATGGCCTTGCCTGGCGACCACATCGACGCTGCGCAGGCCGAGCGGTGGGGACTCATCTGGCGCTGCGTGGAATATGCCGACCTGACGGAAAAGGCGCAGGCGATTGCGCTGCGGCTCGATGAAGAACGCGCAGCCCAACACACGCACGTGGCCGGCGACTTCTTCAACGACGCCTGCTCGCGCTTCCTCGCAAGCGGCGCCCGCGGCTGATCCGAAGGCGTCCACGCCTTCCGCGCACGATGGCGTGCGCTGCACCGCAGCGTTTACATCTCCGGGTCGCACGCTCAGAATTCGCTCTCCCTCCAAAGGAGAGCTGCCATGGATCTCGGACTCAAGGGCAAGCGTGCCGTCGTCACAGGCGGCAGCCGGGGCATCGGCCGGGCCATTGCCGAATGTTTCGCCGATGAGGGTGCGCACACTTCGCTGTGCGCGCGCAAGGCGGATGAAGTCGCGGCGGCGGTCGCGTCCCTGAAGGCCAAGGGTGTCAACGCATTCGGCCAGGCGCTGGATGTGGCCGACGGGCCGGCGTTGACCGCCTGGATCACTTCGACGGCCGGCGAGCTGGGCGGCATCGATGCACTGGTCTGCAACGTCAGCGCACTGGCTGTCGGCGACAGCGCCGACACCTGGGAGAAGTCGTTCCGGACCGACATGATGCACACGGTCAACGCGGTGGCCGCCGCAGTGCCCTTCCTGGAACAGTCGAAGAGCGCCTCGATCGTGCTGATCTCCAGCGTCTCCGGCTTTGAAGTGGATTTCGCCGCCGGCTCCTATGGCGCGATGAAGGCCGCGCTGATCCATTACGCCAAGGGCCTCAGCCGCCAGCTCGTGAGCAAGGGCATTCGCGTGAACTGCGTGTCACCGGGCAACACCTATTTCGATGGCGGCATCTGGCAGACGATCGAGAAGAACATGCCGGACCTCTTTGCCTCGACGCTCAAGGTCAATCCCACCGGCAAGTTCGGTGCGCCCGAAGAAGTAGCGAAGGGTGTCGTGTTCATTTCGAGCCCGGTTGCGAGCCGCATCTCCGGCACCAACCTCGTGATCGACGGTGCGCTCACCGTGGCGGTCTGAAGTGACACACCCCCGATGCGCCTGCGGCGCCTCCCCCTCGAGGGGGCGCACCCAGCGGCCCGGCAAAGCCGGTTCCGCGGGTGCCCACGAACGGATTTGCCTTGCTCGTCCTGGAATGCATCGCGGGTCTGGCGGTAGCGTGGTGGAAAACTGATTGAGGAGGCTTGCAACATGAGCGATCCTGGCCACCACACACTCCATTCGATCCACAAGGGCCACGTCCACCACGGCTGGAACAACGCCTTTCCGCCCGCCTTGACGATCGCGCCCGGCGACAGCATCGAGTTCGAAACCCTCGATGCGTCCTCCGGCCAGTTGAACCGCTCCTCGACCGCCGCCGATCTCGAAAAGCTCGACCTCGCCCGCGTGAACCCGGTGACCGGCCCGGTCTTCATCGACGGCGCGAAACCCGGCGATGCGCTCAAGGTCACGGTGCTCTCGCTGCGCCCCTCGGGCTGGGGCTGGACCGGCAACATCCCCGGCTTCGGCCTGCTCACCGACCAGTTCCCGAAAGCGCGCCTGCACCACTGGAACTACGACCCTGCCCTCCTCCCCGCGATGTACGGCCCGGGCGGCCGCGTGCCGCTGCGCCCGTTCACCGGCACCATCGGCGTCGCGCCTGCCGAGCCCGGCTTGCACAGCATCATTCCGCCGCGCAACGTCGGCGGCAACATGGACGCGCGCGACATCGCCGAAGGCTGCGAGCTCTACTTGCCCATCGAGGTCGAAGGCGCGATCTTCTCGGTCGGCGACACGCATGCCGCGCAGGGCGACGGCGAAGTCTGCGGCACGGCCATCGAAAGCCCGATCGACGTCGCGCTCAAGTTCGAGCTGGTCAAGGGCGCCAACCTGCGCATGCCGCGCTACGTCACGCGCGGCCCGGTCACCGACCATTTCGACAAGAAGGGCTACGAGGTCACGACCGGCATCGGCCCCGACCTCATGGCCGGCGCGCGCATGGCCGTGTCCGAAATGATCGACTTGCTCAGCAAGCGCTACGGCTATGAGCCGATCGACGCGTACATGCTGTGCAGCGTATGCGCCGACCTGCGCATCAGCTCGATCGTCGACGTGCCGAACTGGGTGGTGTCGTACTACTTCCCCAGGATCGTGCTCGAGTAAGGCTGCAGGCACGGCCCCGGGGCGCCCCGCCATCAGGTTTCGGCACGAGAATGGCACTGCGCAGTTCATCCCGATTACCGAGACAGACAGGCCAAGACCATGGAAAGCCCCACCCAGCTTCATGCCAACTCGCTCGGCGTCACCGAGTCGACGATCATGGGGATTGCCGGCACGGCCCCGGCCTACAGCATCGAGATCACCACCTCGACCATCATCGCGACGGCGGGCGTGCTGTCGCCGGCAAGCATCCTGACTTGCGGCCTGATCATGTTCGGCATCGCGTTCGCCTTCATCAACCTGAACCGCGCGCTGGCCAGCGCGGGCACGTCCTACTCGTGGGTGACGATGGTGTTCGGCAAGTCGCTGGGCTTCTTCGCGGGCTGGGCGCTGCTGGTGCTGTGCTGCGTGTTCATGGTGTCAGCGATGATCCCGGCGGCCAATGCCACGCTGCTGATCTTCAAGCCGGAGCTGATGAACAACGTCCACTACGTGACGGTCATCGCGGCGCTCTGGCTCACGGCCGTGAGCCTGGTCGTGGTCAAGGGCATCAAGCTGACCAGCTACGTGCAGGTGATCATGACGCTCGTCGAGGGGGTCATCCTGCTGGCGGTGATCGTGATGGCCTTCATCGTGTTCCCGCAAGCACCGGCGCATGCGTTCTCGTGGCACTGGTTCAACCCGTTCGCGTTCTCGCCGGAGCTGTTTGCCAACGGTGCGCTGGTGGCCATCTTTTTCTACTACGGCTGGGACGTGACGATGAACCTCAGCGAGGAAACGAAAGACCCGAACAAGACGCCCGGCCGCGCCACCTTCTGGACCATGATCTTCCTGATGACCTTCTTCCTGGTCTTCATCACGATCACGCTGCTGGGCCTCTCGGACGACGAAATCCAGCACTACAACACCAACATCATCTTCGGCATCGCCGAGAAGCTCTTGGGCAAGACCTGGGGCTACGTCGCCATCATCGCGGTGCTGCTGAGCACCATCGGCACGGTGGAGACGCAGATGCTGCAGTTCACCCGCACGCTGTTCGCCAAGGGGCGCGGCGGCGCACTGCATCCGCGCTACTCGAAGCTGCACCCGCGCTGGCAGACCCCGCACATCGCGATCTTCCTCATCTGGCTCGCGGGAATGGCAATGCTGTTCGTGTCGTCCTACCTGCCGACGATCAACGAGATCCTGAAGGCTTCGATCGCAGCCATCGGCTTCCAGATCTGCTTCTACCTGGGCCTCACCGGGCTGGCCTGCGCCTGGTACTACCGCGCAATGATCGGCAAGGGGCCGTGGCAGGCCGTGACGCACGTGGTCTGGCCGGCCTCCAGCGGGCTGTTCCTGTTCTTCATCGCGCTCTACAGCATCCCGACCTTCGACTGGGTGACCAACGTCGTCGGCATGGGCGGCATTGCCATCGGCGTGGTGCCATTGCTGCTCAACCGCAAGACGATCTGGAAAGCCGCGAACTGACGGGCGGCCCGATCCGAGGGCAATCCCGCTGAAGCGAAGGCTCCACGCTGATGTAGTGTTCGCAAGCGCGCAGAGAGGCTCGCCCCCGGCCGCAGACACAACATCACCCTTGGAGAAATCGATGAAGTACTTGCATCTGTGGAGCGTGGCTACCGCGGCGGCCTTGCTGACCGCTTGCGGCGGCGGCGACAGCGGCCCCGGCTTCGCATTCCTGCCCGGCGTCGCGACGACGCCCACCACCGGCACGCTGGTCGAACCCCAGGCCACGGTCACGACGCTCACCAAGGCGCAGATCGACGCCGGCACCAAGGCCAGCGGCCTGCAAGCCCTCAGCGGCGCGGCGAAGTGCGATGTGAAGGTGGTGGCGCTCAACTACACCACGCTGGGAGCGAAGAACGAGCCCACCAACGCATCCGGCGTGCTGCTGCTGCCCGCCGGCAGTTGCGCGGACGCCGCCGCGCCGCTGGTGGCCTACGCCAAGGGCACGGACCTGGAAAAGCCCCGCACCTTGGCCAACCCCGCCGACACCGAAACGCAACTGCTCACCGCCATGTACGCCGCGCAGGGCTACGCGGTGGTGGCCACCGACTACCTCGGCTATGCGAAGTCGAAGTACCCGTTCCATCCGTACCTGCATGCCGACTCGGAAGCCCGCTCGGTGCTGGACGCCATCCGCGCGGCGCGCGTCGCCATCACGAGCCTGCAAGGCAACCTGTCGGGCAAGGTCATGTTCACCGGCTACTCGCAGGGCGGCCACTCGTCGATGGCGGCACACCGCGCGGCCGAGCGTGACTTCCCCCTCGAATTCAACGTGGTCGCGGGCGCGCACCTGGCGGGGCCGTACAACCTGTCGGGCGCGGTCAAGCTGGGCATTGCGCCGCTCGGCTACCAGTACTTCGTGCCGTTCCAGGTGACGTCCTACCAGAAGGTCTACGGCGACGTCTATGCCAAGGTGGGCGACGCCTTCAAGGCACCCTATGACGGCTACATCGAGAACCTGCTGCCGAGCCCGACGCTCAACTCCACCACGCTGGTGACCTCCGGCGCGCTGCCCGGCGCCAACGGCGAATCGCCTTCGCAGGTGCGCGACCTGCTGTTCCAGCCGGCGTTCGTGAGCGACACGCAAACCAATTCGGCCAACCCGTTCTATCTCGACGCAAAGAAGAACGACCTGTTGGGCTGGAGCCCGCGCGCGGCAACGCTGCTGTGCGGCGGCGCCGGCGACCCGACCGTACCTCCGGCCGTCCACCAGGCTGCGATGAAGGCCGACTTCGACGCACGCGGCGTGAAGACGGTGATCTCCGTCGACGTCGATCCACAGATCCAGTCGAACTACGGCCCCGGCGGCGTTGCGCCGACCGACCCCACCTCGGCCGCCTTCGCCACCTACTACGGCTCGTATCACGGGACTTACGAGCCGCCCTTCTGCCACGCGGCTGCGCGCAAGCTGTTCGATGTGCTGAGGTAGAGGCAGGGTCAGATCGCGCCCACTTTTCCCGTCACCGGCAACACGATCCCGGTGATGTAGCTTGCGCACACCGGCGACGCCAGGAACACGTATGCCGGCGACAACTCCTCGGGCTGCGCCACGCGCTTGAACGCCGTGTCGCGGCCGAACTTCTTCACGTCGCCGGCCTTCTTGTCGGCCGGGTTCAGCGGCGTCCAGACCGGGCCCGGCGCGACGGCATTGACGCGGATACCCCGGTCCACCAGGTTCAGCGCCAGCGCCTTGGTGAACGCGTGGATCGCGCCCTTGGTGGCCGAATAGTCGAGCAGGTTGCGGCTGCCGTTCAGGCCGGTGGTCGAGCCGGTGTTGATGATCGAACCGCCGTTCCTGAAATGCGGCACGGCGGCTCGCGCCATGCGCATGTAGCCACCGATGTTGGTCTGCAGAGTGAGGTCCATGCGCTCGTCCGTCACGTCCTCGAGCCTTTCGGCATGCATCTGGAAGGCCGCGTTGTTGACCAGCACGTCGAGTCGCCCGAAGGCCTTGAGCGCGGTCCGCACCGCGCGCTCGCAGAAGGCGCTGCGCCGCACGTCTCCGGCGATCAGCAGGCAGCGGCGGCCCTCGGCTTCGACCGCAGCCCGCGTCGCCTCGGCGTCTGCCTTCTCGTTCAGGTAGACCACCGCCACGTCGGCACCTTCCCGCGCGAACAGCACCGCCACTGCACGGCAGATGCCCGAGTCGCCGCCGGTCACGATTGCGCTCATGCCTTCGAGCTTGCCGCTGCCCTGGTAGTCAGGCGCGAGGTAGCGGGGCTGCAGTTTCATGCGGGCCTCGTGGCCCGGCTTGGGATGCTTCTCAGGTGGCAGGCGACTCGGCTGCACGCGCGTACCTGCCTGGACGGCCTTCGTGCTTTTTCTCGAAGCCGGCGCGGCGCGGTCCTTCGCGTCCTGCAGACGCTGGATCGCGGTTTGTCTGCGCACCAGCGCGGCCACCTCGCCGGTTTCGGCTCTCCGTGGGCGTTCCATGATTCGATCTCCTTGCAAGACGATCCATGGATGCTCTGCAAAAGAGCCCGTCATTCCTGTCATCCAACGTCGATGCAGGAATTGCGAATTTCACCTGTTCGTTAGGGCTTTTCGGTAGCAGTCAGCAGATGGTCAGCCAATATGATTTATTGATTTGACTGCCGGGATTTCCATGAAGAAACTGCTTGCCCTCACCACCATTGCAGCCGCAATGGCCACCACTGCCGTCACCTCGCACGCCCAGGACTATCCCGGCGGCAAGCCCATCACCATCGTCGTGCCGTTCGCGGCCGGCGGCCCCACCGACCGCGTCGCACGCGATCTGGCCGAGGCATTGCGCAAGTCGCTGGACGGCGTGAGCATCGTGGTCGACAACACCGCCGGCGCCGGCAGCACCATCGGCAATGCCAAGGTCGCGCGCGCGAAGCCCGATGGCTACACGCTGCTCCTGACACACGTCGGCATGGCAACCACGCCGGTGCTTTACCGCAAGCTGTCCTACAACTACGAGACCGACTTCGAATACCTCGGCTTGATCAACGACGTGCCGATGACGGTGATCGGCAAGCCGAACATCGAGGCCCGCAACATGAAGGAGTTGCGCGACTGGATCAGCAAGAATCCCGGCAAGGTCAACCTCGGCAACGCGGGCATCGGCTCGGCTTCGCACCTGTGCGGCCTGTTGTTGCAGAGCGAACTCAAGGCCGACATGACCACCGTGCCGTACAAGGGCACTGCGCCGGCCATCGCCGACCTGCTGGGCGGCCAGATCGACCTGTTGTGCGACCAGACCACCAACACCACCAGCCAGATCGAGGCGAAGAAGGTCAAGCCCTTCGCCGTGACCACGCTCAAGCGCCTGAACACGCCGGCGCTGAAAGACATTCCCACGCTCGATGAATCGGGCCTGAAGAACTTCCAGGTCACGATCTGGCACGGCCTCTATGCGCCGAAAGGTACGCCCGCACCGGTGCTCAAGAAGCTGAACGACGCACTCAAGGTGGCCCTCAAGGACCCTGAATTCATCGCGAAGGAAGAAGGCCTGGGCGCGGTCGTCGTGCAAGACAAGCGCGTCGAGCCGGCCGAGCACAAGAAGTTCGTGATGTCGGAAGTCGCGCGCTTCGGGCCGGTGATCAAGGCTGCGGGCGCGTACGCCGATTGAATTTGGCCCACCCCCGATGCGCCTGCGGCGCCTCCCCCTCTAGAGGGCTTTTGGACTTCGGCGAACTATCGCGGAAGCAGTGTTGGTGGCTCAATGGGGACAATGATTTGGGAGTACGCCCGAAGTGCTGAATTTTTGAGCACCAAGTAAGGGGTACCCGCAGCTCAAGTTATCCACATCCACGCCGGACGCGCCTCGCATGGAAGCGGGCCATCCATCATGCCCGCTTCCGCTGGAGAGCAACAAGCGCTCCAGCAAGGGGTGGTCTGCCGAGCGCGCAGTTCGCATCGGATAGGCTACGCCCTCTTCTAACTAGAGAATCAGGGACGAAAAATGAATCGACGCCTCATTGTGGTCGGCGACCCGCTTGTCAATGGCGGGCGAGTGCTCCCCTATACCGGCCCGAAATTCCAAATCCATGGGCATTAAGTCGCCTTGATCGGCGGTCGCGCCTATTGCGAGAGCTGCAACAGCGTCGGTCTCATCGCCAAAACTGGCGGCCCGCGCCGAGGGCTCCTCCGAGACGCCGAAATGGCTCTGGACGGCGATGTCGTTGTCTGTCAATGCCCGTACCACCAGCCGGTCAAATCGACACTCCCAAACGCCGGCGAGTATGACGACACCGACTACGGTTTTTTGGGACTCACTGCCGCACCTGTCCTAGCAAATTACGGCTCGGTTTTCAGTCCACCCATGGCGGCAGCCAAGAAGGTTGTGGATGAGCATTTTGAGCACGCCCCCGAGCACGAACCCACGATTGAGGCCATCTGCCCCAACATGACGAACAAGCAGTTCGCGGTGCTCGTCATGGAGTTGCGCGATGAGGCGGTTGTCCTGGTCGCGGAGCGGCTTCAGGAACTTGAGCGCTGGGACAAGGTGGCACACGCTCGCATCTTCGAGTGGTTTGGCAACCGGGGCTTTCTGGCTGCCAATTCGCATTTGAACGAGATGCGGGAGTACCTGCGAAAGGGACTCAGTGCTTGTGATGGCGTTTTGCGAGGCTTGAAGCCGGAAAATTTCGTTCGATGGTCGCCGACGGCACTCAAGCACGTCGGTTGCGTATCTGGCAGCACCTCTGGCCTCGGAATTGCAGCGCAAGTGTGCAAGCCTGATGTCAAAACTCACACCATTGCGATGGCCCTGGAATTTTGCGAGATGAAGCGCGACAGAAGAGTCTTTGGTGCGAAATCAATCCGTGACGGAGACTCCCAACTTCTGACGCTGGTCCATGAAGTGACCCATTTCAATGACACCTTCGGATCGACGGACGATTGGTATGGGACAGGGAACTCCAAGAGCAAATTGCTCCAGACCGGAGATTTCGCGAAGGCGCGAATCAATGCCGATAGCCTTGCGTCGTACATCTTGGGGGTGGATGCGGAGGCATCGGCATGAAGTCCCTATTGAAAGCACTGTTCATCTCAGTAGCGCTAATGGCTTGCAGCGAAGCGGCGATAGCCTGCAAGCGTATCGTTCTGACAAGGCTGACCTTTGTCGAAAACGCAATCGACCTTGATGCGACTCAGCTAGAAAAGTTGGCGGTGTTCATCAACGCGGCAAACGAAGCGTATGCGAGGTACTCGGAAGTAACGATTGAAGGCACCGCTTCGGTGAGGACTCCGGGACAAACACTTTCCGAAGCTCGGCAAACGGCAAAGCTTCGCGCGGCAAACGTTGCTCGTGCGTACCAGCAACTTCAGCCGAACAAAATCAAGCTGACTACTTTGTCGGAGATATACGCAGAGAACGGCGATTTCGTCTATGTGCAGTTCCACATCGACTACGACGCACTGAAACTGCCCGATTGCAATCCGGTGCCTATTGATCCGCGGCATTAGTTACGAGGAAGTGAAGGATTCATTCGCGCCCCAAAACACCCCTCAAATCAGCGCGAACGCCTTCTGAAATCGCCACCCCGACGCACCATGTGAAAAACAAGCCCTGGCCGGCGAGGAGGGCTCGCTTCAGAGGGGAGTATTTCCGCAGCGTCAGGGCTTTTCTGAATGAGTCAGTTGTTGGTCAGCAAATATGATTTCTCGATTCGACCATCGAGATTTACATGAAGAAACTGCTCGCCCTCACCACCATTGCAGCCGCAATGGCCACC
Source organism: Variovorax humicola (assembly GCF_037889915.1). Classification (NCBI taxonomy): domain Bacteria; kingdom Pseudomonadati; phylum Pseudomonadota; class Betaproteobacteria; order Burkholderiales; family Comamonadaceae; genus Variovorax; species Variovorax humicola. The sequence continues at coordinate 7,817 of NZ_JBBKZV010000054.1, read as the reverse complement.
GCTGCCGTCACCTCGCACGCCCAGGACTATCCCGGCGGCAAGCCCATCACCATCGTCGTGCCGTTCGCGGCCGGCGGCCCCACCGACCGCGTCGCACGCGATCTGGCCGAGGCATTGCGCAAGTCGCTGGACGGCGTGAGCATCGTGGTCGACAACACCGCCGGCGCCGGCAGCACCATCGGCAATGCCAAGGTCGCGCGCGCGAAGCCCGATGGCTACACGCTGCTCCTGACACACGTCGGCATGGCAACCACGCCGGTGCTGTACCGCAAGCTGTCCTACAACTACGAGACCGACTTCGAATACCTCGGCATGATCAACGACGTGCCGATGACGGTGATCGGCAAGCCGAACATCGAGGCCGGCAACATGAAGGAGTTGCGCGACTGGATCAGCAAGAATCCCGGCAAGGTCAACCTCGGCAACGCGGGCATCGGCTCGGCTTCGCACCTGTGCGGCCTGTTGTTGCAGAGCGAACTCAAGGCCGACATGACCACCGTGCCGTGCGACCAGACCACCAACACCACCAGCCAGATCGAGGCGAAGAAGGTCAAGCCCTTCGCCGTGACCACGCTCAAGCGCCTGAACACGCCGGCGCTGAAAGACATTCCCACGCTCGATGAATCGGGCCTGAAGAACTTCCAGGTCACGATCTGGCACGGCCTCTATGCGCCGAAAGGTACGCCCGCACCGGTGCTCAAGAAGCTGAACGACGCACTCAAGGTGGCCCTCAAGGACCCTGAATTCATCGCGAAGGAAGAAGGCCTGGGCGCGGTCGTCGTGCAAGACAAGCGCGTCGAGCCGGCCGAGCACAAGAAGTTCGTGATGTCGGAAGTCGCGCGCTTCGGGCCGGTGATCAAGGCTGCGGGAGCTTACGCGGACTGACGCGCCGCAATCAGCGCATCAATAATTGCGGACTGGCCCGCTCGCGCCGTTCCACCGTGTTGGGGTGCATCGGTCGCAGGTATTCATGCAATGCCAGTGCCGCGGCGCCGATGGCCGGTGCCAGCAGGCCGTGCCGCGCCCCGCGCACGACCGGGGGCGGCATGCCGGCCGCATCGGCATAGCGATGCACCGTTTCCCTGGCGCTTTGCAGGAACTCGGGATGCCGCACGCAGGTGGAGCCGCCGACGACGATCGCGCGCGGATCGAAGGTCATCCACAGGTTCTGCAGCAGCACGCCGAGCATCTCGCCCGCGCGCCGCACGTCGCCCGGCCCTTGGCCCATCATGCGCGAGCCGAAGAACGCTTCGGCACAGCCACGGCGGCCGCAGGAGCACAGCGGCCCGTCGGCCTGCAGGATGCTGTGGCCGATCTCGCCGGCCATGCCTTGCGCGCCGGTGAAGAGGCGGTCGTTCAGCACGATGCCGGCGCCCACGCCCACGTCGCAATCGACAAAGATCAGCGGGTCCTCGCCCTCGCCGTCGCAGAACTCGTATTCGCCGAGCGCAGCCACATCGGCTTCGTTCTGCAACTGAACCGGCACGCGCGGCAGGCCCTCCGCGGCGAATGCATCGATGAGTTGCGGCAGCAGGTCGAGCCGGCGCCAGCCCAGGTTGGGCGCGAACAGCACGATGCCTGTCGCGTCGTCCACCGCACCCGGCACGCCCACGCCGATGCCGGTCACCTCGAGCCCGCGCGACGCGATCTCGTCCCAGGCCTGCGCGCACATCGCGGCGGCGAGCGCGCAGGCTGCTGCCGGGGCCGTGCCGTGCAGTGGCCGCGTGTCGGCATGCAACACCTCGCCGAGCAGCGACACGCACACCACGCGCATCGTCTCGACGCCCACCTCGACGCCGATCAGCGCACGCACGCGGTCGTTGATGGACAGCGGCGTCGACGGCCGCCCCAGCCCGTCGGCCACCGCCGCGCCGGACTCCGTCAGCCATCGGTCCTCGATGAGCTCGCGCACCAGCCCGCTCACCGTCGACTTGGTCAACCCGCTCTCGCTCGCCAACCGTGCCCGCGACAGCCCCGGCTGCGCACGCAGCAGCCGCAACAACACGCTGCGGTTGATGCGCTTGAGCAACTGCTGGTCACCGATGGTTTTCATGCGTGCTCGGCCTGCGCCTTTCCTTCGGGACGCTTGCCCGCAATGATCATCCCGAGCACTTCATCCTCGGTCACGTCGGTGGTCCGGTAGGTGCCGACCAGCTTGCCGTTCTTCATCACCGCGAGGCGGTCGCTCAGCGAGAACACATCGAGCATGTCGTGCGTGATCAGGAAGATGCCGACGCCGTCCGACTTGAGTTGCTTCACCAGCCCGCCGACCATTGCCGTTTCCTCCGGCCCCAGCGCCGCGCACGGTTCGTCCATGATCAGGATGCGTGCGTTGAAATACAGCGCCCGCGAGATCGCCACCACCTGGCGCTGCCCGCCCGACAGTCCGCGCACCGGCACGCGGATATTGGTGAAGTTCTTGTTCAGCCGGTTGAACACCTTGCGCGCCGCGCCTTCCATGAAGTGGTCGTCCAGCGTGCGCCACGGCGTCAGCTTTTCGCGGCCGAGGAAGAGGTTGGATACCGAGTCCAGGTTGTCCGCCAGCGCGAGCGTCTGGTAGATGGTCTCGATGCCCTGCGCCTGCGCCTCCGACGGCGTTCGGATATGCACTTTCTCGCCCGCGATGATGGTGTCGCCGGAGTCGATCGGATATGCGCCGGCCAGCATCTTCATCAGCGTGGACTTGCCCGCGCCGTTGTGGCCCAGCAGCGCCACCACCTCGCCGGGATACAGGTTGACGCTGACGCCGTCCACCGCATGCACGCCGCCGAAAGCCTTGCGGATGTCGCGCAGCTCGACCAGTGGTCTTGACTTGTCGATCGTGGCCATCAGCGGTCTCCGAATTTCTTGCGATACAGCACGTCGAACACGACTGCGACGATCAGCACCTGCCCCACGATCACCATGCGCTTGCCGATCGCCACGTCCAGCAGCAGCATGCCGCTGTCGAGCGATTGCATGATCAGCGCGCCCAGCACCGAGCCGAAGATCGTGCCGCTGCCGCCCGCGAGCGCCGTGCCGCCGATGACGGCCGCGGCAATCACATACAGCTCCATGCCGGTGCCCAGCGAGTTGGTTCCGGCATTGAGCCGCGCAATCGACACGATGGCCGCGATGGTGACCAGCACCGCCAGCAGCGCGAACAACATCAGCGTGACGCGCTTCACCGGGATGCCCACCAGTTCCGCCGCGTCGGGGTTGCCGCCCATCGCGAACACATAGCGCCCGAAGCGCGTCCGGTGCACCAGGAACGACAACACGATCGCGACCACCGCCCAGATCAGGACTGGAATCGGGATGCCCTGCGCCTCGGTCTTGGAGGAGATCTGATAGTGGTTCATCGACCAGGCAAAAACCGCCAGCACCGCGATCGGCACCGCCGTGAACATCAAATCGATTGCGATCGGCTCGGTCGGCATCTCGTAGTGCCGCAGCGCCTTGCGTTTCTGGAACATGCGAAACAGCAGTGCCACGGCCACGATGCCCGTGACCACCCAGGTCGCCGTCACGCCGATGCCGCCGTCATAGCCGCCGCCGAGCGTCTGGAAGAACTCGTCCGTGACCGGCTGCGTCTTGCCGTCGGCCACGAGGAACGCCGCACCGCGGAACGACATCAGCCCGCCCAGCGTCACCACGAACGAAGGCACGCCGAGCACCGCCGTCAGCCAGCCTTGGTAGATCGACACCAGCAGCGCCACAGCCAGCCCCGCGAGGCAGGCCGTCGGCCATGACCAGCCGGACGTGTATTGGAGGTAGGCGATCAGCACGCCCACGAAACCCATCACCGAGCCCACCGACAGATCGATGTGCCGCGCCACGATGACCAGCACCATCACCGTCGACACGATGCCCACCACTGCCGTCTGCTGCGCGATGTTGTAGAGGTTCTCCGGCGAGAGGAACACGCCTCCCGACAGCACGTTGAACACCACGCCCATCGCGATGAGCAGCATGCTCATCAACAACAGGCGCAAGTCGATGCCACTGCGGCGCCATACGGGCAAGGGTTTGTTCATATGAATAACTCCAGTCAAGAGATTGCTGGTTTCCGACGCGGATCACTGCGATGCGGATTCACACCGGGCGAGGCCTTCGCGCCGTGGCCCCCACCCCAACCCTCCCCCAAGGGGAGAGGGAGTAGCGCCCCAAAGTCCTGCCCGGCGCAATGCCGGAAACACCGCGGAACCGGCTTTGCCGGGCCGCCGGTGTTGCCCCCGGCAGGGGGTGGGAGGAGCGACACGCAGTGTCGCGGAGCCTGGGGGCGAGCGTTATTTACAAGCAGCGGGCGCCTTGTCCCCGCTCACGCCCTTGCACAACTCGTCCTTCTTGATCCAGCCGGCCTTGACCACCACGTCGAGGTTGGCCTTCGTGATCGGCACCGGCGTCAGGAAGCGCGATTGCAGCGCGACCTTCTTTTCGCCCTTGTCCCAGGTGGCAGCCTTGTCGACCGGCTTGCCGGCTGCGAGCGCGAGTGCGGCGTCAGCGGCTTCCTTGCCGAGTTCGCGCGAATCCTTCCACACCGACACGGTCTGCGTGCCCAGTGCCACGCGGTTCAGCGCCGCGAAATCGGCATCCTGGCCCGACACGGGAATGCCCTTGATGCCCTTGGCCGTGAGCGCCGCGACAACGCCGCCGGCGGTGCCGTCATTGGCTGCCACCACCGCATCGACCTTGCCCCCGGCCTTGGTCAGTATCTGCTCCATGTTCTTCTGCGCGACCTCGGGCTTCCAGCCCTCGGTGTACTCGTCGCCGACGATCTTGATGTCGCCCTTCTTCACCGCGGCGTCGACCACTTCCTGGGCGCCAGAGCGCAGGAAGTTGGCGTTCGGGTCGGTCGGCGAGCCCTTGATGAACACGTAGTTGCCCTTCGGCGCGAGCTTGAACACTTCGCGCGCCTGCATGCGGCCGACCTCGACGTTGTCGAAGGTGATGTAGAAAACGCCCGGCGCTTCGATCAGGCGGTCGTACGCAACCACGGGCACCTTCTGCCGCACGGCCTTGGTCACGGCCGGCAGGATCGCGTCCTTGTCCATCGCCAGCACGATCAGCGCCTTGGCGCCCTTCGCCATCAGGCCTTCGATGTCGCCCAGTTGCTTTTCAGGCGAACCGCCCGCGTCGGCGCTGATGTACTTGGCGCCATGCTTTTCAAGTTCGGACTTGATCGCGGCCTCGTCCGTCTTCCAGCGTTCTTCCTGGAAGTTGGACCAGCTCACGCCGACCACGGTCTGGGCGCAGGCGCCGAAAGCAGCAAGGCCCAGGGCCACGGCTGTGAGAGTGCTCTTGAGTTGCATGGGGAGTCTCCAGAATGAATGTTGGAAAGTCACCGTTCAGTGATTTAGTTCGGCTGACAAACTAACTATCTCATTGCCTGGAGGATTCCCGCATCAGGGTAAGCCCCCGGATCGGCCGCGCTCGCGCACACCCAACGCTCGATACGATTTCGCGGATCGCCCCCGGTGTCCGGGCGCCGGAGCCCAGATGCTGCACGCGAACTTGTACCGCACTATGGCGCGAATCCGCGCGTTCGAGAACGCCGCCGAGAAGGCCAGCCAGGGCGGCGTCAGCGTCTATGGCCAGGAAGCGCCAGGAAGCGGCGGGCGCCGCCAAGGTGCGCGGGCCGCTGCACCTGTCGACAGGCCAGGAAGCCGTTCCGGCAGGCGTATGCGCTCACCTGACGGGGGCCGACTATCTCACCTCGACGCACCTCGGCCACGGCCACACCCTGGCCAAGGGCGCCGACCTGACCCGCATGATGTGCGAGTTGTTCGGCAAGGCCGCCGGCTTCAACGGCGGCAAGGGCGGGTCGATGCACATCGCGGATTTCTCCGCCGGCATGCTGGGTGCGAATGGCGTAATGGCCGCCGGCTGCCGATCGCCGTGGGCTGCTGCTACGGGAACTGCACCACCGGCCCGGCCGCTTTCGTGCCTGGCGGCACGTACGCCGGCGCTGCAGCCCCTGCCGCGCCCAGCGAACGCGTGTAGGCGTAGATGGCCTTGAGGTCCGCGTCTGTCATCGCGCGCACATTGAACCAGGGCATGGGCGGCCGTGGCTCCATGTGGCGCGCGTGAGTCAGCCACTGCTGCTCGTTCATGCCGGCCAGCAGCAGCCGCAGATTGGTCGGATAGGTCGTGCCCCATGGGCCGGACCAGCCCAGCGCATCGCCGGTGAGCCAGAGCTTCTCGTGGACCTTGCCGTTCTGCTGTACGTAGTTCGGCGTGTGGCAGTCGTTGCAGCCGGCGATCTGGACCAGGTAGCGGCCACGCTGCAGCTGGCTCCAAGGCGCCTTGGCGGGCGCGGCGGTTTCGGCCAGCGCGACCGTGCACGCGCTCACGAGCAGCAGCGCGGCGAAGGATGGCATGTGCTTCTTCTTCATCATCATGGTGACTTCTCCTGCTTGGGGGTTGGCAATGCGGCGTTGACCAGGGCGCGAATGGCCCAGCGGCGGACCCTGCGCGCCTCTGCATCGTCCAGGCGCAGCACGTCCTTGAAGACGATCATGGCTTCGGGGCCCATGACCAGCGCGAGTGCGTGCTTGAGGGTTCTCAGCGCGGCGGGGCTGAAGCGATCGCTCGCGGGGCCGAGCGCCGCCTCGATCAGCGGCGAGCGGCGGTTCTGGCGCGCGGGCAACTGGCGATCGGCCTCGCCGCGCGCGCTGAGTTCCAAGGACTGCGCCAGCATCATGCGCAACGGCACCTCGTTGGCCAGCGTCATGGCATGCAACGCGTCGTCGATGCGCTCCAGCCGCGCGATCGGGTTGGTCGCCGGCACGCCGGCAAGGATCTGGTCGGCGTGTGGCGTGTCGATGTCGATCGACGCCTCCAGGTACAGCGTCTCGACCTTGGGAAAGTAGCGGTACGCCGTGGCGCGCGAGACCATCGCCTGCGCCGCCACTTCCTCCAGCGTCGGCCGGCCACCCTGGCGCATGAGTTCCGCCGCGGCAAGCAGCAGGGCTTGCCGCGTGCGTTGCTTCTGCTGGTGCCTGAGGTCGAGCGGCGTCACGCGGCGGCAGTGTCGGGCTGCGGCAATTGCTGCATGACGGCGGCCATGTCGACCCACACGTTTTCGCGGCTGATCTGGCCTGCTTCGGAGAACTCGATCACGTGCAGCAGTCGAAAGCTCAGGGGCCGGCCTTGGCCGTCAAGGCCGAAGGGACGCCCGGGCGCCCTGCCGCTCCACAACGAGTCGTCAACCATGAAGTTGTGGCCGTACAGCCGGCGCAGCGACTTCACTTCTCCGTGCGACAGATCGGCGAACAAAGCTTCGTAGAAAGGCCGCGCAGCGTCGCGGCCCCGGCTCGGGCCAGCGGGCCAGCCGACGACGTCGTGCTCGACGGCCGGAGCCAGCGTGGCCAGGACGCCGGAAACGTCGTCGCGCGCCTCGAAGCCGAAATGCTCATCGAGCATGCGGTCCATTTCCTTGGGAGTGAGGGGCATGGGGAATCCTTTCGTTGCGTGGAAGGAGTCTTGGACTTCATGAGATGAAAATCTCATGAAGAGAATACTAAGTCGCAAACCGGGCATGCGCAAGTGAACTGCGTCACTGCCGCGCGCCGCAATCGAATGATGGGCAACAGCGCCGTCAGCGCCACCGGGACCAAGACCAAGACCAAGACCAAGACCAAGACCAAGACCAAGACCAAGACCAAGACCAAGACCAAGACCAAGACCAAGACCAAGACCAAGACCAAGACCAAGACCAAGACCAGGACCAGGACCAGGACCAGGACCAGGACCAGGACCAGGACCAGGACCAGGACCAGGACCAGGACCAGGACCAGGACCAGGACCAGGACCAGGACCAGGACCAGGACCAGGAC
>NZ_JBBKZV010000053.1:0-25182 GCF_037889915.1 Variovorax humicola | reverse complement strand
CTGGGACAACGCCTGCAGCGAGACGCTGTTCGGGTCGTTGAAGGTGGAGCGGTTGCACGGACAACGCTTCAAGACCAGGCGCGAGGCGAAGGACGAGGCCATCGATTGGCTACTCTGGTACAACCGCGCTCGACTGCACTCGACGCTGGCCTACGTCAGCCCGATGCAGTTCGAGCAGGAATGGCTTGCCAATCAGCCACGGCAAGCCAACTCATGAACTCGGCTATGGGGTACGGATTCCAGGGGCAAGGTCAGAGAAGCGAATCCTTCGCACGATTCACCGACCCATCGCAGGGTCGCACAGCGCGCACTATCCAGCGCCCTACGCAACGGTGCGTTTCCCGCTGACACCCTTCCATTTGCCGTCAAACGCAAATACCCATGCGCATCGTTGCGCATACACCACCCAAGGAGCCCTGCATGGATAACGTCGCAACTACCTCACTCTCGTCGAGAGCGAATCCCGTAGATACCGCGAGGAAGACCGCCGAGGCGGCGGCCAATACCGTTGAAGGGGCAAAGCGGACAGCCAGGGCAGCGGTAGATACAGGGCGCGCCTATGCAAAGGATGCCGTGGACGCAGCAGGCAAGGCCATCGGAAAGGCCAAAACCCGTGCAAACCGGCTCACCAGCCAGACCTCGGAATATGTCGTCGGCCAACCCATGCGAGCTGTCGGTATTGCCGCCGCTGCTGGTTTTCTTTTAGCGGTGGTCCTGCGCGGGCTGCGCAGCCGGTAACCACGCCAACTCTCTTCTCTTCATCAACAAGGTAGAACAACATGAACTTCATTATTTGGCTTGTCGTCGGCGGACTTATTGGTTGGATCGCTAGCATGATCATGCGAACGGACGCCCAGCAGGGCGCGATTCTCAACGTAGTGGTGGGCATCATCGGCTCGATGATCGGTGGCTGGGTGATCGCACCACTTCTAGGGTCTGCGACAGTCAACCAGAATGACTTCAGTCTGAGAGGTCTGCTCGCTTCGCTGCTGGGCGCTGTCATCCTTCTTGCAGTGGTTAACCTAGTGCGGCGCGGAACGGCGCGGTGAGTGTTGGAGCGACGACCCGGGGACTTCTGCGTTGCCAACACGCCGGCAGCGAGCCGGCTTTTTTCTTTCGGGTGGCTCGCCGCTGTCGATCCCCCCGGGTGTAGCTGAAGAACTGGTTGCCGCAGGCTTACATCCCGATTTGCTACGCGATGGGGGTTGCGCACGAAGTAGGCGAGCACCTGCTGGGAGCCGCGAACAGCTGTGCTCCGCAAAATCTCGCCTCTATCAGCTGACTTGGGCGTTCGGCAGACCTCGGAGACGGTTCGTCGGACCTCGGATAGCGGCTACAAGGGCGCCGCCAACTGAGCCAACGAATACTCGTGGTGCAATCCGCCCAGCACGGGCTTTGCGCGCACGCGCGCGCCCGGCACCCATCGATGCCGAGCTTCGGCTTTGGATCGCCGCACCGAGCCAAGAGGAGGGCCCGGCACGCCCGGGCCCAACGCGCTGTGAGGGGGCGTCCGCCGTTGTAGTGCGAGACCCACTCGTGAAGGATCGATCTCAAGTGCGGCCCCGATAGAGGGATCACCCAGTCCAGGCACTCGCGACGAATCGTTCCGATGACCCGCTCACAGATGGAGTTCGCCTTCGGACTTGCGAATGGGGAGCGCAAGACTGCCAGGCCCAACGCCCGGATCGAATCGTCCAGGTGTTTCGCAAAGATGCTGTCCCGGTGATGAAGCAGATACCCGTAGCCGTCGGTGTCCGCGATCACTTCTCTCATCTGCTGCAGCGTCCAAGCCGCGCTCGGATGCGCGGTGACGTTCACGTGCATCAGTCGGCGGTTGCCGTGCTCGATGACGACGAACACGTAGAGCAGTCGAAACGTCGCGGTGACGGTCACGAAGAAGTCGCACGCCAGAATCGACTTCGCGTGGTTCTGCAGGAATGTCGACCAGCGTTGATCACCGCGAGGCTGACCGGGAGGTCGCTTCGGCAGGTACTTGCGGACCGTCCGCGGCGAGACCCGCACGGCCCAGCTTGAGTAGCATCTCGCGCGCGTAGCTGAAGAAGAAGCGGTGTGGCATGCTCTGTTACTCCTTTTGGAGCGTTACTGCATCGTGGGGATGCCATTATTGTGGCCAATGGTTGTGCACGGGTCAGATTTGCGCATTGGACGCCGCAGCCGGCGTCGAGCGACCCTCACTTGCATTTCGGTGCAGCGCTGTATCGCTCCCTCTATGCCCTGTGGGGTGATAGTCCTTTCTTTGCGGATTGATACGGTCGCGCAAGGTTTTCCGTTTGAAAGTCAACACCTTAAACGGGATGCTCGTCGCGCACAGTTGGACGTTGGACACTTACCCCTTAACAGCGCTGGTTGCTCCCAATTTCAATAGGCCAAAGTGGTCGCTACGCCTTGGGCTTCCTGATTTTGGGTCCTATCCCGCCCTTGCGCGAGCCCAGCGCGCTGGCCAGCAGCGCGCGTGTCCCCTCGTGGGAATTCTTTTCTTCACCCAGCTGACGTTCAAGGTCGTCCAGTCGCTGCGCCCGGGCCGCACCCTCCGACTGGGCTTGCGCGAGCAGGCTGGCCTGGACGGTGAGTTGGTCGCGAAGCTCGCGCTCGACTTGCTGGGCGGCCTGCTGCGTCTCGCGCAGCATCCGGCGGCCGGCTTCCAGTGTCTGGGCTGCTGCTTCTTCGCTGCGCATGCGCTGTTGCTGTTCCCTGGCCAGTCCGGCTTCCAGCTGCTTCGAGGCTTGGCGCGCACGGTCGACCTCCTCGAACGCGTGGCGTTCCTGGGCTTCGTGCCGCTGTCGCTCCTCGACGAAGTCCTTGTCGCGCACGGCCAGCGCCGCCGCCTGCGCCTGCCGCAGCACTTCCTTGCTGGCGGCCTCACAATTAGGCATGCCAGTCCCCGGTACCGAACATCTCACCAGGACCGTCCTTGACGCAGTAGGCGCGCTCTTTTCCGCCACCGGCTTCGCTTCCTTCTGCCTGCCAATCCCCGGAACGACGCCGCCGGTCTATGTGGCCGCAGGCGAGCCCGACGCCATCCGACTGCTGCTACCGGACTGCGCGAACGACTCCATCGCCTGATTTCCTTCCCAGGCCGTTTCGCAAAGCATGCGAATGGGCGAAGCGCAGCTCTGCGTTCGATGGGCCAAACATTCCGATGTGATTCGACAACGGGCGACTCAGCCTGTCACGTGAAACCCACCGGCGCTCAGCTCCAGAACTTCCACCACGGCCGTCGGGCCGTTCGCAGATGCAGCGGCCGCGTGTCCAGGCGGTCGAGCACGATGGCCGCCGCGCCGAAGCGGGTCCGCGCTGCGTCATCGGCGGCCCTGATGCGGGTCTCTTCCCGGGTGTCAGACCGCTCGTCCTTGAGCGTCGCTGGGACTGGCTGCAAAGAGTCTTCTTCGGAGAGCGGGCCAGGGTCGGTCATGGTGCTATTTTCGTCCTTTCCGGTGCCGATCCATTCAACTGGCAGATGTCAAAGCAATTCACGGCCCGGGAGCGAATCGAGTACCGCGGCAATGACTCATCTCGCCCGAAGAGCCTCTTTCCGCGCCTGGACGGCGTCACGGTCTACGCGCTGACCGTCGAGCGAATCACGGGGAAGCATCAAGTTCTTCCTGCGACAGAGATGCATGGCCGGCCGCTGACCACACGAAGTCACCCGAGGCTATACCCGCGTCCTCGTCTCTTGGTCGACCGGCTGCCGAATGACGCCAGGCATGGCGGAGGCATGGATACCGAAGCCTTCCATGGGCGATACCCCTCAGCAGGTGATCTTGCGGAACATGATCGTCAAGGTTGAACGAGTAGAAGAGCTTGTCCTGTACGCCACCTTGACAACCCATCATGTCGACGCACTCCCCAGTGAGATGCCCCGAACATAGCGTCATTTCAGCTCGACCCAGGCTGGCGCATGGTCGCTTGAACCAGCCAGTCCGCGCACTGCGCGATCGACACCGGCCTGCAGTGTGCGTCGGCTCACAGCAGGGCTCAACAGCAAGTGGTCGATACGCATGCCCGCGTCGCGCGGCCACCGGTTGCGCAGATAGCTCCAGAACGTGTACGCCGGCGTGGTCGGAAATTGGCGACGCAGGGCGTCCACCCATCCGGCGTCGAGGAGCTCCTGGTATGCCGCTCGCGGCCCCGGCTGCAAGAGCGCGTTGTCCTTGAAAGACCGGATGGCATAGATGTCGGCGTCCGTCGGCACGACGTTGTAGTCGCCCGCGAGCACCACCGGATGGCCTGAGGCGAGCAGCGAGGCGGCGTGCCGGTTGAACCGCTTGAACCAATCGAGCTTGTAGTCGAATTTGGGGCCAGGCTGGGGGTTGCCGTTTGGCATGTACAGGGAGGCAATCACCAGTCCCTGAACTGCAGCTTCCAGATAGCGTGCCTGCCGGTCGTCGGTCTCTCCAGGCAAGCATCGGCGGATTTCAATGGGAGCGATGCCCTTGCCCAGAATGGCGACGCCGTTCCAGGTTTTCTGGCCGTGAACCAAAGCCTCGTATCCCAGCTCCCGCACTGCATCGAACGGGAATTCGGCCTCCGTGCACTTGAGTTCCTGCAGACAGACCACATCAGGGGCTGTGACGTCGAGCCAAGCACGCAAAGGATCCAGGCGCTTGCGCACGTCGTTGATGTTGTAGGTGGCGATCCTCATCGTAGAAGCGAGGCGGACTCGATCGGAGAGGAGCGTCCTATCGAGACAGTCTCCGAAATGCGCTGAGGTGCCGGATCGCTCGCTGACGGTGACCCAGTTCGTCGTGCAATCGCCCGGCATTGAAATGCGCATCCGCCAGATTCGGATCGAGCTGCAGCGCCATGTCATAGCTGACCAGCGCTTCTGCAAAGCGATTCAAGTCTTCCAGCGCCACAGCGCGGTTGAAGTAGAGCAGCGGCTCTTCCGGTCGGTGCTCAATGCCTTTGGCGAAGACGCGCACGGCCTCTTGACACTCGCCGCCCTCGCAAAGCAGTGCCCCGAGGTTGAGATACGCATTCGTGAAGTCCGGCGCTGCAGCGATTGCTTGACCGTAGACGTGCCTCGCCGCGTTGGCGTCGATCTCCTCCATGGCCTCTGCGCGGGCAAACAGCTCCTGGGCCGAAACCGCCTGTACAGAATGTGAGGAGGAAGCTCTCGGCTCCCGTGCCGAAGCCAGATGCCGCACAACCGTCACCCCTGCGCCCTTTGCCTCGGGGCCAATATCGAAGTCCATCAGGAATTGGCCCGACTCGGGCTCCCACTGCGAATCGCGGTCTCGCACCGCAACGTTGTTGCCCACCGCCGTGAGCCGCAGGCCGGTCAAGGGCGCCTGCGCAGGCAGGTCATCCTTCAATCGCCGCAGCGTGCGAATGATCTTGGCGGTCGCAATGCCTGCTGCCTTCAACTCATAGGCCGTGCGGAGCAGAACAACGTCCTGGAAAGAAAACAGATACGCCCGGCGCGGTCCTCTCCGCGGCTTCACGAAACCCGTCTCGACCAGACGAACGATGGCGCTGCGGGAGTGGCCGAGCATCTCCTGAACGCTTCGGATGGTGTGCGACTCCAGATCGACCTCCGCCAGATCACTTCCTCGCGCGGGCGCGAGCCGGCGCCGCAACCGGTTCGCCCTCGGTCTTGGGCGCGCGCCGGACGCCTTTGCGCTCCTTGGCCATCGCGGTCACATTGCCTGCATCGGCCGCATCGGCCGCATCGGCCGCCTTCGCCACCTTGGCGGCCGCCGGCGCCTTCGTCGCCGCAGCCGGAGATCGCTTCAGGCTGGCCATGAGTGCCGCGGTGAGGTCGATGACCTGCGCACCTGGCTCTTCGCCCGCATGCGGTGATGCCACGACCTCCTTGCCAGCGATCTTGGCGTCGATGGCCGCCAGAATGCGCTTCTTTTCCTCGTCCTCGAACATGGTCGGATCGTAGGTGTCTTGCGAGATCTGGTCGATCAGCTGCAACGCCAGCTTCAGCTCCGCCGGGGTCGGGTCGGTGATCTCGATGTCGAGGTCCGTCAACGAGCGGACCTCGTTGGCGTAAAGCAGCTGCTGGAGAACGAGCCCATCCTCTGCTGCGCGCACCTGGACGACATATTGCTTGCCCTTCCAGGCCCATTTGGCGAGCGCACATCGGCCGCTTTCGCGCATCGCCGCACGCAGAAGGCTGTAGGGCTTGCCGCCGCGCTTGTCCGGCGCCAGGAAGTAGGCCTTGTCGTAGTAGATCGGATCGACTTCTTTCTCGGGAATGAACGACACGATGTCAATCACGTGACTCGCGTCCTCTTCCAGTGCCTTGAGCTCCTCCGGCTGGAAGAGGACGTACTGATCCTTCTCGAACTCATAGCCCTTGATCATTTCGCTGCGCGGCACGACCGTCGTCATGTCCTTCTCGGACACGTACTGCTGCTTGACGCGGCTGCCGTCCTTGGTGAGGAGGTTGAAGCGGATGGTCTCCGACGACTCGGTCGCCGAGTAGAGCTTCACCGGGATCGAGACGAGCCCGAAGCTGAGAGACAACGATGCAATGGAGCGTGCAGCCATGATTTCCCCGTGCCGTCACGGCGCGATCCCGCCGCAGGAGAGGAAAATCTGCCACAAAACGCACGTGCGGGGAAAGAGGACGACGCTCCGACTGTCCGTCGGCCCCGCCGATCCGGCGGCAGCGCGTCCGATGTCCCACTCGCCCGGCGCGGCCTCAGTCGGTCACAGTCGGTCGGTCGGTCAGCCAGCCTTCCGAGCCGAGAAGCCGAGCGTCTTCATTGCGCGCGTCAAGGTCTGTTTTTTCGCCCAGTAACCTTTCCAAGGGTCCTCGGTCTGGAACGACAGGTGCTCGCGCGCCGTCGCGATGGTCCATTGGGCACCGCTCTTGAGTTTGGCCAGGTCGTCCCACGACACGGGCATCGACACACCCAGGCCGGGCCGCGCCCGTGCGGAGAATGCGGCCGCAGTCGTGGCACCGTGTCCGTTGCGCAAGTAGTCCACGAACAGCTTGCCCACCCGGTTCGAAGGACCGCTCTTCACGACGAAGCGCGACGGAATGGCCCGCGCGAGATGTTGCACGACCGCCTGCGAAAAGTCCTTGACGGTGTCGTAGTCGAGCCGCGGTGCCAGAGGAACAACCACGTGCAGTCCCTTGCCGCCACTGGTCTTCAGCCAGGCCTCGAGCCCGAGTTCGGAGAGGAGGGTGCGCACCAGCACCGCGGCATCCTGCACGTGCTGCCACGGCGTGCCTTCGCCTGGATCGAGGTCGAAGATCATGCGATCGGGCTTGTCGAAGTTCTTCGCGGTCGAGTTCCACGTATGAAACTCGATCACGTTCATCTGTGCGGCGCTGGCCAGCGCCTGCGCCGATCCGACTTCCAGCAGGGCGCCATGTCCCGGCCAAAACCCTGGATCGAGCTCCTTGATGCCGGGGATGCTGATCTTCTCGTCGTGCTTCTGGAAGAACAGCTGCCCTTGAATGCCCGACGGCCCGCGCACCAGCGAACAAGGCCGCCCCTCGAGGTGAGGCAGCATCCATTGCGCGATCGACTCGTAGTAGCGCACCAGGTCGAGCTTCGTCAGGCCCGAGCTCGGATCGATCACGCGGTCCGCGTTGCTGACCTTGATGCCGCCCGCAGCGGATTTTCCTGCTGTCCTGACCGGCCCGGCGCCGACCTGTTTGGCGGTTTCCCGCACGATGCCGGTCGCTGGCTTGTCGATCCGCAACGCGACATAGGTCGCATGCCGGATCTGTCCATCCGGCGTCCAATCCGAGAACGACACTTCGGCAACGAGGCTTGGCGTCACCCACCGCTCGCTGCCTGCGGCGCGCTTCGACCATCGGCCCGGCTTCGACGCGCCAGCAGCGAACGGCGGCTTGTCGGTTTCGATCTTCGACAGCCGTTTCTTGAGCCCGGCAGCTTCTTTCGCATCCCAGCCGGTGCCCACGCTTCCCACCGACACCAGTTCGCCGTTGGGCGCATGCACGCCGAGCAGCAGACTTCCGATCTGCGAAGCTTCGCCGGTCCGATCGGTGTATCCGGCAATCAAGAACTCCTGGCGCAGCTGGCACTTGAGCTTGATCCACGTCTCGGTGCGACGCGAGGCGTAGGGCGCGTCGATGCGCTTGGCGACCACGCCTTCCAAGCCCATGCGACATGCGGAACTCAGGATCGACGCAGGATCGGCCCCGAAGGCCGCGCTGAATCGAATCCGGTCAGTCCCCCGCTCCTTGAGGAACTCGTCCAGGAGCTGGCGCCGCGCGCTGAGAGGCGCCTCGCGCAGGTCATAGCCCTCGAAGTAGGGCACGTCGAACAGGAAGTAGACGATCTGGTCCGTGCTCGTCTTCCGATCGAACGCATTCTGCAGGGCGTTGAACTTCGGCAGGCCATGTTCATCGAGCACAACGATTTCGCCATCGAGCCACGCCGATTGGACGCCGAGCTGCTCCAGCTCGCGCACGAGGCTCGGCATCTTCGCGGACCAGTCGTTACCGCCACGCGTCACGAGCGTTGGCTTCCCATCCTGAATCCGTGTCATCAGGCGGTAGCCGTCGAACTTGATCTCGTAGACCCAGGTGCCCGTCGCTGGCACGCCGGTGGCCAGCGTGGCGAGCTGCGGACTGATCTTGGCCGGCAAGGGCGCCTTGACGGCGCCGGGGCGTCCCTGGTCGGCCTCGTCAACCTTGCGCTCGGGCTTGGGTCTGGACTCAGGCGCTGTGTCAGCTGCAGAGGCCTTCTTCAGCGGCTTGGCAATCACGCTGTCGGGCAGGGCAGAAACGACGTCGTACTCCGCCTTCGGTCGCGCGAACCCGTCGCGCTTCTTGAACAGGATCCATGGCTCTTGCTTTTCGCCACCCTTGGCGATTTTGACGAGTTCCCACAGGCCTGCGAGCTTCTGGCCGTACAGGTGGAAGAGCAGCTTGCCCTTGGCGAGGCCCTCGCGGGGGTCACCGACGGGTTCCCATGTCCCGTTGTCCCATACGATCACCGTGCCGGCGCCGTACTGCTTCGGCGGAATCGTCCCTTCGAACGAGCCGTACGAGAGTGGATGGTCCTCCACGTGGATGGCCATGCGCTTGTCAGCCGGGTCGAAGCTCGGTCCCTTCGGCACCGCCCACGACAGCAGCACCCCGTCCAGTTCGAGCCGAAAGTCGTAGTGAAGCCGGCTGGCCGCATGCTTCTGGATGACGAAGGAGAGAGCCTGCGAATTCCTAGCCTTGCGTTCACCCCGTGGCTCGGACGTGACGGCGAAGTCGCGCTTGCTCCAGTACCGTTCGAGGGGGTCGACGGGCGTGTCTCGGGCGGTCATTCGACAAATCTAGGGTGATTCGTTCGAGCTGTCGAGCTTGACGGGCTCATGCCCGTGTCGGACTCGCCTGCCAAGCGTGTTCGTCGTTCACAGGGTGACGGTCCGCTGGCGCCATGACGTGCGAGCAACTACAGGCGCAAGACATGGCAGACGACAAGACCCAACCCGGCGGACAAGACCGCGCGCGCATCAACATCAACGAGGACTACGAGGTTCAGGACTGGTCAAAGTTCAGAGTGTCGCCCGACACGCTCAAAGCCGCCGTGAGGGCCGTCGGGACGCACGCCGCCACGGTCGAGCAACACCTCAAGGGTCAAAGGCGGAGGTGATCATGACGTTCATGGTCCTGGTCAAGTCCGCGTTCAAAGGTCCAGTACGAGCACTGGCGACTTTGAGCGCGAGCAGCATGGCGTGAACTGATCATTCCTCGCTTGCTCGTCGGGCATAAGGTACATGTCGCGATGATCTGGCGTACCTTCGAGTACGCGTGTGATGCAGGTACCGCAGATGCCTTCGCCGCAAGATGTTGCGACCTCGATGCCCGCTTCTGATAGTGCTTCGACCACCGTCTGGTCTTTGGAAATGAGAATGGTCCTGCCGGAACTTGCCAGTTTCACCTCGAAGGCCCGGTCGGTATCAAGCTTGACGACTTCGGCGCTGAAAAACTCGTAATGCAACTGCGCTTCGGGCCAACCAGCCTTGCGTGCAGCACCCAGCCCGGCATCCATGAAGCCCTTCGGACCGCACACGTAGAGGTGTGTTCCACGCGACGGCTGCGCGAGCAAGGCGCTGATGTCGAGTTTCTGCGCCGCGTCGCCGTCGTCGAAATGAAACGCCACCTTGTCGGCGAATCCCGAGGCGGCAATGCGCCCCCGAAAGGCAGCACGCTCGGGCGAACGCGCGCAATAGTGCATCTCGAAGGACTCACCCACCATCGCCAGCCGCTCGGCCATACACAGGATCGGCGTCACGCCGATGCCGCCGGCCAGCAGCAGACTGTGCCGAGCCTCGTGAGCCAGTGCGAAGTGGTTCTTCGGTGCGCTGATCTGCAGCAGGTCCCCTTCATTCACCAGTTCGTGCATCGCCTTTGAGCCACCACGTGAGGCAGCGTCTTTCAGCACGCCGATAAGGTAGCGATGCTTTTCGCTGGGCTCATTGCAGAGCGAGTACTGCCTGGTGATCCCGCCAGGCACATGCACCTCGACGTGCGAGCCTGCCGAGAACACGGGAAGCGCACGACCTTCAGGCTCGATCAGTTCAAAAGTGCAGATGTCAAGCGCCTCCTGCACCTTGCGCGCCACGCGCACCGTCATGTGGTCTGCGTTCATGGCGCTACATCACGTGCAGACCACCGTCGACCATCAAGGTGGTTCCGGTGATGAACGAAGCCTCACCCGAGGCGAGCCACAGGATCGGCCAGGCAATTTCCTCGGGCGCCGCCCAGCGGCCGATGAGTGAGGTGTCGTTGCGTTCGGTCTTCAGCGCATCCACGCTCTTCCCGGCCGTTTTTGCCCTGTCGACATGAAAATCAGTGAGCGTCGATCCGGGGCACACCGCATTTGCGCGCACGCTGTAGGGTGCTTCCTCGAAGGCAAGCGTGCGCGTCATGGCCAGCATCGCGGCCTTGGTTGCATCGTAGAGGCCCATGCCTTTGCGGCCGGTGACTGCGTAGCACGACGATACGTTGACAATGCTGCCGCCGCCCGCGCTTCGAAGTGCCGGCAGCGCAGCCCTGCAGTAGTTCGCGGTACCGATCATGTTCACAGCGACCATTGCGTGCCACTCCTGCGGTTGCGCGAGGGCAAGCGGCGCATAGTTGCGCATCGCGGCGTTGTTGATCAGTGCGTCGATCCGGCTGAAGGCAGTGAGCGTCCGTTGCACGGCGTGCTCTGCCGCTTCTGCATCCGCCACGTCCGCCACGGTGTAGTCGACGCGTGCGTCCGGCGTCGCATCGCGAATCGCCGCCGAGGTGCGTTCCAGCGCCTCTGCATTGGCGTCGACCAGCATGACTGCTGCGCCCTGTGCGACAAAGATCCGCGCGCACGCGGCGCCTATGCCGCCGCCGCCACCGGTAATCAGCGCGACCTTGTTGGCAAGTCGTGTCATGGCGCTCAGTCCGCCTTGGCGCCAGTGGCCTTGATCACCTTGCCCCAGCGCGGAATCTCGGTCTTGATCCAGCCCGCGAACTGATCGGGCGAGCCAGCAACCACCTCGAACTCCATCTTCTCCAATTGCTCGCGCACTTCGGGCGACCGAAGGATCTTCGTGATCTCCGTGTTGTAGCGGTCGATGATGGGCTTGGGCGTTCCGCCTGGCGCGAGAAAGCCGATCCACGAAACAGCCACAAAGTCGGGATAGCCCTGCTCGATCATGGTCGGCACGTCGGGCATCGACGGGAAGCGCTTCGCACCGGTTGAGGCGATGACCTTGACCTTGCCGTCCTTCACGAAGCCGGAAATATTCCCCGGCACGAGGAATGCTGCATCGACCTGGCCGCCTACCAGATCAACCACCGCAGGACCGGAGCCTTTGTAAGGCACGTGTGTGATGTCGACGCCAGCAGCGGACTTCAGCATCTCCATCGTCAGATGCGAGGCGCTACCCATGGACACCGACGCGTACGCAAGTTTCTTGGTCTTTGCGAGCGCCACGAACTCCTTCACATTGTTGACCGGAACGCTGGGGTGCACGGCCAGGAACTGGGGCGAAGTGACGGCCAGCGTGATCGGCGTGAGATCCTTCACCGGGTCATAGGGCAGCTTGCTGAACAGCGTGGTATTGATCGCGATCGGGCCATTGAAGCCGACCAGCAGCGCGTGGCCGTCCGGTGCCGCCTTGGCCACTTCGTTGGCGCCGATGTTGCCGCCGGCGCCACCCCTGTTTTCCACGATCACAGGCTGACCAAGTGCTTGTTGCAGCTTGGGCTGCACAAGCCGCGCCACCACGTCGTTGGTACCGCCGACGATCGGTACGATGATGCGCACTGCCTTGGTGGGTGCCCAGGCCTCGGCAGCGGCCATCTGGTTCGATAGGAGCGCTGCGGCGCCGGCAATCAGGCTCAGAGCGGCCCGGCGCGTGAATAGGAACTTCATTGATATCCCCTTTGCGCTCAGATCGAATAGACCGGGTGCTCGGAGGCATCCGCGAGGTGCACCTTGGCCCACTCCTGCGGCTGCTGGTCGCGCGGCAGCAATACGCCGGCGGCCCGCACGCGCTGCGCGCCAGCATCGATCGCGGGCGGGTCCGTGTCGGGCTGCAGCGCGGTTGCGGCTTCGTAAAGCATGCGGCGGGCCATCACGATCGCGCGGTCTGTGGGCAGCAGTTTTTCCTTCTCGTGATTCTGAATCGGGCCCATGCTCTCTTGAAGCGAGGCGTCCTGCATCGAGAAGCCGAAGACACCGCTGTAGGCTCGCTTTTCCTTTTGAGCCCTGCGGTCGATCAGATAGTCGTTCTCCTTGTTGGCCTTGGTGCGGAAGGTTCCCGGAATGTATTCAACATGGATGCCCTTGCCCTCTTCCATGTGACGGCGCTCGTCCTGGGACAGCGGCTTGTCGGGATGGAAGTTGATGCTCCAGGCCCAGCAGTTGTGGTCGTCGATGGGCACCCAGACGTGGCCGCCGAGGGCGTGCTCGCCGAAGGGCGGGATCAGCGTGAACCAGGGGAAAAGCCACTGCGTGACGCGCCAGTAGTACGAGTCTGGCTCGCCATTGCGGCGGCCGTACAGTGTGAGACCGAAGTCGTTCTTCTCGATGTCGAAGATCACATTGCCGTCGGCCTTGATGTAGTCGTTGGCCTTGGTGCCCTGGTGCATCGGGTCTTCATCCACCTCGAACTTGTGCACGTAGGACACGTGGCTGGTGTCGATGCCGCCTTCCATGGCTTGCAGGTAGTTCGACTCCTGCAGCCGCTTTGAAACAAACACATGGCTGGGCGGCAGCGTGCACCATTCCACATCGGGCGGCGCAGGTTGCTTGTCCTTCGGGCCCAGGTAAGCCCAGACCATGCCTGCACGCTCGATGCATGGGTAGGCGGTGATGCCCATGTGCTTGCAGGCCTGCGGGGCCGACGGCACATCCACGCACTCGCCAGTCACGGAGAATTTGAGGCCGTGGTAGGCGCAGCGGATACCGTTCTCCTCATTGCGGCCGAAATACAGCGAGACGCCGCGGTGGGAGCAGAACTCGTCGATCAATCCGGGCCGACCTTGGGTATCGCGGAAGGCGAGGAGCTTTTCTCCAAGGATCTGCACGCGCACCTGCGGGCCATCGGGCTCGGCGATCTCGCTGGACAGGAGGATTGGCACCCAATAGCGGCGCATCAAGTTGCCCATGGGGGTGCCGGGGCCGGTACGGGTCAGGGTCTCTGCCATTTCCTTGTTCATCGCGTGTCCTGTGTCGTGTGTGATTGAGAGAGAGAAAGGGATCTGTGCTTGTCCGTCTGATGAGACTATAGTCCGCCTGACGGACAATGCAAGCGTTGCCACGACTTATCTCCGACATCTGATAGGGTCTTCTCATGGAAATTGAATCGATTGCCCAGGACAAGTCGGCCGAGAGCGTCCGAGCAGTTGACCGCGCGCTAGACATCCTGTTGGCCTTCAAGGGGGCGGATGGCGGCCTGACGGTGGCCGACTTGCTGAAGCGCGTGGACCTGAGTCGGCCCACGCTGTACCGATTGCTACACACGCTCGAGAAGAAGGAGTTCCTGATCTCGTCGGGCGATCCGCAGCGCTTTCGCCTGGGACCTTCGGTGGCGCAACTTGCGCACTCCTGGAACGCGGGACTCAATCTGGCTGAAGTGGCGCAACCTGCAATGCAGCGCGTATGGGAGGCCACAGGAGAAACGGTGGCGCTGTTCGTGCCGGAAGGGCTGATGCGCCTATGCGTGGCCGAGATGCCAAGCCAGCAGGCGCTAAGTTTCCGGCGCGGGGTCGGCTACCGCGAACGCCTCGTGCTAGGCGCAAGCGGACGTGCGATCCTGGCGCAGATCGAAGCCAACATCGAGTTGGATAGCTACGCTGCAGGGCTCGAAATCGATCTGCAGAAATGTCGCGCCGAACTTGCGAAAACCCGCAAACGCGGCTTTGCCGTGAGCCGCGACGAACTGATCGTGGGAGCAGTGGCCATTGCCGCGCCGATCTTCGATGGCGCGAGCCGAGTGGTCGGCTCGTTGGGAATCTTTGGGCCAACCGTGCGGCTGCCCGATTCAAAAGTCGAAGAATTCGGCCGGTATTTGATCAGAGAGACGTCGGCCGTATCAACCAGCCTCGGCTATCACGAGAAACCCAGCAAGGTGCGGCCATGATGCGTCGTATCTATACGTAGCCAGCCGTGAAGCTTTCGGTGTTTTGGACTGTCGAAGTGGAGGATGACAGCTGACAGTCAGGGCAACGGAGGCTTAATATTTTGGTTCTTCAGGGTTTTGAGTGGGTCGCCCGCGTAGCTGATACGCTGTCATGCAGTCTCCGAGCGGAGGTGACGCGATGGACAGCACCGAGCTTTATCGACAACTGCTGGGCGTGACGACGCCATGGACGGTGGAGCGCGTGGACATGGACGTGCCGCACCTGCGGGTGGACGTTCACCTGGCTCACGCAAGCGGAGCTCGCTTCGCGTGCCCCGAGTGCGGCGCTGAGCTCAGCGTCTACGACCACACCGAGGAGCGCATCTGGCGGCATCTGGACAGCTGTCACTTCCAGACATTTCTGCACGCGCGACCGCCGCGCGTGCAATGTCCTGAGCACGGCGTGCTGCGCGCCAAGCTGCCGTGGGCCGAGCCCGGCGCACGCTTCACAAACCTGTTCGAGGCGCTGGCCATCGACGTGCTGCTGGCCACCGACGTGAAGAAGGCGGCAACGATCCTGGGCATCACCTGGGACGAGGCCTGGCACATCATGGAGCGCGCAGTGCGTCGCGGGCGCGCGGCCAAGGGCCGTGCGGTGCCGGCGATCATCGGCGTGGACGAGAAGGCCATCGCCAAAGGGCATCGATACATGACGCTGGTGTGCGACCTGGAGCAAGCGACGGTGGAGTACATCGAGCGCGATCGCAAGCAAGCGAGCCTGCAGTCGTACTTCGACGGTTTCGAGTCTGGGGCGCTGGAGGCGGTGCAGGCTGTCAGCATGGACATGTGGCCGCCGTACATCAACGCCTGCCTGGAGAAGATTCCCGGCGCCAAGGGCAAGATCGTGTTCGACCGCTTTCACATCATGCGCCACGTCATCGACGGGGTGGACATGGTGCGAAAGCGCGAGCACAAGGCGCTGCTCGCCGGGGGCGACGCCACTCTGAGCAAGAGCAAGTACCTGTGGCTGTACAGCGCCGAGAACGTGCCCGACAAGTCACGCGAGCACTTCGACGCCCTCAAGAGAGGCGAGCTCAAGACGGCACGTGCGTGGGCGTTGAAGGAGTCGCTGCGCGAGCTGTGGCACTTCACCCGCCAAGCCTGGGCCGAGAGGTTCTGGCGGCGCTGGTACTTCTGGGCGACACACTGCCGACTGCCGCCGATCGTGCAGGCGGCAAAGCTGATCGCGCGGCACTTGCCCAACGTGCTGACGTACTTCAAGCACCGGATCACCAACGCCGTCGCCGAAGGACTGAACTCGAAGGTCGCCACGATCCAGAAACGCGCCTGCGGCTATCGAAACCCCGAGCGATTCAAGATCGCCGTGTACTTCCACTGCGGCGGACTGAACCTCTGGCCGCCCCGGTTCACCCACTGAAAAGTCTGAAGGACCAATATTTTCGGCTTAGGGAGAGCGGGGCCGGGGGTACCCCTACTTTTTTCGGAGGCTTTTTGATGTCGCCCGACGCTGCAGTTCATCGGTTCGAATACGACGGTTGGCATGTAGTGGTTGAGCTGGACGGGTCCAACCTCGATGGTGTTTCCTCTGGTCATGCGGATCTCCAACGCAATGGGGAACCCAAGTGCCGGATTACCTTGGCCGGGAAACACAAGGACGTTGCCAGTGCGATCGCGTCATTGTCGGAAAAGGCGCGAGCGTTCGTCGACGAGTGGGACATCCAACGCGGCTAGGGCGCCTCGCCCTTCAGTGAGCAACGAACCAGACCACGTGATGATTGCCATCGCAGAGCTGGCGAGGACGGACGGTGGCTTTTCTGCCGACGAGGCGATTTCTGCGATCGCGGCGATGATGGATCGGCTTGGAACCCGCGAGCGAGGCCTATCGGCAAGCCATGAACGTGCTCGCAGAGATCGAGGAGCTACGGTATGGAACCTGGCGCAGTTTGGGCCTGATCCGCGCTCATGCTTAGCCGGAAAAGCATAACCTCGCGAGCGGCCTTCGTTTTGGCAGTCCACTCATCAGTAGTACCGGTCGAGTTCAGGCTTGCGGCCTCGAGGTAGTTTTCGCACGCGCGAGTGCGAGGTGTCCTGGCAGCTTTCGGCGGACAAGACTTGCCGATGGAGGTCTTCACCGACGGCGTCCAGCTGCGCCAGTGGCAGCTCTCGACGCTGCCCCGGGCAAGGCATATCCTAGAGTAGTACCACCTGCGAGAAAGGGTGGGCAAGCTCAACGCCGTCGTGCATGGCCGGCCGACGGCCAGCCGACTGAGATCCGCCGACCACGACTGGTTGTCGAGGCTTGCGGGCGGACTGAAATGGCGGCTTTGGCATGGTCGAGCGCCAGAAGCTACGCGCCGCCTTGCGGCAATGCTATACGTCCTTGGCAGATCGACGGTGTGCCGCAAACCGGCCGCGCGTCGGATTCGAAAGCTCACCCTCGAATTGATTGGCTACCTGCGCAACAACTCGGACTCGTTGCCCAAGTATGGAAGGCGCTACCGAGCTGGCCGACGCATCTCCAGTGCCTTTGTGGTCGGCGGTCAACCAGCTGATCGACAAGCGCATGTCGAAGCAGCAGATGCGCTGGGATCCGCGCAGCGCGCATCTGCTGCTTCAGGTGCGGGTTCGCGTCATCGACGGCCAGTTGCGCGATGACTTTGCCCGCGGGTACCCCGGATTCCCTTCGAATGACTCAACGCTGTCATTGACCCCACCAAATCAAACGCTCACTTACCCCCCGCTCGAGTTGCTGGGCGGCCGGGCGGCCTGCGGCGTGTATCGCAGCATCCGACGGCCGGCCTCGAGTCCGCCATCGAACTTTGCGACCTCCTGACCTTGGGCGAAGGAGAGTGTGCAAGATTGTGGGAGGCTGCTTAAGTCGTGCAACCCTAGCTCGCGGCCTCAGCAACCCATATCCACCTGTTTGTGGATGCCTCCGTGCTTCAGCATGTGCAAGCTCTGCCTGCAGTGGCTTCGAGGGGTGCATCCATGTTTAGTCTGAAAGGCAAACAGCAGGCCGCCAAAAACCAGGCGGACGAGATAAGGCGCCAGCAGGCGCAGACGGCACCCTACTGCAACCCGGAGGACATGCTGCGGAGGGAGGCCGTTTATGTCCTGCAAGATATGCGCTGGACGGCGCTCAAACCCAATTTCACTCCCAAGCCCGAGGCAGGATCCGAGCCGGATTCGGACCGCTACATGTACTCGCTGTCCGAACTGGTGCAGACCTTCACCAACGCAAACAGCGCTTCGGCCCTGTGCCTGTCCGGTGGCGGAATCCGCAGCGCGACATTCAGCCTGGGCGTGCTGCAGTGGCTTGCCGGAAAGGGCCAGCTGCAGGACTTCCATTACATTTCCACCGTCAGCGGCGGTGGCTACATGGGAAGCTGGCTGGTCAACGGGTTGTGGCAGGCCTACCTGAGCGGCAGCTGCGCGAAGCGAGAGGAATACGAGGCGCCCAGGCGCAAGGCCAGGGCCGACTTGAACGACAAGATCGGGGCGGCCAGGAAGTCACGGCAGGCCAACGCCGACAAGACTGCGGTGGCAGCGCTGGAAGCCGAACTCCGGGAGATCGCCGCGGCGGCCAAAGCGGCCGCGGCGGCCGAGGAGAAGGCCGCCGACACCGCCGGCAAAGAGGCTGTGAAGTTGCGCCTGGACCGCATCGGTCACAGCGCCGGCACCGAGGGCGCATCCAGGATGGCTGGCGCCACGCGCATCAGCGGCGGTGCGACGGACCCTGTCGCCCCGCTGCGCGCCTTCAGCAACTACCTGAGCCCCCGGGGCGGCCTGAGCACCGACGCATTCGCGCTCGTTGCGATCTTCCTGCGCAACCTCATGCTCAACTGGACGGTGTGGTTGCCGTTCCTGGCGGCCCTCGTGGCACTTCCGCGGCTGTACCTCGCGGTGGACATGCTGGCCCCCAAGAGCTTGGCCGGGTGGGGACCGTTGTGGGGCGTGTTGGTGCTCATCATCCTGGGCATCGCCTACATCGCGTCCGACTTGCCCGAGCCTGTCCGCCGGCCGGCCAGGCAGCCCCAGGTGCCGCAAAAGAGCATGTTCTCGTGGGCCTGCTTCCTGCCGATCACACTGGGCGTGGTGGGCTTGGCCTTGCTGGGCTCGTGGACGGAGCCGCTGCACAAAAAGGACCTGTGGTGGTTCGCCGCCGGGGGCGCGGCGGCGCACTTCCTCGGCATGCTGCTGGGCGTGCTGTTGCGCAAGCACTGGCGCAAGCTCGACATGCGGCCTGCCAGCCCCTGGGGCGTGTTCATCGTCGTGGTGGTGGGCGCCGTGGGCGGCTTGCTCGCGTCGATGGTGCTGTCGCAGCTTGGGCAGGGCACCGTGGCGCAAGAGCTGTCGGCCACGCAGCGCTTGCTCTACGCGAGCTTCGCGGTGCCGGCGATGACAGGCGCCTTCTGGCTGTCCATGACGCTGTATGCCGGCTTGATGGGTCGCGTCAGCAGCGAGGAGGACCGCGAATGGTGGGCCCGCGCCACTGCGGCCTGGCTGATCTTCACGCTGGGTTGGGTGGCCGCCTTCGGCCTGGTCGTGTGGGCGCCGATCTTCATCCTGGGCTACGTGGCCGACGCAGGCATCACCGCCGTCAAGTTCGGTGTAGGCAGTGGGGCCCTGGGCGTGCTGACCGCGCTCAGCGGCTACTGGAGCAAGCACGGCAACGACATCAAGACCCAGACCCAGCGCGTCATGCGCTTGCTGCGCCACCGGATACTGGATGTCATGGCCGCGCTGGTGCTGCTGGCCATCCTGCTGACGCTCTCGATGTGCTGGCACATCGCGCTGGACCGCTGCCACGGCTGGAACTGGAGCCGCGACGTCTGCACGACCGACCTGCACGCGCAGACGGAGTACCTGCGCGAGCAGGTGCGCATGCAGGCCGCCACGGCAGGCGTCGCGGGCAGTGACATCGCGCGCACGGAGGCGACCGAGCCCGACCCCGTCAGCGCCGAGTTGGCCGAGCTCGGAAGCTCGGCCGGTGCCCAGGTGTATGCCCACGTGCTGCTGCGCTCGAACGCGCTGGCGCTGGTCGGGGCTTGCGGGCTGCTACTGATCGTGTCCATCGGCATGGCGTTCTTCATGGGCGCCAACCAGTTCTCGTTGCACGGCATGTACGGCAACCGCCTAGTGCGCGCTTTTCTCGGCTCCGGGCGGCCGGTGCGCCACCCGCACTGGTTCACGCGCTTCGATCCCGACGACAACCCGCCGCTGGCCGATCTCGGCGCGCCATTGCGCTCACCGCAGGGACAACCGCGCCTATACCCGTTGGTCAACATCGCGCTCAATCTGGTGAAGCCTTCGGACAAGCGGCTTGACTGGCAACAGCGCAAGGCTGCCTCGTTCGTTGCCACGCCGCTCTTCTGCGGCTCTGCCCACCTTGGCTTCAGGCCCACCGAGTTCTATTCCGGCGGCATGTCGCTGGGCCGCGCGATGACCATCTCCGGCGCGGCGGCCTCGCCCAACATGGGCTATCACAGCTCAACGCTGGTGACCGCCGTGATGACGCTGTTCAACGTACGCCTGGGCTGGTGGTCTCCCAACCCTGTGCAGAATTTCCGTTGGTACAAGGAGCAGGCCGGCCTGGGCCTGGACGTCATGCTCGCAGAGGCGGCCAGCGCCACTGGCGACGAGGACCGGTTCATCTATCTATCCGACGGCGGCCACTTCGACAACATGGGCATCTACGAGATGGTGCGTCGGCGCTGCCGCCGGGTCTTGCTAGTCGACGCCAGCTGCGACGGCGCATACGAATGGAGTGACCTGCTCGATACCGTGCGGAAGATCCGTGTCGACCTCGGCATCCCTATCAGGCTTCCGCCTGTGCTGCCTGGCCACGGGCCGGATGGTCCGCGCAGCCTCACGGCCGACATCCTCTACTCCGAGCGCGACGGCAGCGCCGCCAGCGAGGACGGTCAGCTGGTCGTGCTCAAGCCCGTCCTGCGTGAGACGGACCCGCCCGAATTGGCCGCCTATGCCCGGGACAGCGCCAAGCCCGGCAAGGACGGCACGGACCCCAACCGATTCCCGCACCAGAGCACCGTCGATCAGTTCTTCGACGAGCAGCAGTTCGAGAGCTACCGGCTGCTGGGGTACGTGACAGCCGACTCCGTGCTGGGCCCGCTGACACTACCGCCGCTTGGCGGAGGGGCATCCACGCCTCCTGCCGTATCGACGCCCCCTTCGACCCCCACGCCATCGCCCGCCGCGAATACGGGGGCCGTATCGTGACCGGCGCCACCTTGCCCCCGTGCCGGCAGCATCGCCTTCCCACCTCGTGGCGTGGCGTGCTGCCAGTCGCAGTCGCCCTGCTGCTGGCACAGCCCGGGGGCGCCCGTGCCGAAGGCGGCGACAAGCCGCCACCGCTGCCCACCCAGGTGAGCGCTGCGGGCCAACAGTACGTGCGCTGGGCGGCCACCTTCGCTGCATGGCGGGCGGGGGCCACGGCCTCGTCGTCGGAGAGTCCGCGCGAAGCTGCCATCCGCAAGTCCACGCGCCTGCACGTCGTGCCTACGCCTGCGCCGCTCCTTGGCACGCAGCAAAGGTTGGACGGCCACGCTATCGTCGTGAGCACGGGCCTCATCACGCTACTCCACGAACTGCTGTTGGCCGAGGCCACCTCCTCCGGCTGCTTCGACGGCTACGCGGGCGAAGTGGTCGCCGTGCTGGACGGCAATCAGAAGGCAGCACGTGACTACGCAGTGGCCCTTCGCGATGCCACCCAGGGTATTCCGGCAACGGGCAACAGGGGTCAGCCCGTACGGGCACTGCCAGCCACTCCCGTCAACGCTTGGCCGCGCCTTGGCGATCGCATCGGCCAAGCCGGGACCGCCTGCGAAAACGTCAAGCCCGCGGCGCTGCAAAGCGCGGCAACGCGCGCCTGGGTGAACAACAACGCCGACTCATTGGCACTGTGGGTGTTGACCCACCAAGTTGCCGTCCTTGCCGCCGATCCCGCGATCGATACGCCAGCGCCTAGGCCGGACGTTGCACCGGCAACCTCCCAGACTCGTGGAGCGCCTGATACCCAAGCTCATGCGCCACAATCTGCCCCCCCAACTCCATGGCCCGCCCCGTCGCCGGCCAAAGCTGCCTGCCTTGAAGAGATCGCCGCCACAGCCAAGGCCGCCGCTTCGACTGCTACCACGCCTGTGCCGCCTTCGCTTCGCGCTCACCTTGCGCTATGCACCACTGAACGCAACGATAAATTGGGAGCGTTGAGTTGGCTTCAAAAAAATATCGGGTTGCTCGGCACAAACTGAGGTGCCGGTGCGGTTTGCGCCGGATCGAGCGTCGCCCGTGAACGGCTTGGAGAGCATCCATGTCCATACATCCTGAATCCGTGAGCCGAAATGCTCTCGGGGGCAATTGGGGCTACTCTGTGACGGACGTAGACGCGCAATTCGAAGCCCGCGTCATGGCAGTGCCGAAATCAACGGGAAGAAGACGCCGGCATCACGAGTGGGGGAACGATTTGGGTTGGTTGTACGTGCGCGGGCCCACGCCGCAACGTCGCTGGAATGCGATTCTTTGGGTCCGTGAATTTGTGAGCCCGGTGTCGTGAGCCCGGTGATCTGCCGGCTGCACTCATCCGCACGCAGCAAAGAGTTCTGCGTGCAGCCGCTGGAAGGCCTTGGCCGCGCGATCGTTGGCACCGAGCCCGAGGATGAGGCGCCGGCCATGCTCGATGAGGCGACCGGCGCGGTAGATGAGTTCCTGCATCACGGTCTTGAGGCGCCTGCGCTTGGCCGCATGGCGCACCGGTGCATCGGGCCCCAGCAGCCCGGCCTGTCCCATCAGGCGCAGGATGCTCATGGCCAACGCCGCGAGTTCGCACACCAGATAGTTTGTATCGAACTTGCCCGAGGGCAGTCGCTCCAGGTCAAGGTCGGTCTTGAACTCGGAATGGAACTGCTCGTGCGTGCCGTGGTCGGCATACAGCGCGATGATGGCCTTCGCATCGAACTGTTTGGCGCCCAGGCTGGTGGTCCAGCCGTCCAGCGTGAGCTTGGGCTCGATCAGCAACTGGCCCTTCATCGATGGTGCGCTCAGTCAGACGCAGCACCCGGCGCAGCGGCCGCTCGATGCCCTCGATGTGCAGCGCCTGTTCCCACAGCGTCACGCGCTTGCCATCCCGCGGATGTTCCCAGAGCGTGGTGGCGTCGGCCTCAAGCCGCTCGGCCAGCGCTGCCACATCGGTCGTGCGTGTTCCACTTGATCAGCCAGTCCACCGCTGGCATCCCCGGCACGCCGGCCCGGTTGTACGAATCGATCTCACGCATCAGCGCCGCGGAGTCGAAGCCAGAGTCCAGCCGCGCCAGGATCGGTGCCTTCGGCCCCGCCGCGCTCAGGCGTTGCGCCATCGGGAGCACACGCTCAAAGTTGAATTGCGTCTCCGACGCCGAGTGCTGCACGCCCGGGCGCAGCGCCAACTCCAGGCAGAACCCGTGCGAGCCCAGATACGCGGCCAGCGGACAGTAGCCATCGACCCCGCTGTAGGTGCGCCCCACGCCGTCCTTGGCGGTGTCGCCGTTGTCCATCATGAACGTATCGACATCCAGCGAGAGCCAGCCGCACGGCAAGACGCCATAGTCGAGCCGCACGCCGGACAGCAGCGTCTCGATCAACGGGGGCAGGAAGTCAAACAGGTCGCCCGCGCGTGCATCCAGGCGCTGGCGCGGCGTCGGGCTGGAGGGCAGCAGCTTGATACCCAGCGCCTGCTTGAAGAAGGCATCGCCGCGGAAGTTCTCGATCGCGTCGAAGTCGCTCTTGCCCTGGACCAACAGACCCAGGTAGCTGCGCAGGATGTCGCTGTTGGCAACGCCATTCTTCACGGGCAAGGCGCTGTCGATGCGCTTGAACACCGAGGCGAGTCGGTTCAGATGATGTGCGACCAACGCCAGGCCGGCCACCGGGTGAGGTCGTAGTCGAGTTGCTTGACGATGAAGGGGCGCATTTCGAAGAATCAGACGCATTTGAAACAGCGTCATCGACGCCTCGCACTCGTCTCGCGTTTACCGAAATCACATCGCATCGGCCTCACCCGCAGGGTGAACCACTTTCACTCTTGAGCTCACGGATTCAGGTTAATTGCATTGCAACTCGCATTTGCGTGAATGGAAAAGACCTCAACCGGCAAATAGCCGATGCGTCCCAAGATCGCGACTGTCTTGATCTACCAGTTGATGCGCCATGTACAGAAACGCGAACCACGGAAGAACGTCGAAGGGCGAACGGACGCAAAGAAAACGATGTCGCAACCTTTGCGACCTCGGTGTCTTCTTGGCGTCTTATTCCGTCAGCGGCAATGCCGATCTTTGCCGATCAGATGGCGATGAATTGCCCATCGACTGGCAAGTAAAGAATCAGCTGGACACTGTGACGCCACCCTGAATCCCTCCAGCGACCGCCCAAAATTAGTCGGTCAGGTACGAATTGGCTCTACCTCATGCGAAGGATGTGCCAATGAAAAGAACGGGGGACGATGGACCGGCCAGAAAGGGAGTCAGATCGGAAGGCGGCAACCTTCGTGAGATTAGAAACCTCTCGCCATGTGCCACCCCAACGGAAGTCAAGCACATGATCGACC
The DNA here is from genome assembly GCF_037889915.1 of Variovorax humicola. Lineage (NCBI taxonomy): Bacteria > Pseudomonadati > Pseudomonadota > Betaproteobacteria > Burkholderiales > Comamonadaceae > Variovorax > Variovorax humicola. The sequence goes on along the minus strand of NZ_JBBKZV010000053.1, from coordinate 1,007 downwards.
TTAGTGTCATCTCAGGTTGCTGCCGAGCATCTGCAGGTTTAGCGGCTGCGTGCAAGTCCGCATTTGTGCTGGCCACAATAGTTTTAGTAACGACGACGTCGGCAATCGCCCAGGCGCAGCGCACAGCAGCGCCGCGTGTCCCCGATGCCGAAGCCATCGCGGCCAAGCAGGAAAAAGCGCGGCTCGCCGATACCGACACCATCCTCGCGCTCAGCAACGACGGCGCCGTGCTGTACGCCAACGACAACGTCAAGCTGTCGGGCTACCAATACTGCAGCCAGGCGGTGGCACTGGCCGACAAGGGCGAGTTCCGCCAGAGCGTGCGCGCGGCCAGCAAGGCGCTGCACGTGGCGCAGGCCACCAACAACCCCGACCTCCAGGCCATGGCCAACCGCGACCTGGCCATCGTCTACAGCTATTCCGGCCAGCTTGACAAGGCCGAGGAATTCGCGCGCGAAGCGTTGCGCTACGAGTCGAAGGATCCGAAGCTCGTCATCGGCCCGGCCAACAAGGTGATCGGCGACGTGCAGACACGGCGCGGCAACTATGCCGGCGCCGTGAGCAGCTATGAAACCGCGCTGGCCAACAGCTCCGAGCGCTATGCGCCGCTGGTGCAATCGTCGCTGGTCAATGCGTTGATCGAATCCGGCGACACGGCGCGTGCGCGGCAATTGCTCGACGGGATCGCGCCACCAACCGATGCACAGCTCGCAGCACAGCTCGACCGCACGCGCGCACGGCTGCTGCTGGCCGAGAAGAAGCCGGACGAAGCCGTGGCGCTGTACCGCCAGCTCACCACGCGCCAGGTCGGCACCGACTCCGGCTACTACCAGCTCTGGGCCTGGGACGGGGTGGCGCGCGGCGAGTTGGCGCGGGGCGACAAGGCGGCTGCTTCGGCCGCCGTGGGCAAGGCGCTTGCCAGCGTGGACGGCGTGCGCTCGAAGTTCCGCAGCGAAGAATTCAAGATGGGGCTGTTCTCCGACCTGCAGTCGGTGTTCGAGCGCGGC
>NZ_JBBKZV010000052.1:0-25419 GCF_037889915.1 Variovorax humicola | reverse complement strand
ACCGCGCCGGCCTTCGCCCACAAGCTCCACAGCCTCCCACCACCATCAATGAAACCCAAACCCCAAAGGCTCAGGCCCTATCGGGGCGACAACTATTGTGACGCGGGGGGCAGCGACCTGAGCGCATAAATCCTCAGGACCAATCGGCCCTTCGCATAAAACTCCTCGACGGCTTCCCAATTCGGCGCGCAGGAGTGATTGATGTGGCGGGTGGCGTTGCCACCCCGGCTTCCGTCAATCGTGTCGCCATTCGACAAGGAAAACAGAAACGTCAGGCTGTCGTCCCAGCGTCTCTGGGTCAGTTGTTCTTCAGAGTACCGACGGCCCTGATAACTGCCCAGAAGCGTTGAAGTTGGAAGATCCTGAGTCACAAACGCGCCCAGACCATGAATGCCGCTGTCGGCAACTTGCAGATAGGGGGTGCGAGCGTTCATATCGTGCGGGGAGCTGGCCATCCGCCGATGGCCGCACGAGAAATTGTAGAGCCGCGAAGGCGCGCGATCCCGACTGTCGCCCATAGTCGAAGCCGAGTTTTCGGCGAGCGCCTCGCGTGAAACCGTGACCCCGGTCGAGAACCCCCATCGCCATCGAGTACGGACATCGTTCAGGACCAAGCGCAACGTCCCCTGGGTCAGGCGGTCAACCGCAACGTACGCTGCCCTTTGAGGATTGCGTCCAATTCCGCGCCACTGGAATGCATCGGCGGCGGCACTGCTTCCCGCTTACCGTACGGCGATGTAGTGCTGCGTCGTCACGACTTCGCCCTCCGCTAGGTACTCGCGAACGCGTGCCTCGACTTCCTGATCGGCCAGCGTGGCCCGCGCACGCTGGTGCAGGTAGTCGGCCCAGGAGGCGACGATGAAGCGCTCCACATAGCGCGACGGATCACCCAAGTCACGGTACACCCGCCACAGCGTCGCGCCGTCGCGTCTCGTCGCAAAAAACGAATCCGTCACTCCTACGCAGGCAAATGTGTCACTCGACCGCTGCCCAACGACGACATCCGGCGGCAGACCGCATCCACCCTGTGTTTGCACGATTGCAAAGCAAATGTGTCACTCGGCTTTTGCTCCTGCAATTGCGAAGCAAATGTGTCACCGTCGCCCGCCTGCTCGCGCTCACTCCCCCTACCCTATCGCCGCGCGCGTGACTGCAATGCGCCCCTCACTCGACAACGCCTTCCACGGCAAAGACGGTGGGTATAGGCTGGCGGTGTAGTAATGCCTGCAATGCCGGCATCGGAATGGCGCATCCAACAGCTGGGCGTCGAGCCAATACGCCGACGGCTGGCCGCAATGCCGACACGCTACGAGCAACTGCACGCCATGAATCGGACACCGGTTCAGATGCTCGCGCTGATGGACCACGCTGTGATACCCCAGCACCATGCAGCTAGGGCAACAACGCAGGTATCGGTGCCGGTCGAGCGACAGATCTTTCATCCCGATGCGCACACTGCGCTGCGTCACGTCCAGCATTCGGGCCATCGCCCTTACGTCGACATCTCTCGAGGCAACCCCATCGTACGGGTCGACATTGTCGGGGCTCACCTGCTTGACCAGGGCGAAGCCGGACAGCAGATTCATGCGCGCGAACTTCCATAGCATGCTGACCACGGACTCATAGGGCTGCAGCCAGCGTCGATGGAATACATAGCCGAGGCGCGGATTCAGCGCTTGCTGGTCAACGATCAAGATCGGCAGCGCCATTGCTTTGACTCCGCCTGCAGTTGCGCCTCAGGCGGGGCTCGTCATGAGTTCCGCGCTGATCGCCTGGCGCGACTGGATGTAGCCACAACTGCGCACGGCCACGTTCCACAATGCGGCGTCCGGCCGATAGTCGGGAGCATCGCGTAGCGTGCTGTCCTTGAGCACGATTTCCACGGCACGGGTGAACGACTCCATCGGAATTTCGAGCGCACCCGGCAAACCATGCCTGTGATGAAGGCTTTCGAACGCCGACCACAACAGCGTTGCATCATGCGCCAGCCGATAACCTCCGCTCACGGCCTGTGGCAGGTAGAAGCGTGTGAAGCTCCAGTCGCTGGCACGTGGGAAGTTCGTCTGGTCGTAGCCATCCAGGCAGGTGGCCACGTCACGTACGTTTCGGATCCCGAAGAATGCCAACTCCTCGACCATCAACCGGGCGACGATCTGCGTCTTCCTGGCATGCTGCATGGCCATCTTGACTGCCAGCAGTTCCTGCTGGCCGACCAGGAAGGTGAAGAGTCGAATCTGAAGGCGGTCCAGATGATCGTGCACGTCACGCAGCCACTCGTATTCGTTCTCGTCGAAGCGCTGTGCCTCGTCGCAGAAGAGCACCACCGTGCCGCTGCCGTTGCGGGTGCAGGCCTCCTTGATCTTGTTGATCAGACGCATGCGCTTGGCCGGATTGGTACCACCCACCGGGTCAGGGTAACCCACGGCCTCCAGCAGGTTGGCAAGGAACGGGCCCTCAGCGTGGCGTGGCTTGTGCTCGGCTTGTGCGTGATAAGTCGTGATCTTCGGCTGGGTCTGCGCCAGCAAAAGACGCAAGTATTCGATTGCCCGTGTCTTGCCGATGCGCGAAGGGCCATAGGTCAGCGCACCGGTGATGCGGTAACGCAGGCATCGGTTCACCAAATCGGAGAACGCCTGAATAGCCGGCGTCGCAATGCGATAGCCTCCAGTCTCAATGGGATGCAGGGTGGGATCAATCGGCCGACCAAGCGAAGTCGGCAACGGAAACGGCGATGAAGGTTGACGTTCAGTCGGCATGGCGCCTCCGCGACGAATCAGATTGCCCCGACGAAGCCGCTGCCGATCGTGAGCCGCTCAGGCATTACGCGCGTTTCGACGGAGGGTGCAGCTTCGGCCTGCGGCGTCGGGCCGCTCAGCTGCAGTGCTTGCGCCGAAACACTTGTTGGCTGCGCCACCAACGTACGCAGAGTCCGTACCGCATCGCTGGCGGAACGGCGCGACCCCTTGGCGTTGTGGAGCTTGTCGCTGACGTAAGCGTCTAGATACTGGTGCAGCATGGCGCCACTCAAGCGCTTGCGCCCGCGCAGCCGAAGAACTTCCTGGCGCAGCTTGAGATCGTGCAATATCTCCCCCCATGCACCCTGCGCCTTCAGGACGCCGATCTCCGAACCGTCGCCCGCGAACGCGCGCACGGTACGCAAATCCTGGCTGTTGTAGTAAATCCGCAGCGTCTGGCCCAGGAAGGACGCGGTGCTTGCGAGCACCGGGTTTGTGTACCGGACGCCATGGAAGTTGATGTGCGGCCGCTGGCCCTGGTGCAGATAGCCACGCACCGTGGCGCGCCGGGGCGTCTGCATCAAACACAGGGTCTGCCGCTTCGCTTCTGGCAACCAGTTGAGCATGGCGCCTCGGCCGCGCACGGAATGGGCCACGGCTTCCAGTGGGGTGCGCCCGTTCAGGCCGTCATGCGGCGTCGCGTTATAGGCAGCGATGGCCGCTTCCAGCAGTTCCTCGATCTCGTCGAGGGAAACGTACAACCGCAAATCCTTCTTCGGATCGGACAGCGCGCGACGCACATCTCGCGCACCGGTGCCCGTGTAGCCTGGCAGGCGACTGGACAAGTTGGCCGCGATCGAGCCGAAGAAGCGCTCGATGTACGGCCGGTCATCCGGCGCATGCGCCGGGCCAGCATCGATGAAGCAGCCGATGAATTCGGCCAGCGCGTGGCGCACATCGGCGGCGAGGTTGGCCTTCGCGTTGTCGGCCTTGAACCAGCGCCACGTCGCATAGCCCAACTCGGGTAGCTTGCCAGAAGGGAATCCGCCGAGCTCACCGTACCCGATGCCGGGCAGCGTAAAGGATCTGGGGCGATGCGGCTCCAGCGCCGCTTCAATGGTGCGGATGACGTCGTAGCGCGAGTACTCCCGATTCAGGCTGATGTGATAGCCCAGTACCGCACGGCTGTAGACGTCCAGGATGACGAGCAGCCAGATTCGCTCAATCTCGAACTGCTGCTCGAACCCCAGGGGATCGCGCACGACTACCTTGAGGCGAACGTCAAGGCGATGGCCATCGAACTCGACGACATCCAGCGCCTGCGTGGCCACCGGGCTCGAACTCTCATGCGGCAGGCCCTTGAGCCGATGGGCTCCAGCCAGATGCGCGCTGCGCGCAAAGCTGCGAAGGCACTCGGTGCGCAACGCCGCCGACAACGAGCGGACACCCATCTGCTCTGCGCTGAAGGGGTAGTCGGTAGCGCCAAGTCCTAGCGCTCGGCATTCGCGCAGGAACTCCTCGTGCAGCTGTTTCAGGCCACGCAGGCGTGTGCGCAGCCCGGCGTCGGTGGAACGCTGAACGATTGAGATGCGTTTGTCATGCACACGAGTTGCGATCCAGGTGACAAGCGCGGGCTGCGCCTGGAGCAGCAACCCGAAGGCGCCAGCGGCTCCCCGGCCAGTCCCGTCGCGTGAAATCGTCAACGGGGTCGTGCGCTGGTAGGCATTGACACGCGCATACGGCGCCACGGCCCGCCAGCCATAGGCGCGACCATCGTCATGGGGTGCACTGCAGCGATCGACCAGGCGATAGAGCTGGCGGCGATCGACCCCCGTGCATCTCTCGATCTCGCTCAGTGAGACCCCTTCGGCATAGAGTTCGATGGCGCGCCGTCGAGCGGCGAAAACCGTCCGCTCCGCAGTGGGCAACGCGCTCGTATCGAAGGACGGCCATGTCGCCGGATCGAGATCGTGGATTCGCCCGCGACGGCTCACGACACTGGTTCCAAGAGGGTATGCAAGCCGATCGGCTGCGTATGCAACGACGGTGCGCGGATCCCACCGGTGCGAAGCTGCGCGAAGATGGCGCCGCGCGCCAGCGACGGATCGCCGTAGGACAGTTCGTGCTCCAAGCGTCCCAATGACATCGCCTCCCGAACATGATGGACGACGGATCGCAAAAGCCGCGGCGGCAGCAACGCCCGGGTAGCGTTGACGACAGGCAGCATGCGCGACCAGTTGACGATCCAGACGTTCGCGGCCGCCAGTTCAGCGTCGGTCACGAAGCGCACTGGAATACCGCACACCTGCGAAGGAACTTCCTGCGGCGCATCGACCAAAAGCATTTCCTGGGTGTCTGTGCGGCGAGCCCAGAAATCGATCAGACGGGCCTCGGGATTCGACCCGAGCCGCGCTGGCCGTTCGCAAAACTCGAGGATCGACGGATCCGCCTCAAGGCGAATCCATTGCGCAAAACTCCCGTGCGAGAACAGCCGAACTCGCCGCTCCAACTTGACGCTGAAGCCTTCGATCAAGCGTCTGCCCCGCGGCCGGACCGTCTCCAGCGGCGTGTCGTACCGTGTAGCCAAATCCTTCATGGATCAACACGTTACGCAGGGTCCGCGCACTTCGCATCCACAGAGTGACGGATTTGCTTCGTGCAAAGGCGAGGTGACACATTTGCTTCGCGTTCTTCGCAAGGAAATTTGTCACCGGCTGTCGCGCAACCAATGGCACAACAAAGGGCGGCGGCCTCCGGGCACCTGTGACACATTTGCTTTTTTCTACGGATGCAGGCCTGGCGGGCTGCCAGCGGGATCCAGGAAGCCGCCCTCTTCCGCCGCATCCGCAAGGGCGGGCATCTGGGCGAGCCCCTGGCACCCGCGGCGGTGCGCGACATCGTCAAGGAGCGGTGTGCGCTCGCCGGGGTCGAGGGAGATTTTTCTGCGCACTCGCTGCGGGCGGGCTTTGTGACGGAGGCTGGACGACAGGCGATGTCGCTGCCCGAAACCATGGCGATGACGGGGCATCACAGCGTCACGACCGTGATGGGCTACTTCCGCGCCGAGAGCTCACTGGGCAGCAAGGCGAGCCGGATGCTTGACGACGAGTGACAGGCAGTGTGCGCCCGGTTCGCGCTCGTCGCGAACGTCACTGCCTGTTGGCGTTTTCTGAGCGCTCCCCGGAGATCCACGGCGCAGGAACGGGAACCACCGAGCGACCCCGAGAGATGTCGCGCATGCTCGCGATGCCGTGCACGACCGTACAGAAAATCAGAGGGGCGATGACCAGCTTGACCAGCTTCAGAAAATTGTCGCCCAGCGGCTTCATGGCCTCGCCAAGGGTCGGATAGAAGTGCCCGAGTAGGATGCCGATCACTACGGCGATCAGCACCTGTACGTAAAGATGCCTGTACCACCGGTGGCGCGGTGGGATCTGTCTAGCCGGTTCGTGCGGCAGTGTGGCCAAAGCTTCGTTCATGTCGATTCTCCTGGTAGTTGTGTTGCTCGAAGATCAATGAATGCGACTGGGTTGCGAAACTCTGGGCTCGAGGAGCTTCGTAGTGTTGTCAGGTGGCTGTCGCCGTCCTCCGCTTGACAGGGAGCTGCAGTGATGGGCGCGGCTTGCCCGAACTCGCGCATGCGGCGGCCCGCCCCATGGGCATCACTGATGGTCGGTGCGCGCTCGTGTCGAGGGCTTCGCGCGCCCAAGCCCTCTAGACGTCAGCGTCGCTGGGCCGCGCAATAGTCCCTGATGAGGTCGAGGCGAGGCGAATCCAAGCCGCTTGCCACAACAGGCGAGTCCCCAAAGTTCATGTATGCCTGTGACGCGGGATCGTACGGACGCCAAGCAGCGAGTTGCCCAAGGTGTCGCTGTACACGTCGGCAAGTGCTTGCTGTATCTGTGAGTCTTGAGTTATGGCGTAGGCTTGGTGAGCCCTCGTCTCGAATCCAGGGAAATTCAGACTCAGATAGCTGCTGAACTCCGGGACCGTCTTGACGGGAATATTTCGTGCAGCACCACCGCCTTCGTTGGCAACATTCCCGACCATCACCCGAACCTTCTGAAACTGACCTTGGCCGTAGGCCTTGAAGTCTGGTTGCCGAACCACAAGACCATCCGCCACGATGCTCAGCGTAGGCCAAGTCGTGATTTTCGATCCGCGAGACGGTGACTTTCTGAGCCGCTCTACCAGTTCCGCAGCTGGGATGGCACGCAAGTCCTTGATGCTTGAACCGAACGACGCACCGAAGCTTTCGGCCTCCTTCAAGGAGGCGACGGGGCGCATGACGCCGACGCTTTGCACGATGGCCTGCTGGAAGAGACCGTCAGCTAGCGGAGAAGCAATCAGCGTGCTGATGGAATGCGCTCCGGCCGACTGACCGAAGACCGTGACCTTGACTGCATCACCGCCGAACGCGGCCACATTACGTTGAACCCACTTCAGCGCAGCGATTTGATCCAGCAGACCGTAATTGCCTGAGCTGCGCGTCGCAGATTCCGCGCTGAGCTCAGGATGCGCCATGAATCCGAGCAGGCCGAGTCGGTAGTTCAACGTGACAACGACGACACCCCGCTTTGCAAGCGCTTCACCATCGTAAGAAGGATGCGACCCGGAGCCGTAGGTAAACCCACCGCCATAGATCCAGACCATGACTGGCAGCTTCTCGCCGGGCTGCTTGGCAGGCGACCAAACGTTCACGCTGAGGCAGTCCTCGCTCATGCCGGCGCCACGCAGCTCCGGATACTCGGCAGGCTGCATGCAGTCGGGACCGAAAGCGCTCCCGTCTCGAGTTCCGCTCCATCTCTGGGCAGGTTGGGGCGGTTGCCAGCGGTTCTCGCCGGTCGGTGCGGCCGCATATGGGATGCCGAGGTATGCGTGCACCTCGCTACCCTTTCCTCGCACGAGACCACCTTCGGTTTTCACGGTGTCCATGCTGCCAGGGCCGCCCGGCATGCCGCCGCAAGCCGTCAGCAATACAGCGGCACCAAGCAAGGATGCGAATCCGAGCATCGTGGGCTGTTTTGGTCTGGTCATGCTCAGTCAGCCTTGATGTTTCCGTCCTTGATGACCTTGGCCCATACCGCCGTCTCCTGATCGACAAACTTGCCGAGTGCCGCTGAGTCCATGTACGCAGCGAACGCGCCTTGGTCCTCGACCTTCTTCTTGTACGCTTCGCTTTCGACGATGGTCTTGACCTGCGCCGAGAGCTTCGCAACTACGTCAGGGGGCGTCTTGGCCGGTGCAAAAAGGGCAAACCAGGATTCGACTTCGTAACCGGGCAAGCCTGCTTCCGCGGTAGTTGGCACGGTCGGCATGGAGGGATGGCGCTTGGGCCCGGCGTATGCCAGCGCCTTGATCTTTCCGGCCTGCACCTGGCCAATGACCGACGGTGGCGTCGTGATGAACATATCCACCTGCCCGCTGATCAAGTCGGTTACAACGGGACCGGCGCCCTTGTAGGGGACATGGGTGGCAGGGACCTTCGCTTGCTTGGCGAACATTTCTCCGGCGATGTGCTGGATCGAGCCATTGCCGGACGAGGCATAGAAAATGCCCTTGCCGTTTTTCTGTCCGTTCGCGATGAAGTCCTTCAAATTCGTAGCGGGCAATGTCCCACTCACAGCAACGACATGCGGGGCACGCATCACGAGTGCGACGGGCACGAAGTCGCTGGTCTTCCACCTGATCTGGGGAAACAGGGCGGGATTGCCGACGTGGTAGCCCGAATACTGCATCAGCAGCGTGTAGCCATCGGGAGCCGCGCGCGCCACCGCTTCCGTGCCAATGTTGCCGCTGGCGCCGGGCTTGTTGTCAACGATGAAGGCCTGACCCAACGCCTTTTGGAGCTGCTCACCGACCAGTCGGGCCATGATGTCGGTCGAGCCGGCGGCGGCGCTCGGCACAACGATCGTGACAGGCTTGGAAGGATACGTTTGGGCGTGCGCAGCGCCGAATACCAGCGTCAATGCAGCCACGGCGGCGGGGGTCATTTTGGTGAATTTCATGATGCTTGTCTCCGTTGGAATGAGTGTTAGGAGCGCTGGGCTGCTTCCTGCACCAGGTCCTGCAGTCGAGACGCCAACTTGGCTTGCGCACGATCGCTCGCCCACGCCACGTGAGGCGTCAAAAGGAGGTTCGGGATCGCGGGGTCGAGCAGGGGGTGATCGCTCGCAGGCGGCTCGGTCTCCAATACATCGATTGCCGCACCGGCGATCGCGCCACTGCGCAGAGCGTCGGCCAGCGCCAGCGGGTCAACCAGCGCCCCTCGGCCGGTATTGATCAGCACCCCGCCAGCTTTCATATGGCGCAACGACTCGGCGTTGATCAAGCCCTTGGTCTCGGGCGTCAGCGGTAAATGCAGAGTGATGGCGTCCGACTCCGCGAGGAGCTGGTCCAGGGGAAGCTCATCTTCCTTGCGCGGAAATCCAGGCGTTTCAGCGAAATGGACCGTCATGCCGATGCCGCGCGCGATCCTTGCCGCGGCTTCGCCAATGCGTCCACGACCGACAACGCCGAAGCGCGAACCACCAAGATCCTTGATGGTTGGGCCCGTCCAGCAAAAGTGGCTGGAGGATGTCCACCTGCCGTCTTTTGCCGCCGCGGCATAGGTCTGGATCTGTCGGCGTATGGCGAACAGCGTCGCAATGGCGTGCTCTGCGACCGAATCGCTCCCATAGTCGGGTACGTTCTGAACGCGAATTCCCAACGCTTGCGCAGTCGCGACATCGATGTTGTCCGTGCCCGCTGCAGCCACAGCCACCAGCTTCAGGCTTGGCACGGCGCGCAGGAGCTCGGCGTTCAACCGGACCTTGTTGGTGATGACAACCGTCGCGCCCGCAATGCGCTCGGCAACATCACGAGCTGACGTGGAGTCATAGGCCTGGTAGTCGATGCCATACGCCGGATCGAACTCGAGGCGTTGCGGCAACGTCGCCGCATCGAGGAATACAACTTTCATTTTGCGATCTCCGAGATTTCGATCAGGTTCAGGTCCGGATCGCGCAGGTAGATGGAACGGATAGGAGAGACGGCGCCCGTGCGCATGACGGGGCCTTCGACAATCTGCAAGCCCTTCTTCTGTAGCTCACTGATCACGGCATCCAGCGGTTTGCTTGCGATGAAGCAAAGGTCCAATGCGCCAGGAACGGGCGTGTGGGCCTTGGGCTCGAACTCATTGCCCTTGACGTGCAGGTTGATCTTCTGGTTGCCGAAGCGGAATGCCTTGCGTGCCGCGCCGAAGGTTTCGAGGGTCATGCCCAGGCCGTCGACGTAAAAGCTGACGCACGCCGCCTCGTCGGCAGTCGTGAGCACGAGATGGTCCAGATGATCGATCACGCCCTGACCTCCTTGCCTTCGCTTCTCGCAGCTGCTCGCTCTGCAATCTCGGCAAAATCCGCAGGCGGTTGGTGTCGAGTCAGCCGATGCCCGGCGCGGGGCAATTGGCTGGAGAGCTCATGCTGCACCAAGCGCCCCACTTCGCCGGCCGCATGGATCAACCCATCGAGATCCATGCCCGTGTCGTAGCCCATGCACTGCAGCATGTGCACGACGTCTTCCGTTGCCACGTTGCCGGTGGCTCCCGGCGCATAGGGGCAGCCACCGATCCCACCCAGCGACATATCGAAGCGGCGTACGCCTGCCTCGACGGCGGCCACGCTGTTGACCAGGCCCATTGCCCGCGTGTTGTGGAAATGCGCGGTGAAGTCGAGCTCGGGATACCGTTCCATGACCGCCTTGCACAGCACGTCCACTTGCGTCGGATAGGCCATGCCAGTCGTGTCGCACAGCGTAATGCCCGCAACGCCCCGCTCGGCAAAACGGTCGATCCAGCCCAGCACCGTCTCGAGAGGCACTTCCCCCTCCATGGGACAGCCAAACACGCACGACAGCGATACGTTGACGGGAACGGTTGCACGCTGGGCGAGCTCGATAACCCCCGCCAGTTGGGAGAACGACTGCTCGCGCGTCATCCGCAAGTTGCTCAGGTTGTGCGTCTCGCTGGTCGACATGACGATGTTGAACTCATCGATTTTCACGTCGAGCGCGCGTTCGGCACCGCGGACATTGGGCACCAGTGCCGTATAGACCACGCCGGGCCGACGTGCAATTCGACCCATCACTTCTTCGCCATCACGCAGGGCTGGAATTGCCTTGGGCGAAGTGAAGGAGGTGACTTCGATCTTGGCGTAGCCCAGTCCGCTCAAGGTGTCGATGAGCGCAACCTTGTCATCCGTCGGGATGAAATGGCTTTCCATCTGGAAGCCGTCGCGTGTCGCAACTTCGTTGATAAACAGTCGCGTGTTGTTTCCGTTTTTCATGGGGTTCCTCAGGCTTTGGAATTTCAGGACGAGCGGGTCGGCCAACCACCGCGCAACAGGTCGTCGGTGTGCTGACCCAGGCGCGGTGCCGCGTGCGCAATGGCTCCGGGCGTCGCACTGAGCTTGGGCACCACACCGGGGACTTTGAGCGATCGACCGTCAGAGGTTGGCGACTCGACAATCATTTCGCGGGCCAGGTATTGCGGGTCGCTGGCGATGTCCGCAACGGAATAGATGCGGCCCACCGGCACGCCTGCGGAATCGAGCACCGAAAGCACCTCTTCCCGGGTTCGGTGGCGGGTCCATGCCTCGATCGCCGCATCGATTTCCTCGACCCTGCGCACGCGCCCGTCGTTGTGGGTCAATTCCGGATCGTTCTCCAGGTCGGGCCGATTGATGGCACGCATCAGACGCCGGTAGATGCTGTCTCCGTTTCCTGCCACAAGCACGTACTGGCCGTCATTGCAGCGGTACGCATTGGTCGGCGCAATGCCGGGCAATGCACTGCCTGCACGTTCGCGCACCGCGCCAAACGCGTCGTGCTCGGGAACCAGGCTCTCCATCACGTTGAACACCGATTCGTACAGTGCGACATCGATGAACTGCCCTTCGCCGCCGTGTGCGGTACGGTGGTGCAGCGCGGTGAGAACGCCGATGACACCGTGCAGCGCGGCCAGAGTGTCGCCGAGCGATACACCGACGCGAACGGGCACCCGGCCGGGCTCCCCTGTGAGATGACGCAAACCGCCCATGGCCTCGCCCAGGACGCCGAATCCCGGCTTGTCGCGATATGGACCCGTCTGGCCGTAACCCGAGATGCGAAGCATGATCAGCCCCGGGTTCAGCGCGTGAAGTTCATCCCATCCCAGCCCCCATCCTTCGAGCGTGCCAGGCTTGAAGTTCTCGATCAGGACGTCGGCCTCCTTGGCCAGCGAACGCACCGCTTCCTGGCCCTCGGGTGAGCGAAGGTCGAGGCACACCGAGCGCTTGTTGCGTGACTGCACTTCCCACCACACCGAGGTGCCGTCGCGCAGCATTCGCCATTTACGAAGCGGATCGCCAATGCCGGCAGGTTCCACTTTGATGACGTCGGCGCCGAACTCGGCGAGCGTCTTGCCGGCGAACGGGCCGGCGATCAGTTGTCCCAGTTCCAGGACCTTGAGGCTTTGCAGTGCTTTCATGTCTCCGTCTCTTTCGAATCTTGGCGAGACATGAATCTAAATTGGAGCGGGACAGAGGAGGAATTGCTCTATGAGCATGTATCCTTCGCGGATTGCGAAGCTCGTAGAAACCCGAAATGAAGACCGTCATCAACCCGGCACGCGTCGATTTCGTGACGCTTCGACTTTTCTCCGCGGTCGTGCAATCCGGAAGCATCACCAAGGGCGCTGCTCAATGTCACCTCGCGCTGTCGGCGGCCAGCAGGCGCTTGAGCGAGTTCGAAGCAACCGCGGGCGCGCAGTTGCTGGAGAGAAGCGTCCAGGGCGTGACCGTCACGCCGGCGGGTCATGTCGCAGTGCAACATGCCATTCGGCTGCTTCAGGGTTTCGAGCTCTTCGGCGCCGAGTTAGCTGATTTTTCCGAGGGCTACCGGGGCCACGTGCGCCTGTGGGCCAACATGTCCGCGCTCACCGAATTCCTGCCGGCGGTCTTGTGGAATTTCATGGAACTCCAGCCGGGGATCCGGGTGGACATCGAGGAGCAACTGAGCGGAGACATCGTGAGAGCCGTACGGGATGGCTTGGCGGACCTCGGTGTATTTGCCGAGGGCACCCCCGCTGATGGACTCACCGTCTTGCCCTTTCGGGACGACGAACTCGTCCTCCTGTGCTCGAAGTCTCACCCCATGGCAAAGGCAAAGAAAATTGCTTTTGCCGATTGCCTCGAACACGACTTCGTCGGGCTCAACCGGGGGAGCTCACTGCTGGAGCTCACTTCGAGAGCAGCAACCGACGCCGGGCGTCCGCTGAGGTTGCGCGTGCAAGTCCGCAGCTTCGACGCCATGAGCCAGATGATTGCCGCCCGGCTCGGCGTCGGGGTGTTGCCACTGGCCGCCTGCCAGGAAGTGCTTGGCCCACGAAAACTGAAGGCGGTGCGCCTCACCGACGCATGGGCGCATCGGAGGCTGCTACTTGGGTACAGTGCGGAGCGCCCACTGTCCGCTGCCGCACGCGTGATGGTTGAGCACCTGCGCCCCACTCAAGAGAGCTGCAGCAGGTCGACCTGGTAACGCGGCGCAAGAACGTTGGCACGCGCGTCGTGTCAGCGAAACCCGCGCACCAGCTTCAGGCCGTCCCTGGCGTCGGTGGATGACTTGGTGCAGTTTGGCCGTGGAGCATTTGCGGGCGGTGCAATCCACGGGCCGCACGACGGCAACAGGCAACCTGGCCAGTTCGGGCACGCTGGTGAAGCTGTCGCGCCGGACGCGGTTCTCGGAGATTTCGCGGAAGATGCGCTCGACCATGTTCAGCCACGACGCGCTGGTGGGTGTGAAGCGCATGACGAAGCGCGGATGCTTGGCGAGCCAGGCCTGCACGTCGAGATGCGTGTGCGTGCCGTAGTTGTCCACGATCAAGTGCAACTGCAGGTGCTTGGGCCGTCTTGCGTTGGATCAGGCGCAGGACTGCAGCCACTCTGCGTGCCGGTGTTGCTGTTGGCACATCGAAATCACCATGCCGTCCAGAGTTCGTGTTGTTGGCCGCTCAGGGCTGGCAGAACAAGGACATCGCCGCCGAGGTCGAGTTGGATTCTGGCGCGTTGCTGCACACGAGCCTCGACGGCCTCGCCGCGCCAAGGCGGTCAGCTCTCGTTGAACAGCAGTTCGATCCTTGGGGCGATGCGCATGGCTGCAACCTCTATCGAGGTCGGAGTGTGCCCCATCGATTAAGTTCCACTATTTCAAGCGCACTGCACTAGAAGCTAGAACGAGTGCCGAATGCCAAAGTCATAACCCGTGGATTTACTCGGGGCATAACCGGAAACGCCGGCTCCGGTTGATATATAGGGCGCGGTCCCTGCAGTTGCGCCCATGATGCTCGGGTTGTTCTGGCCGTCCTTGACGCGGATATAAGCGGCAGTTGCGTAGACGGCGGTTCTCTTCGAGAAGTTGTATTCGTAGCCGAGGCCAAATTTGTCAACCGAGGCGTCCCGCTTGGGAGCGAAAGGTGTCGCGGAACCTGAAGCGTTGTCGAACTTGACCGTTGAATATGCAGCCTTGATCAAGCCAGGCCCCACGGGAACAGTAGCTCCCAGGAGACCGCCGGTGTACTTGCCGCTGCCTCGTGTCACAAGCAAACCCAGCAAAGGATTGGGAGTTGTCGATCTGGACTGATCCTTCACCTGTGAAAATTCGCCAAAGATCTTCACAAACTGGAAGTTGTACGAGGCTCCGACATTGAGGGTCTTGATCTTTTCGTCGAGATTCACGAATGTCGGCAGTCCGGCCGGATTCAAGCCCGTCGTGTTCGCAGCGTCGCTCACGGCATAGGCGACAGCGACATCCAGCGGTCCCGAGGCATAGCCTGCGCGACCGCCGTAGAACTGACCCTTGTTCGACGGGGTCCCGGGAACATTGCTCTGACTGATGTTCTCCGGAAATGCGTACTGGAGTTGACCATAGAACCCGCCCAAATTTGCAGGCAGGAAGTACCCGATGCTGTTGCTCGTGCGCAGATAGTTATCGGAGGCGGCCACTGCGGATCCAGGGCCTTTGACAACGGCGAGATTGGTCCCGATCGTCGAGATGACGTTTGCAGCGACCCCGATGGTGCTGAATGGGCTGAATATCGAGTCATTCCAAAACGTCGGAGTGAAGTCGCGACCCAAACGAACTTCGCCGAGGCTGCTGGAGAGGCTCACAGTCGATCGACGATTGAAAATGATCGTCCCCCCGGGACCGTTGCCAAGTCCGGTGTCGGTGGCAAGGCCGGACTCCAGCCAGAAGCTTGCCGACAAGCCTCCGCCGAGATCTTCGGTACCCCGAAATCCGAGGCGGCTGTTCAGCGTGTTGCTGTTCGAAAGGACGGTCTGATGTATGCCAATTTCTGTGGCAAGGGCGGGGGGAAGAATGACCCGGTTGGTGTTGTTGTAGAACTCGCTCGTCGTGTTGTAGTAGCTAACGCCTGTGTCCAGGACACCGAAAAGCGTCACCGACGATTGCGCGGACGCGCCAGCGGCACAACCTATAACGGATGCAGCAAGGAAAGTCTTTTTCATGGGATCTTCGGGTGATGTTGTTTGTTACTCGGGCTTGAACCCGGCGCCCTTGAGGAGCTCGGCGCTTTGGGCGACATAGGTCGCGATGAATTGCTTGAACTGCACGGAGTCTTGCGCCACGGGCTCGATACCGAGGTTCACGAGCGCGCCCGATTTCGCCAACTCGGCCACCGCCGAGTTGATGGCCGCGTTGAGCAACTTCACGCGATCAGCGGGTGTGTCCTTCGGTGCCCAGATGCCGTACCAGGACGCATACGTCAGTTCCGGGAAACCGCTCTCCTGCGCCGTCGGCACATCCGGCGCGAGCGGGCTGCGCTTGCTGGAGGTGATGGCGATCGGCCTGACCTTGCCCGACTTGGCGAGTGGATGGACCGAGATGATCGAGTCAAGCAACAATTGCACGTGTCCACCAGCCACGTCCACCAGCGCCGGCTGCGTGCCCTTGTAGGCCACGTAAGTGAGCTTGACGTTGCCCTGCTTGGCCATCAGCAAGGTCGCCAGGTGGCTCGGCGCGCCGGCGGCCGGGATCGCCGCGGACCACTTGTCGGGCTGCTGCTTCGCCGCGTTCAGCACCTCGCCCAGCTTGCGTGGTTCGAGTTGCGGCGAGATAACGAGCATCAGGGGCGCCTCGCCGACACGCGCCACTGGCGCAAAGTCCGTCTGCGGGTCGTAGGACGCGTTGCTCATCACTTGCTTGGCGAGCACGTGCGTGGCGGCGGAGAACAGCAACGTGTAGCCGTCGGCCGGAGCGGTCTGCACCGCCTTGCCGCCCAGCATGCCGTTGGCTCCGGCCCGGTTCTCGACGATGACGGCAACTCCGAGTCGCGGCGTCAACTGGCTGGCCAGCAGCCGCGCCATGCTGTCAACCCCGCCGCCGGCGGCAAACGGCACCACGATTCGGATCATGCGATCGGGGAACTTGGCAGGCTGTGCCCAAGCCGGCGCAATGGCGAATGCGACTAGCGCGGCGGTCGCGAAGATGGCTCTTCTCGGCAGTTTCATGGTGTCTCCAAAGTGTGGAAATGAAGGAATAGGCAGCGCCGCGCCACGGCGCCGATACGACAGCGCCGGCAACGAGGTGCGGAGCGATCAGGGCGAGATGTCTTCCAGCGCCCGGTTGGTGGTCTCAACCATGCGCATTGATGCGATGAGTCCAACGACGGTGGCGGCCGCGAACATCAGGAACACCGTCGCGATGCCGTTGGTCGATAGCACCACGCCGACCAGCGCGGGAGAGACCGCCGATGCCACACGCAGCCAGGACGTGGCCAGCCCGGTGCCGATCGCCCGCATCCGCGTCGGATAGATTTCCGGCGTGTAGAGATACAGCAGCACCGTGGTCGTGCCCATCACCGCATAGGCCGAGGACGCGAGGATCACGACCGACCAGGCGCTGCTGGCGCCCACCAGGCCCAGCACCCCGAGCAACGTGCCGCTGAGAAGGAAGCTGGCCGTCGCCCAACGGCGCCGCCCGACGCGATCCACCAGCAGCGCGCAGGCGAGCACAGCGCAGGTGCTGAGCACATTGGTCAGCGAAGCCATCCTCAGCGCCTCCTGCAGCGGCAAGTTGTAGACAGTCTTGTACAGCGTGGGCAACCAATTGTTGATGCCGTTGGCGACGAAGTACGACGAGGCCCATAGCACCCACACGACCAGCGTGCGCGGCCGATACAGCGGCGAGAACAGTTCCTTCCAGGAGCTCTTCTTGCGATCCACGAGGCCGGCAGCGAGCGCGGTGACTCGAGACTCGACGTCTACCTTGTCGCGCCGGACATCGAGGCTGCGCTTTGTGGTGCTCGCCTCAAGTCCTTCGATCACGCGCTCGGCCGCCTGGAACCGGCCCTTCGATGTCAGCCAGCGCGGCGACTCCGGCAGGCGCGCCATGAAGAACAGGATCAGCAAGCCCGGGATGCCGCCGACCAGGAACATGTATTCCCAGCCGAAGCGTGGCACCACGAAGGCCCCCACCTGCGCAGCGCCGAGCAGGCCGAGGGGGAAGATCAGCTCATAGAGGAGGAAGAAGCGTCCGCGGCCCTTGGCCTGCGACAGCTCGTTGATGTAGGCGGCCGCGATCGGCACCTCGCCGCCCACGCCGATGCCCTGCAGGAAGCGCAGGCCGAACAGCATCTGGAAGTTGCCCGCGAAGGCGCAGGCGATACTCATCACCGACATCACGGCAACGGTGGTCGTCACGCTGGGCACGCGGCCGAAACGTTCGGCCGCCCAGCCGAAGACCAAGGCGCCGATGACTTGGCCCACGTAGCCGGCGGCGATGAGCATGCCCACCTCCAGCGGACTCAGGTGCCACAAGCCGATCAGCACTGGCAGCACGAAAGCCAGCGCCAGCGCGTCGAAGGCATCGAAGAATGTCGCGCTGCCCATGATGATGCGCGCCTTGGTGTGCCAGCGGCTGAACGGCACGTTCTCGATCCGGAACAGCAGATGCGCTGCCTGCCTTGCGACGCCCTGGTCAGGCGTCAATGCGAATGAATCGACTTTCATGATGTCTCAGGCTTTCTCGACTGTTGTAGTCACGGATGGGTCTTGGGTGATGCGGCTGCGGCGGTCGGCGAGGCTCGCCGCATGTGCCGGTGCACCAGCACGTCGAGGGTTTCGTCCATCGCCTGCGCATCGACGCCGCGGGTGATGAAGACGATTCGGGTTCGCCGGTCTTGTCCCGGCCACGCCGGCAAGAACTCGGGCGGATGGAACAGGTGCTGCACGCCATGGATCACCATCGGACGATCCGGCTCATCGGCCAAATGCACGAGGCCCTTGACGCGCAGCAGGTCTTCACCGCGCATCGCGATCACCATGTCAAGCCAGGCGAAAAAGGCATCGCGCGGCAAAGGTTGGTCGCGCTCCACGACGAAGGAGGAGATGCCATCGCGGTGGACAGGTGCTGAGTCCTTCGGCGCGTCGGCGTCGGCTTGAGACGGCCGGTAGTACATCGCGCCGGCCGGCACCTCACTGCTGTCCTTGGGCGACTGGACCAGCTCGCGCAGCGCCTGCGGCTGCGCGTCCCGCGCCACGTGCAGCCGTGCCACTGAATTGAGCTCGCGAAGTCGTGCCAGCAACTCAGGCGAGGGCGCACCGCCTTCAAGCAAATCGGTCTTGGTCAGGAAGAGATGGTCCGCAACCGCCGCTTGCTGGACGGATTCGGCGTGCCGGTCCAATGTGCCCATGCAGAGCACGGCGTCCACTGTGCATGCGACGCCGGCCAGCGCAAAGCGACCGCGGATCGCCGCATCGCCCATCATCGTGCGCAGGATCGGGCCGGGATCGGCCAGTCCGCTGGTCTCGATGAGCACATGTCGCAGCGGCGGATCAGTGCGTTCACCAAGGCGATTCATTGCCGCCACCAGGTCCCCGCGTACAGAACAGCACATGCAACCGTTGGCCAACAAGATGGTGTCGTCGCTGGTCTGCGTGATCAGATCGTGGTCGATGCCGACCTCGCCGAATTCGTTGACGATCACCGCCATGCCACGCAGGTCTGGCTGCTGCAACAGGCGGTTCAGCAGCGTCGTCTTGCCGCTGCCGAGGAAGCCGGTGAGCACCGTCACCGGCACCCGCTCGCCGGCCCGCCTGTCGGCCGTTAGCAGGGATGAGAAATGGCCGGCCATGCTTAGCCCCGCTCGCCAGGGCCGTGCAGCTCGGCGAAGGAACGCAGGGTCCGCTCCACTTTCGGCATCAGCCATTCGCCAACCGCTTCCGGAAGACGCTCTTCCATGGCATCTTCCAACAGGCTGCGCAGCGGCTGTGCCTGCGGACCGGCCTGCTGCAACGCATTGAAGAAGCCGACGACCTCTTCCACGCCTGAACGCAGGCCCGCGTCCTCCAGGTAGCCGACGATGTCGAGCTCGAAGTCGTCGAGCCGCAGGCTGACGCCGCCAGTGCCGCAGGCGCAGGCCGAGCCCAGCGCGATGTGGCGCATCGACAGCGAGCTCCACAAGCTCAACATCTCGTCTGCACGCCGGGCGATGTCGTCGGCCATGACGGCGGCGGCGTTCATTGCCCGTCCCAGGCGAGCGTGTCTGTTGTGCCGTTGCGCACCGAGCGCGGCGAACTGCGCAGTGCATTCGTGGCCTCCTGGGCTACCCGTCCTTGCGAGTCCAGTGCGACGCGATACACCTCGCGTGCCACGCCGGCACTCACGTAGCCTTCGCGCACGTCCTCGGCGACCAGTTCCGCATCGCGCTCCAGCGGATCGCCAAAGCCGCCGCCGCCGCCCGACAGCATCTTGTAGGCATCGCCGCGTTCCAGGCGCACGTTGAAGATCTTGGCGTTCAAGTGGTCAGTCTTCCACTCGCCCTTGTGGCGCACGGCCAGGCCGTTGCCCATGGCATCGGTGCCCCCTTCCAGGCCCCAGGGCTTGCAGTGCACGCGGTCGATCCGGGTGGTCACAGTGAAGGGCGAGAGCGCCTGCACCACCATCTCCGCACCCAGCCCACCGCGCTGGCGCCCGGCGCCGGCGCTGTCCTGGCGAATCTCATACTTCTCCACCAGCACCGGGTACTTGGCTTCGAGCTGTTCGGTCGGGCTGTTGTGGGTGTCGCCGTCGTTGATGCACACCGTGACCGACACGCCGTCTTCGCCCGACTTCGCTCCCCACCCGCCCCCGAGCGGGCCAATGCCCACGATGAACAGGCGACCGTCCTCCGGGGAGATGCCGTGGATGTTCGGGAACACCAGGTCGGCATGGTGCCCGGCGATGGAGCGGTGCGGAATCGCCGGGGCCAGGGCCTTGAATATGGTGTCGATCACCGTCATCGGAAAGGTCATCCACACCCGCATGGGGTACGGGCGCTCGGCGCTGATCACCGTGCCCATCGGCATGATGACCTTCAGCGGCCGGAAGCTGCCGTCATTGACCGGATAGTCGGTCGGCGTCGTCAGGCACTTGTAGGCCACCTGCGCACAAGCGATCCCGGTGGTGAAGCCCGAGTTGTAGAAGCCACGCACCTGCTTGCTCACGTCCGACAGGTCAACCGTCATCTCTTCGCCGGTCACAGTGACCTTTACTCGGATCGGGATGCGCTTGCCGATGTCCAAGCCGTCGTCGTCCATAAAAGACTCGGCCTCGTACACGCCGTCAGGGATCGAAAGCGTGTTCTTACGTGCCACCGCTTCCGACGAATCCATGATCTGGCGGATCGAGCCATTCACTGCGTCAACGCCGTATCGCTGCAGCAGCTCGGAGTAGCGGCGCTCGCCGGTGGTGATGGCCGTGATCTGCGCGCGCAGGTCGCCCAGCGCACGCTCGGCCAGTCGCACATTCATCGCGATGATGTCGATCAGATCCTGGTTGACCACGCCTTCGCGCTGGTACTTCATGATCGGGATCTGGATCCCCTCGCTGAAGATGTCGGTCGTCACGTTGCCCAGCGTGCCGCCCACATCCAGCCAGTGCGCCATGCAGCAGGTGAACCCTTCGAGCCTGCCCTCGTGGAACACCGGCATCGTGAACGTGAAATGGTTCAGATGGCTGCCGGTGGTGTAGGCGTCGTTGGTGACGAGGATGTCGCCCGGCAGGATGTTCTCGTAGCCGAAGTGGCGGATCTTGGCCTTCACCGTCTCGGACATGCCCCTGATGAACATCGGCAGGCCAAGGCCGATGGAGACCGTGTCGCCTTCCTTCGTGAACAGGCCGACCGTGAAGTCCAATGCCTCGTAGATGATGAGGTTGTAGGCAGTGCGCGTGAGGTTTGTCTTCATCTCTTCCGTCACGGCGTATAGGCCGTTGCGGATGATCTCGACGGTGATCGGGTCGATCGCCACGTTGACGTTGCTAGTTTGGTTGGTGCTCATGATCTGTCGCTCCCGATGGCGATTTGAAGGTTGCCGAGTTCGTCCACGCGCAGCTCGTCTCCGGGCTGCACGACGGTGGTGGAGGCGTGCTCCTCGATCAGTGCCGGGCCGGCGATCTCGTTGCCTGCCAGCAGCAGGTCGCGGATGTAGACGGGCGTGTCGGCCCACCCACCCGAGCGGAAGTACACCGGCTTGGTGGCGCGCACAGCCTTCTTGTCCGGCGTGGCCGTGCCTTTGGCGACGCTGTGCTTCGGCGGCTTCTTCATGGTGCCCAGCACGGTGACGCGCAGGCTCACCAGGTCGGCCGGCTCCTTCGGCGCCGAGGTGCCATAGCGCACCTTGTGCAGTTCGTCGAACTGCTGCTTGATGGCCGAGCGATCGCGGCCCGCGAAGTAAGCCAGCGGCAGGTCCACCGTGACGGCGTGCTCCTGGCCGACGTAGCGCATGTCGGCCGCGCGTTCGATCACCACGCCATCGGCCTTGATGCCGGACTGCGCCAGGGCCGCGCGACCCTCGTCTTCCATCTTCTTGTACGCCTCCTCGATCTCCTCGAAGGACACGTCGTTGAGCTTGCGGAACACCGAGCGCACGTAGTCGTAGCGCAGGTCGGAGAACAACATTCCGTAGGCCGAGAAGTAGCCCGGCGCGTAGGGGATCAGCACCTTGCGGATGCCGATTTCGCGAGCGATGGCCGAGGCGTGCAACGGGCCGGCGCCCCCATACACCACCATCGTGAAGCTGCCGGCGTCCAGGCCGCGCTCGGTCGTCACTGCCTTCACGGCGTGCGACATCTGCGTCACCGCGATACGCAGGATGCCGTCGGCCGCTTCTGTCGGTTCCAAACCCAATGGTCCGGCCACACGCTCGGCCATCTGGCGCTTGCAGGCATCCAGGTCGAGCTGGAGTTCGCCGCCCAGGAAGTGCTCGGCGTCCAGCCGGCCGAGCAACAGGTTGGCGTCGGTCACGGTCGGTTCCTTGCCGCCGCGGCCATAGGCCACCGGGCCGGGGATGGAGCCGGCGCTCTGCGGCCCCACACGCAGCGCGTTGCCTGTCTCCACGCGGGCGATCGAGCCGCCGCCGGTGCCGACTTCGTGGATATCCATCATCGGAATCTGGATCGGCAGTGCGCGCTCGTAGCCGCCGATCAACGCCGAGCCCGTCGTGAGCGGCCGGCCTTCGCTGATCACCCCGGCCTTGGCCGTCGTGCCGCCCATGTCGAAAGCGATCGCGTCGCCCATGCCGAGCTGCTCACAGATGGCCTGCGCACCGATCACCCCGGCCGCGGGGCCGGACTCGAGCATGCGTACGCAGCCGACCTTGGCATGTTCCACCGGAAACAGGCCACCGGTCGATTGCACGATGTAGAAGTCGCCGTCGAAGCCCTTGTCGGACAGGTGCGTCTCCAGTTGGCCAAGGTACTCGGACACACGCGGACCGACATAGGCGTTGGCCACGGCCGTGGAGACGCGCTCGAATTCGCGGTACTCCTGACTCAGCTCGTGCGAGGCGCAGACGAATGCACCTGGAATTTCTTCCTGCAGAATCTGCTTCACGCGCTGCTCGTGCGCCGGGTTGCGGTAGGAGTGCAGAAGCAGCACCGCCACGGCGTCCACGTTCTGGCCCTTCAGTTCACGCGCCAGTTCGCGAACTGCGGCCTCGTCGAGCGGCTTGTGCGTGCTGCCATCGGCGCGCAGGCGCTCGGCCACTTCGTAGCGCAGCGACCGCTTGACCAGTGGCTGGTGCTTGTTGAAGAAGAGGTTGTAGGCGTCGGGCCGGTTCACGCGGCCGATCTCGTAGATGTCGCGGAAGCCCTCGGTGATCAGCAGCGCCGTGTTGGCCCCCGTGCGCTCCAGCAGCGTATTGATGGCGATCGTTGAGCCATGCAGGAACAGGTGGCCGTCGCGCCAGTCGATCTTTGCGCTGTCGATCGTCGCCTGGATGCCGTTCACGAGCTCGCCGTGCGTTGACAGCGCCTTGCCGAACAAGAGCTTGCCACTGGCCTCGTCGAAGGACGCCATGTCGGTGAAGGTTCCGCCGATGTCAACGGCGATGCGCAGTGCAGGTTGAGTGTTCATTTGCTTGTCTCCGGGGGTTCAGGCTTCGACGCCGATGCGGTTGCGCAGCACGCCCAGGCCGGTAATCTCGACCTCGACCACGTCGCCGTCCTTCATGTACAGCGGGGGGTCGCGTCGGTCGCCGACACCGCCGGGCGTGCCGGTGGCGATCACATCGCCGGGCGACAGCGGCGTGAAGCGCGAGATGTATTCGACAAGCACGGGGATGTCGAAGATCAGATCGCCGAGGGTGGCTTTTTGCATCACGTTGCCATTGACGCGTGTTTCCAGCGCCAGTTGGGTGACATCGGGTACTTCGTCGCGCGTGAGGAGGTAAGGGCCGAAGGGGCCGGTGCCGGGGAAGTTCTTGCCCGGCGTGAACTGGTGCGTGTGACGCTGCCAGTCACGCACGCTGATGTCGTTGAAGCAGGCATAGCCGGCGATGTGCTCGAAGGCTTGTGCCTTCGGGATGTGGCGCCCGCCCTTGCCGATCACGAAGGCCAGTTCGCCTTCCCAATCGAAACGTTCCGAGAACGAGGGGCGTAGCACCACGTCCTCGTTCGCGGCCAGCGTGTCGTTGAAGCGCAGGAACAGCGACGGGTATTCGCTGTCAGCGCGCTTGGTCTCGGCGACGTGGGTCTTGTAGTTCAGGCCCACACAGATGAGTTTGCCGGGATTGGGGATCACCGGCAGGGCTTGGGTCGCCGACGGCTGGATTGCTGTGCCGTTGGCGGCGACGGCCTTTTTCAGTTCGCCCAGCGCATCGGCGCAGAGCACCGAGGCGAGGTCCGGAAAGCGGTTCAGAAAATCGGCTGGCGGCTGCAGGTAGCGGTCGCCTTGGACCACACCGTAAGTGGCCTGGCCGGCGTGTTGGAAGCTGACAAGTTTCAAGGTGTCTCCTCGGATGCATCGCTGCGAATCGACTCGGGGCAAGTCGTGTGTTCACAGCGCGTAGAGCAAATGTAAAAATTGGCGAGCTCTCCGCATAGATAGAATTCGGAGGATTCAGACTTGCCATATTTGGCATGGCTTGTGCGGGTATTCCCTATGAACATCTCGAACGTCAGGCTTTTCCTTGAAGTCGTCGAAGCGGGCAGCCTCAGCAAGGTCGCGGCGCGACGGCAGACGGTGCAATCGCATATCAGTCGGCAGATCAGCGACTTTGAATCGACCTTTGGCGGACCCCTGTTCCGGCGCACTGGTCGGGGCGTGGCCCTGACCGAACTCGGCGCGCGTGCGGCACTGCGGTTGCGCTCGTGGCTTCAGGAAACGGAGCGCGTGGAAGAGGAGTTGCGCGCGGAGTCGGGCAAACTGCTCGGGGAGGTGCGCCTCGGCATCATTCCGTCGGCCGCGCACCCGCTGATGACGCGCTTGTTCGAGCGACTGCAGACGGAGCATCCCGGCATCCGTCTCAACATCGCCGAGTCTCAAGGCATTGAACTCGACAGCATGCTGGACACCGGCGCAGTCGATCTCGCGATCCTCTTTCGCTTCAACCGCCCGAACGCACGCGAGGAAAAGCTGTTGAGCGTCGCGCACACCTACCTGGTGTCGGCCCCGGGCAACGAGATCACACAAGGGCCCACGGTGAATTTCTCGCGGCTCTCGGGCCTGCGGCTGATACTGCCCCGGCGCCCCAGCCATTGGCGCAATGCGCTCGACGAAGCCGCGCGCAGCCAGGGGTTCAAACTCGAACCGATCGCGGAGGCGGATTCATTGACGGTGCAGAAGGAACTCGTCGCCCACGGGCCGGGCCTGTATACGGTCCTGGGTCCGTACTCGATCACCGCCGAGATTCAAAACGGTCTGCTGCAAGCCAGCAAGCTCGTCAAGCCTGACCTGATCCGGCACGTCACCTTGGCGTTTCCCAAACAGGGCAAGCTCTCGCCAGCCTGCCGCGTGGTCGCCGAGGTCATCCAGGGGTTGGTGGAGTCTTGGGGCAACCAGCTCACCGAGCTGGAACCATTGGGATAAGCGCGATGAAGAGCCGCTTTCGCCAGCGTCAGCCGTCGTCCGATGAGCGCGCCTGGATCTCTGCCGTCGGCGGCTACAGCGGCGGCCTCTGGCACCTGTGAACACATTTGCTTTTTTCTACGCCTTGGCGTAGCAGGCCGCCAACGGCGCAGCCTTGCCTGCGGGTGCACCAACGATCACCTGAGCAGCGCTGTTCACACGCCGGTCGGTGCGACTCCGGCGATTGAGGGTCAGAACAGCTTCCCCGGATTCATCAGGCCTTGCGGATCCAGCCCAGCCTTCACCTTCCGCATCAATAGCATCTCGATG
>NZ_JBBKZV010000051.1:0-26948 GCF_037889915.1 Variovorax humicola | reverse complement strand
CCGACGGCGCGGCTTCCTGTTGACATGCATAGACGTCCATCAAAACTTAGATGGACATCATGGTCAGCGCCTTGGCCTCTGGCCTCAAGATGGGATCACTGGCCGGTTACGCTGAAACAGCGAGGCAAGAGATAGAGGCAGGACTGGCTGCTGATCCAAGGCGGGTCTACATCGTCACCTATGAATGTACCGATTTTGACTGCCAGAATCGATGGGAGGCGACGTGGCCAGCTTCGCGCATCCCTTGCCCTGTCTGCGGAGCCGGTGGAATCTGGTTTCATCAGCACTACGAAATCGGCGGCGCTATCCCGGAGAGTCCAGCGCCGACAAGCTTCGGCGAGGTGTCACATTCGCAGGATGGCGGTTTGAGTCACCGGCATTCGCGAATGCACGGTGGAGGTGATGATGGACCTTCCTTCGATCACTAGTCTAGGGGGCAAGGGGCTCGCTGCCTCTCGCGGAGTTCTCGCTCTCACCATCCGCCGATGGCTTTGTGCGAGTTTTCGCGCTCAAGTTAGCGCAACGAATCCTCGCGCGCTTCGATGCGACCGCTCCCTTGTCGACTCGCCGAAAGCTGTCGAAGCGCCTTCGTTCAAGTTTCTGCGCAAAACACACTTATCCCCGCTAGCTGGTCTCTCGACGCATACGGCAACCAGCCCAGGGCAACGTGAAGTGAGCTTCGCAAAAATGAATCGGCACAGATTTTCTAGAGTTGCGGGACCCAAGTCCTCGACGTCATCCAGGAATTGATGATCCAGCAGTTCGCGAATGGCCTCAATGTGGCGACGGACGCTGCCCAAGTCTTGAACCATGCCGGAATTGCTTTCTGGCTCTCCAGCCAACGTGATCTCGGCGTGATATGTGTGCCCGTGGATGCGTCGGCTGCCTGATGCATCGATCGTGCGATTAAGCGTGTGCGCGGCTTCGAAGACGAATTTCTGGCTTAGTTCGTAGATCATCGGATGCCAATCATCTTGTGAGTTTGAACACTGAGATTCCACTGAGGGTGCTGCTGGCAATAGTCAATCGCCTTGGCCGTGTTGGCGAGCCTGTCCGGCCCGTCCATTGGCTGTAGATAGTGGTTGTCGAAGGCCATTGCTGCGAAGGCTTCTGGGTCGACGCCGGGCTGCGGATAGACCAGTTTCAGCTCCTGCCCACCGCGAACGGCCAGTTTGGCATCGGCCTTAGGACTGACGCAGAGCCAGTCGATGCCCTTCGGAGGCTCGATCGTGCCGTTTGTTTCCATGGCAATCCGAAAGCCCCTGTCATGGAGTGCGGCGACCAGCGCTTCATCGACTTGCAGTAGCGGCTCTCCACCTGTCAGGACGACGAAGCGTCGATCCAACTTGGGCGATGGCCACATGGCTTCAATCGCATTAACCAGGTCCACGGCCGTCCGAAACTTGCCGCCACCATCGCCGTCGGTACCGACAAAGTCGGTGTCGCAGAAGGTGCACGTGGCCGTCGCCCGATCTTCCTCGCGTCCACTCCAGAGGTTGCAACCGGTGAAGCGACAAAAGACGGCCGGGCGGCCCGCATTGGCTCCTTCTCCCTGGAGCGTGTAGAAGATCTCTTTGACGCTATAGATCATGCGAAAGCTTCTTCGGTAAAGGCGGCATAGCCCTTGCGGCGCAGATCGCATGCCGGGCATTCCCCGCACCCGAAGCCCCAATCGTGCTGGACCGTGCGGTCGCCCAGGTAGCAGGTGTGCGTATCCTGCTGGATCAGTTTGACCAGGCTATCGCCCCCCAGTTCATGCGCGAGCTGCCAAGTCGCGGCCTTATCGAGCCACATCAGGGGAGTTTCGATCACCATGGGCGCATCGAGGCCCAGGCTCATCGCAATCTGCAGCGCCTTCAAGGTGTTGTCGCGGCAATCCGGGTAGCCGGAATAGTCGGTCTCGCACATGCCTCCCACCAAAACCTCCAAGCCGCGGCGATAGGCTACTGCAGAAGCGAAGGTGAAGAACAACAGATTGCGGCCGGGTACAAAGGTGTTCGGTAGTCCGCTTTTTTGCAGCGCGATGGCCTTGTCCTGGGTCAGCGCGGTGTCACTGATCTGGCCCAGCAAAGACAGATCCAGCATGTGGTCGTCGCCGAGTTTCGAAGTCCACTGCGGGAAACGTTTGCGCAGCGCGCTCAACACGTCTTGACGGCAGGCGAGCTCGACGGAGTGCCTTTGTCCATAGTCGAACCCGATGGTTTCGACGTGGTCATAGCGTTCAAGCGCCCACGCAAGACAGGTGGTGGAGTCCTGGCCACCGGAGAAAAGGACCAAAGCTTTGGAGTTCATGGTGGTTTAGCCGTTCGCAACGCGGCGAGGTTTGCGGAGGACGCGCTTTGTCAAGCGCACGAGATGATTGGCCAGCGCATCGATGTCGCTTGGCGTGTTCTGGATGCCGTTCCAAGGGCAGATGTCTTCTGCGCTGAACTCCCATTGACCGCTGGTCCAAGCGGTGTATGGCTTGATCAAACGCAAGCCTGGTTCGAACTGCTCGCGCGTGGTGGCGCCTTCATGCGAGTACAGCAGTTCCATCACGAAGCCCATGGCCACGATACCCGCGCCGTGCTTGAGACGCGACGTCCTCGGACTCATGCCCGTCCACTCAGATCCAAAGACTGTTTTGATGGCCTCAAAGAATTCGTTGACGATGTGATACGCGCGGTCTTCATAGTCATCGAACTTGATGAACTCTCTGATCGCTCCATCCGACACTGAGTTCATGATGAAGCGCTGCATCGCCGTATCGCTGATCACACCCTTCGGATTGGTGTGCTGCCGAATTTCGCCGCACAGTGCAGAGTCGCGCGTGAAGTTCAATCTGTCGACGACGCGTGCAGAAAACTTGCGCGTGGTAAACCGCTCCGGCAAGCCTTCCACGGTCGGCAGCAGTTCGTAGATCAAGGTCTTGGGCAGGGGGCGCGTGTTGTTGATCAGTACGAACTGCTGGCGCAGTTCGTTGTAGTCTTTGCAGACCAGCACCGATACAAACACCTGAAATCCGGGCTTTTCAATGCCGGAGAGGGCGCTCAGGCGTTGCTGCCCGTCAACCACGAATCCCGGCTTGGACTTCGATGCATCGATCTCGATGTCGACGACTCCGTGACCGCGATCCTTCGACTTAATGCCATCG
Source organism: Variovorax humicola (assembly GCF_037889915.1). NCBI lineage: Bacteria > Pseudomonadati > Pseudomonadota > Betaproteobacteria > Burkholderiales > Comamonadaceae > Variovorax > Variovorax humicola. The sequence goes on along the minus strand of NZ_JBBKZV010000051.1, from coordinate 23,815 downwards.
ATGAAGGCGATGATGACCGCGTTAGGGAGTAGGGCGTCATCGCGCTTGAAGTAGTCGCGGATCTCTTTGATGTGCGAGGCGATCTGATGACGCTGGAAGCCCCTCAATTGGCCGTCGTCCATGCGACCTACGCGCTCAATCTCGGAGAACGCGAGGACCTGCTGAGGCGTCGCCGCGAACGAGAAGACGTCGTGGCCGTCAGCCTGGTGCGCCCGGATGGCCGTAAATTTGAACTTTGTCACTGTGCGTTCTCCATCGTCGTTTGCACATGTTTGTGGTACACGCCGAGGTTGTGGAATCCTCGGCGCTTGTTGCGATTGCTTGATCGAAAAATGATGACTTCGACGCCAACGGCACGACACACGTCGCATTGGCAGCGCTTCCACGGTGCGTCCTGCAGCGTGCGAGCGACCATGTCTTTCATCTTGGCCAGGTCCTTTTCGTGTTGGGCTACATCGCTTGATTCCCCCTCCACAAGAAAACGGTGGTAGTCCATCACCGAAGTGAGCGTGCTCGTTGCCGAGACCTCGCCGCGATCAAAACTTCTAAGAGCAACAAGCGCCTTCTGTTCACGCCGCTGCAGATCCTCCGCGCTGAAGATGCCGCGCTTGATCCCTTGAACCAGGCGAGCGTTCTCTATCGCCTGGGGAATGCGGATCGCTGTGTAATAGTCCAAGCCGCCATTCGGCGAGTCCATGTAGTAGTTCGCCTTGGAATCCTTGAAGGCACGAATCAGCGGCGACGTCGAGTCGAAACTGGTGATGCCATAGTCCGTGAACTCATGGATCTTGTCGGCCTTGGCGAACCCGAGCAGGTGGATCTTGGTCTCGGGCTTGATCGCATCTCGAAGCGTCCGCAGCACCACGTGGATTGCATCCACACGCAGCGGTACCAGGCCACCGATCGCGAGGTACTCGTATCCCATCTTTTCGAGGCGCACTGCAGCTTTGGCCATGCTCGCGGGAGACCACCCTTGGACGGCCCCCATGGGTTCAAACGGAGAACCTTCCTCCCTGGTCAGATCGATGAAAGCTTTGGCGTTGGTCAGCGTGATCTCGTAACGTTTGAGCGTGGCTTCGGCCACGTCCTTTTCCTTCGGGTTGGACAGGTCACAATCAAAGATGATGTGGTCTGGCGACACGCCATGTGTGAAGCCTGCCTCCGTGTAGAACTCGACCACCTCCTCCGGGGAGTACGCGGGCTTGTCGTGCTCGACATAAGCGAATGCACCGCAGTCACCCATCAACATGCAGTCCTTGAAATCCGGACCGTCGTAGCGCAAGAACTTGCGCGCGCCGTCGCGTAGCATGCGCTGCTCTTCCTTGGTGGAATAGCGCACCTTGGAGGAGGACACGCCTTCGGCTTGGCGAATCGCGCTCATCGACACCAGAAGGCCGTCGTAGGGAGCGGGCGTCATCAGTTCATGCGCGTAGACATCGCCCCAATAGCGCTCACGCGCGGGGCCATTGCGGTCGTTCAGAAAGTCATACGCCGGATCGACGTAGTCTTGTGTATCGGAATACAGGAACTTCATGATGAAGGGCTGGTTGTGTAGGCACGTACGAGTGCGTCTTGAAGTTTTTTGATGTCGCGCGGCGTACTCTGAATCTCGTTCCAAGCCACGCCCAGCGCCTCCCAGGTACCCTCAGTCCATCGGCAGGCGGGTGCCACCCTTTCGAGCTCCTTCTTCACGGCGTCGTAGGTTCCCTCCGTGCCAGAGAAGCGCGCATATATGCGATCCATCAGGACGCCCATCGCCTCAATACCGGCCGAATGCATGAGCCGACTCTGACGTGGGTCGCGCCCCCAGGCTTCGGGGAACACTGCTTTGACGGCCGACCAGAAATTGAGGAGCAAGCGGTACATGGACGCCAGATCCGCGCCGTCACGCACGCTCGCTTTGTAGGGCGCCAAGGCGCCAAGCGGATTGTTCATGCTGTTGCGAATCATCGTGATCACCGCGGTGTCAGTGACGATTGCCTCTGAGCCCCCCCGATCCGAAGGGCGCTTGATCAGCTTGAAGAATGGCGAGTCCGGGTCCCGGTTTAAGAAGTTGCAAATCTCGGAAGGGACCTTGCGCGCGCTGAGATCCTTGGGCAACTGGATGCCGCTGGTTTCCGGCAGGAGTTCATTGATTAAGCGCGTCGGCAACGGCCGCGCCTTGTTGACAAGGATGAATTGCTGACGTTGCAGCTCAAGGTTGTCCGAGACAAACCCGACAACCGGTACTGCCACGCCTCGGTTGTTCACTTGCGCCAATGCCAGAGAGCGCTGCTGCCCATCAACAATCCATGCCACGCGCTCTCCGGCTTCGTTGACAGGGATGGTCAACGTTCCTGACTGTGCCAAGCCCTCATCGCCCGTTGGACGCGTGCCTCTGGACGCGGTGAATCGAACTTGGGGCGACATGGCCAGGATGATTGCATTAGGGAACAGGACGTCGCCCTGGTTCAGGTAGTCGACGATGCCTTTCACGTGACTGCGGATCTCGGGTCGCTGAAAGCCCTTCAGGGCGTCCGACTCGTCTCGATCGACGCGCGATATGTCAGCGACCTTGACGATGTCAGCACCTTTGATGAAGAACGCGTAGACGTCCAATCCTTCGCCCTGCGTTGTGTGCAAGGCACGAACCACGATCTCGTTGCTGCCCACGGTAACCTTCTCGGCTTTCATGCGAGTTCTGCCTTCAGTTGACGCCAGAGTCCACCGAATCGAGCCTGCTCGCAGGCCACCAGCGCGATGTCGCGGAGATATCGGTGGAGGCGCGACGAACTGCCCTCGTGCGCTGACCATTGGGTTCGCAATAGTTCGATGATCTCCTCATCCGACTTGCGCGCTCGATGAGGAATGATGGGCTTCTTGAGACGCGACAGGGCTCGTTCGACCGCGGCCTTGGCTGACTCAACATTGAGTCGATGGCCACCAATCTCTTCGACGAAGTGGCGCATCGCGCGTTGCGGAAAGTCTGCGCGGGTGCCGGCGTAATCCTTGTGGCCTTCAAGACGCTCGTCGTAAGGCATCACACACCGCTGAAGGCGCGCCGCGACCTCGTTTGCACCGACGCGCGAGGTGAAAATGAACACTCGATCACGTGCGCTGTTCTGAATGTGCTGAAGGTCGCCCGCCAACATCGCGACATACGCGGAGGGCATCGCCAGTAAGAACCGAGTTTTTGGAGTTCGGTTGATCAGTCGGCTCAGTGGTAGCGGCGAGCCCTTCAGTTCATTCAGAAGCTCCCACCAGCGAGCGGCGTTACACCCCTGCTGAGATAGCACCGGCGCGAGGGAGCCAGGTCCTTGGGACACTGTCAGGTCGTAGTTGGGGACTTGGTCTTCTCTAGCAGCCAGGCCAAGTCCCGCCGACACCACATGCAGAGATCCCCTAACGCGGGACGCCACCGCATGGCTTTCTGTCATGGCACGGCCTACGTACAACTCGCCCGCGGTCAGTGTCTGATGCGTACGCCCTGTTGTCTTGAGCCAGCGCGCAGCGATCGCTGCGGGATCCCCTGTCCGCTCAACCGGCGTCAGGCGCGCCACCTGCCCCACAGCACGCTTGCGGGCGGTGCAATTGGTGATGATTCCGTAACCTGTTGCCATGTGAAATGCGAGCCAAAGCGCGCGTCTGCGCTGACAGTTATTGTACTGCGGCCGATCCAAGATATGCAGTTATTTTAGATATTTGGTCTCTCGTCCTGCAGTTATCCGAATGCATCAAATCTGTTGCTGTTCAACTGCCGACCGGATGAAGCGAAGACCTTCGCACTTTAACGCGCGAAGCGAGTGAGGCATCCCGTCAATAACTGGAAAGCCGAAGGACCGCTTGTCGTTCAAACGAACCCTATACCGCCGCGCGAAGGCGCGGCGCTGGCAAGCCGGGCCAGCCGCCAAAGGGCTACCCGCGCCACCTCGAGTTCTGCCGCAGCGTGCGCATGTCTAGGCGAAGGCGGCTTTGGTCTTTGCGCGATAGAGCAGCGCGTTGATGTCGGTCGCAAAACGCGTCGCTGCTTCCGTCTGTCCTCGCGCGTAGTGATCTCGACAAGTAGCACACAGTTGCAACAGGTTTTCTAGCTCACACGGGTCCTGGTTCCATGCGGCCACCAGCGCATCTAGTGTCGCCAAGTACCTCTCCCGGTAGTTTTCTGCCGACTTCGCCCAATGCTCCTGCGGGAACAAGGCGTTCGCACGCATGTCAGTCAGCGCATCTTCAAACGCGTTGATCAATGGAAATAGTTCGGAACCGCCCATCGTTTGCTTTCCATGCGGGAAAATATCAACGTTGGCATTGTCGTGCACAGAGGGGGCCTCATCGACGATGCTTGAAAGGTGTTTCCCTGCGCTTGCAGCCAGAGCGCGGGCATGAGGGCGGGCGTGAGGGCGGCCTTCGAATCTTCGGTCCCAAGAGTTCTGCAACGCAAGGAGCGCGACTGGACTTGGTCTGCGCAGTCAAGCAAAGCAGTCGGCAAACCTGAAGCTGGCGACTGCAGGCTGGCCGAGGATCGGAATCGCTTGGGCTGCACGTGCCGATCACGCTAGGGTCGTAGACGTTGCCCCTGAGGCCCTGAGGTCGCAATTGGTGCGATAAATTTTAATAAGCGATGAGGAGTCCAGGGCGCGGCCGCGCCTGCCGTCTGGAGCGAATCAGGACCTGCTGATGTTCGACTTCCTTCGCAATAGCCCGCAGTGCGAGCCGCTCCATCACGAGGTCTTGTCGCGGTTGCGGACATGCCGACGCCAGACCGCCGAGGGCTCCTTGACACTTTCAAGTACGGGATCTTGGGCATTTTCGTCCTCCTCCCTGACAAAAACACTTCCTTGGAATCTTGATTTCCCCAAGGGCCTCTCAAGTCCCGCTCGCCTTAGACGCCCACTCATGGACTGGCCGCAGGAGTTCTATTGCCGCAGACAATTCGTCGTTCGAATCGTGCGTCGGATTGATCGCCCACTGCTCAAGCGCCGCAGAGAGCCGCGTGAGCCAGACGAGAAACGTCTGACACACCAGGTCCGCGACGCGGCTCTCGGTTGTATTGGTAGGCGCAGCGCCTAGGCAAGACTGATTGTGGCTTTCGTTCCGGGCGGCATGCGCCGTGCGCGCAACTGGAGGTTGATCGCACATCATCCCAGTAGCATTACCGACGATTTACACAAATCCTTCCTCAACGAGAACACTTCCGGCGGAGTTGATTTCATGGCGCTGCCCGGAACCACCTTCCATTCGGCTCCAACTCTCCGAAACAAGTTTGGCGTTTACTCCGAAGGTTTCGAATCGATAACTAAAGCCGCCGTACATGCCGGGCACCGCGAACCACATTCGTGGTCTTTCCAACTCGAGCAAAAGCTCCAACTGCGGCAATCGGAGGCGGTGTTCATCTATCAAAGAGCGCACTCGTCCAGCGATGACGGCGTGAAAATTTTCCTCAATCCTTCGCAAGATGCCGTTGGGGATCTTGTGCCAATGGTGAGGGGCCAGTGCATCCAAAAGGTGCTGGTGCCCTCGACGATCGGCAACATCGATGGGTCGTTCACCGTTCGAATTTTGGACACTTCGCGCCGCGTTCATGGAGATCAACCGATGAACTACGTCAAGAGGTGCATTTCCGTACGCAGCCTGGTGCAAAGGAGTAAAGCCGGATCTGCCCTCGGGCCGAACCGAGTTGACGAGTTGCTCATCGTCCGCGACCAGAGTGAGTACCCGGGTCCAATCGAGTCGCTTGGCCGCATCTGCGAGTTCGTGGCGAACTCTTCGCATCGCTTCGTTAAGCGTCGCGTTTTGCGTGGTGCCGTCCCAAACAAGGTCCATCGAGAATTCTTCCATCTTTTTTTTCGGGGCTTCTGTGCCCAGTACTTTCACTGTGCCACGCGCACTGAATTTTGATTTTCAGCCTGCTGAACTTCGTCCGCGCATCAGATTCGGCGATCTACTCATTGGCCGTGTGATGAATATTGTCTCCGCAAGTCGCGCGATGCCAATGTCGCCGTCGGGGTCGGAGTTGCGCGGTTGCTGGAGGCCGCTCTGAGACGAGCGCCGATGCATACGGCCTGTTTAAACCGCCTTCCGGCCCTTGCGTGCAGCACACGTAGTTGAGTGGTTTCAATATCGCCTATTGTTTGTCGTTCCATTCATCAACGAGGGCCAGCATCCCCGAATCCGGATCCCCATGGCTGACGATCCGGACGTCCAGGTCCGCATCGCGACACACGTTCAGTGCCCGTCGCACTGCGGCCGCGATCCATCGTGAATCATTTCCGAAGGCTCCTCCACCCAAGCGTGTCAGGAAGACGACCGGATTGCTGTTGGCCGCGCGATTGATCGCCGCCGAAAGTAGGGTGGCTTCGTACGCTGCATCCAGTACCAGACTGGCGAATCGCGCCCAGTGCCCGGTATTTCGCACTCGGTTGTAGGCGACCGGAAGCGCGGAGCAGTACGCTTGAGAGACTGCGTGGCCTGCGCCCAAGTCCGTGACCTCGACGTCCCGGTGCAAACCGATCCGCAGACGCAGCATGACCTCGTCGCGCTGCGTTTCGCTAAGCCGTTCCAGTTTCGCGTCAATGGATGCCAGCCCTTGCTCAGTAACGAGACAGTAGCCGTTCTGCATCTTCCACAAAGCGTCGTCGACATTGCCGAGCGCCATTCCGACATCGCGCAAGCAATCAAGCTGGCGATTGGCGCGCTGGCCGGGGTGCCCACCCACTGGAGCGAGATAGTTCCGATAAATGGTGCCGGCGCCAGTCGCGATGGCGCAAGCCGGCCCTTGCGTTGGATCGCCGGCGTAGCGCGTGACGCCGTCTTCCGGAGTGACGGAGGGCCCGGTCATCTCCAGCAGGTTGAACTGCGACGCCACTTGAAACAGCGCGCCAGCGTTCCGGCTGTCGCGATGCAGATTGCGAGCATCGCCCCGGATGCAGGAGATCCGCGTCGCTCCTTGCCCGGTTGTCCACGGCGCCGCGCGGTGTCGCAACTCAGCAAGCGTTGGCAACTCCAGTTGCCCCACACCTAAAGTGCGCTCGCTGTGCGTCGAACGCAGTCGACCGTCCACGACGGAAAGCCTGGCCTGCGTTGTGTCGAAGTCCTTTTCCGCAAAGCCAGTGATCTGTTCAAACCAGTCCATCTGCGTGCACCTCAGCATTTCAGTTCGTGACGACTCGTCGTCGGGTGATAGTTCAAGACGTAGCGTGCCTGTGCCGGCGTCTCGATTGCATGGGGCCGAACCAGGCGAATACGCTCGATGGCCTGGGTTGGCGTGACCCCATGCTCCACCAGCAGGCAGGCCGCCACCGTCCCGGCCCGTCCCAGACCGCCTCGGCAATGGACCAGGACGCGCTGGCCGGCTGCGATTGTCTGGCGTACGTGCGCAACCGCCCCATGGGGCTCGGTAGTGGCATCGAGGAGCAAATCGCGTGTCAGCAAGTTTCCCACCGCGAGCTTTGGAGAAAGCCATTCGATGAACGGCGCATGCCAGCAGGCGTGCACCACGCGCAGGCCGTCCAAGTCCAGCCACAAGGGCAGGGTAAGGAACCAGTCTACGAGCCCGGCGTGCAAAGAAGGGTTGTGTTCTACCTGAGCAAGGAACGCCTGGTGCTGATGGCGATTTCTCTGTCCCCAGGGGGGCACTCAGGTGCGGACGGAGGAATTCGCCGGGTTGGCGCAAGTCCGGCGTGTGCCAAGCGACGGCGTTCAACTCGTGATTGCCCATCACCGCCAGCGCGCTGCCGGCTTCGACCATCGCGCGCACCGCCTGACAAGTCTCTACGCCTTGAGGGCCGCGGGCGATGAAGTCGCCGACGAAGATGGCCACACGCTGCGGATGGCGCCACGCGCCTGAGCGCTGCTCATAGCCCAATCTACGGAGCAGGCATTCCAGCTTTTCGAACTGGCCGTGAATGTCACCAATGATGTCAAAGTCCATTCACTCTCCTCTTGTTGACATAATGTCACTATCATAACTTCTTATTGGCAATTGGTCACTAAGCAAATGGGCAACCTCCTCTTTCCTCTGGTATCCGCTGACGTAGCCATCTTCAGCATCGGGGACGGCGCACTTCAGGTGTTGCTGGTGCAACGTGCGCGAGCGCCGGCGGCGGGCGCATGGGCACTGCCCGGTGCGGTACTGAATCCTCAAAGCGACAGAGACCTGGAAGCTACTGCGCGCCGCGCATTGCGCGACAAGATCAGCGTCGAGGTGCCCTATTTGTCCCAACTGCGCACCTTTGCGGGCGCCGACCGAGATCCGCGCGGCTGGTCGCTGGGCGTGCTGTACTACGCACTGCTGCCGAAGAATCGGGTGCAGGCAGTGGTCCGCTCGAAAGTGGAGTTGGTACGGTGGGTGAACGTCGACGCGGATCTGCCGGCGCTGGCGTTCGACCATGCTGAGCAGTTGGCCGCAGCACGCTCCGCGCTGCGCGAACGCGTTCGCGAACATGCATTGCCGCTGCATCTGATGCCCGAGCAGTTCACGCTCACGCAGTTGCAGAAAGTTTGTGAAATCATCCTGGCGCAGCGCCCCGACGGTGTAGCCGCTCTGGACAAGGGTGCGTTCCGTCGGCGTTTTGCAAAGAGCGCAGACATCGTCGAGATTCCGGGTGCCTTTGAGCGCGGGGCACAACGGCCAGCGCAGCTCTTCGAGGTAGCGCCAGATTTCCGCTTCTGACCCTACGCGCAGCACTGCAATCTCAAGCCTATATCGGGATGCCACGCGTTGAGGAGGTCAGATGGTGACTCTATGGCACGATACCAGCCAGAAGGTCGCAGTGCAGCAAGCATGCTGAATCCGTCACATGCGAGCGCATTGCGCAGGTCGAGCAGAGTCGCCGCAGATCCATCAATATGTTGAGGGAAACGCACGACGTATGAAACGTACACCAACAACGGTTGCGACGCTTGAGAACCTAGGCCGTGAGCGCGTGTCAGCGTCGTTCTTCATGAGGGATTTCTTGTACAGCGAAATCGCGAACTTCCACCGACTCCAGAATTTGCCCCAGAATCCGGAGCATGCGCTGCAGAACGGGAGGCGCCTGTGCGAGGAATTGCTGGAGCCTTTGCAGGCGACGTTCGGTCGAATACATTCGCTCGGCATACCGGTCGGAGGAAGTGAATGAGTTCGGCAACCTTCACAAGATGAACTGCGGTTCAAACGAGTCGAACTATGCTGGCCACATCTGGGACAAGCCCGACAAGAATGGCATGGGAGCCATGGCATGCATAGTCGTGCCATGGTTTGCCGATTTGTACGATGAAGGCAAAGGCCGAGATTGGCGTGGGTTGGCATACTGGATTCACAACCACTTGCCCTATAGCACGCTTCCGTTTTTTCCAAAGCTCTGCGCTTTCAACATCGGCTGGCACGAAAAGCCCAGACGATCAATAACGGGCTATATGGGCACCAGGATCGATCTGCCCTCTGGCTCCCCACCACACGCCTCGTACGCAAGTTGGTACGTTGGCTTCCCTGAGTTAAAGCGCAACGCGCAAGGCTGAGGACCCTGTCATGCGGCCTTGAGGGCCTCGCCCGCCGTAGCCGAGGCATGACGCCACTTCCGCTGAATGCCGATCGACAGGAAGGCACGCGTGCGCGTGTATCAATCGGCCGAGTAGGCAGTCAAACCGGTCCTCCTTACTGAGTCTATTTCCCAACGCTTTCAACCGTTTCACATCGTGTCGGCATTCGGACCCATGCAAGACTTGCAGAAGTTCAGCGGCTTGCGGTACTTCTCAATGCAGATGAGCTTGGGAAGCGGCGACGAGGGCGGCCCATATCTGTGCGGGATCCTTGTCTGGGTTGGCAATTTGGTTTTGCCAGTAGGCGCTCTCGATGTTTTTGAGAACAATGTTTCGCGCGTATGCATCCGGATCGCGAAGCCGAATGTCTGGTACGAGCTCTCGGGGATCGTTTAAATCGTCTGCCGGCGTGAGCCTAAATTTGAAGTTACTGAAGAATCGTGACCAATCGAAATGTGGGCGTGCTGTCGCTGACGGAAGACCCGATAAACGAGTTGATGTGGGCGCACTACGCAAACAGCCATTCGGGCTTCGCTGTCGGGCTCGACATGAGCAACGAGTTTTTTCAACCAAGCGTGGTGAGCCAAAGGTGTGTGGAGAGCTGATGAATGTCATCTACACAGACACCACCCCTGTGGTTTATGTAGAGGCCGGAACGCTGGATATTCCGAAGGAAGTCTTCTTTACCAAGGGCACGACGTGGTCATACGAGAAGGAATGGCGGATGATTAAGTACCTGCCCACCGCTGACGAAGTGCAGACTATCGATGGCAAGAAAATTCATTTATTCAACGTCCCGGTAGAGGCCATTAAAGATGTGTTGATCGGTGCAAAGACCAGCAGCGCCGCACGTGATTCAGTCATCGCAAAAGTGCGCGCGGCAGCGCCAAACGCTTCGATAAGAGAGGTAAATTTCGATCCCGTAAGCGGCTTTACAACAATAGACTTGTGAACGCCGTAGTCGACCCAAAGTGGTCGGTCGAGAGAGAACTAACAATCACGGCGTCGGCTCAGGAGCGCTTCTACACAGCCTCGGCCCGTTCTTGACCTTCACAGCCTGCACAACGCGGCCGCTCGGCAGGCAGTCATAGGGCCGCGCCGCAGTGGTGGCTTGGCGCACGCGGCTGCCAGCGAGTTTGCGGGCCCCGCGACGGGGCGGTGCCCGAGCCCTTGTAGCCATCATCGAAGCCGTCGACGCCGCATTCCCCGCATTCGCCCACTGGCAAACTTGCGCCGTCTCAAGGAGCAGAAAACCCTCAAGAATGAACTGGTTCGAAGCCTCACCGGCTTCAAAGAAAGCACCTACAACAAGACCAAGGGGCAGTTGGAGATCGACGGCACCAACCTGCGCTCGCAGGCGAACGGCAAGACCTACAACATCGGCACGTTCGAGATGACATCGCTGGCGGACCTGCGCGCCCGAGTAGCCGCCGGCACTGGCGCCGCGGGCAAGCTGCGCGTGAGCATCGTCACCGGCGACGCTCGAAAGATGCACCAGGCGCCGGAGCACGCGGGCGCTGTTCTAGGTTGCAAGCCAGTTCAACGCGCTGGAGATGGTCGGGCCCGACGTGACGCCGGAAGATGGCCTCGCCCGCTACGAATACGATCGAACCCAAGGCCATGCATGCGCCACGGCGGCCAGCGCGGTGACGATCTACCGCAACTACTTCGGGGCTGTCGGCGAACGGGCAGGCCAGACCGCGGAGCGCCAGTTCGATGGTCTGGCCGACATCGGCGCCGAGTTGAATCCCGCGCTTGACCGGTGTGCTGGCGACCTCTGGCTCTGGACCATGCGCAATGGCTACGCGCTGTGCAAACGCGAGGGCCTCGACCTGATCGCCGAACACTTGCGCGCCATCGGGCCCGATCAGACCGGCGCGCTCGCCGGCAAACCGCGGATCGGCGTATCGGGACGTCGAAGTGACCGACGCGCCGACCACGCCGGGCCCGATCGTCTCCCAAGCTAGCTGCATCCGTCGCCTACGATTAGGTGCCGCGTCAGAAGTGGCAGGCATTCCCTCAGCTGGTGCTCAATGCGGCCTACGAGGCGACGATGCTGGACGCCGTGCTCAACGCCCCATGAGGCACGTCGACCATTGCCCGGCTTGGAGTATCGAAAAGCTGTTGACTGTTCAAGGCATGCGGGTCCGGACCTTTCCCTTGAATGTCTTGTGAATGACACACGCCGCCCTGCATTGGCACCACCTATCTGACCATCCGCGGTCGCTCTTTATTCCGCGGCGGAGCCCCATTAAGGCCAACCAAGCACTTCTGCCACAACGGAAATCCTGACAAATTCCACGTCATCAACCCGCTCGTATGAAAGTGCTCGATGGGAAAGTAGTTTAGGACTCTAAGCGTTACAACGCCCGGATTAAACGCAAACATGGCAGTCTTCTGAATCGTCTCCACGTATTCACGGAGGAGCCCTGCGATGTCTGACGCTTCCTGATTGGGATTTAATTCAAATTCCAGGTCACCTCTAGGTCGAAGCCACATCCATACCGAACTCATACCAGGGTGAGTCAAATCACATACTGTCTGGTAACACTTCAAAACGCCCGGCACCCCTCCTTCTTCGAGTATTTTGATGTATTCACGCACGTGTTTCGCATTGTGGGATGGGGGTGTGGTTTGAAATTCGGCTTTTGGAACGTGTCGAGCAAATGCGAAATGAATAAGCGCGTCCTCAAGTTCTTTGGCAGAGACGAGACCCTCACCGAGCGAGCCGGAAAGCGCCCGGACGATCAAGTCGTTGTTAGTAGCCAGCGAGAGAGGAACAGAGCCGAGCGAAGTCGAGGAATCGGCAGCTGATTCGATAAAACCGCGTAATGCCGCCGCAAACGCCAGTAAGTTCGTCTGATTAAAGGCGGAGAGAACTGCCGTGATCCATCGTCTGCTTCGAAGAATCGATGTGACCGCTCCTAGATGTGATCGAGCGAGAATTTCGCCGCAGTACGTCTGCATAGCTTTGGCGTGATTGCAGTTTATGAGGGTCTCAAATTGCTCATTCTCCGTGAACGAGTACCGAGTTTTTTGCGAGTTTAGTGCAAGGGCGTCGATCATGTGGAGATATTGCGCCATATCCTTGCCGAAAATCTTCTCCCATTGGCGGACTACGTCTTTTGTCATGGAGGTGAACGAATTAAGCGGACCTGATGATCCAAAATGCACAGCGCATTAATGGGCGCTGGGCGTGTGGCCTTTGGGTCCGCTCCGAGCGTGCCCTTCCTACGCGATTTCGAGAGCACTGCCGTTATCGGCGGCGCGGTCTTCGCGGTCGTTCAAAGCGCTCAACCACAAGTCTCATTCCAGGATGGACCCCCACTTCGCTCAAGGTGCGAAGATCTTGCACTGGTTTACCGGCCTCATCCCCGGTAATCATCCTTACGCCTGTAAGAATCTTGTTGCTCTCCATGTCCTTCAAAATCCATGAATGACCGTATTCGAAAGGACCAACTTCGGCTTCGATCTTGAAATAAATCTCATTGAGAAGATCGTCAAAATTCTTGAATGCAGCAGTAGGTAACGTAAAGAGCGACGTAGGATCGTTCAATATATTTCGGGCGTCGACCTCAATGGTCGTTGAACGGTCTATTTCATCGGCAACCCGCTCGATCAGGTTTTCAGACCCCTTCGATCCCACCTCGGAACCTCCAGCCAGGGTCTGCAGAACCCTTGCTTTCATCTCGGCCTGTTGCGCCTCGACTTCTATCGTATGGCGAACGCGAGTCCGCATACCCTGAAGGAAGCTTTCATCCGACTTGTAGTCGCCGGGGCCATACAGCTTCTCGTGGTGGCAGCTTACAAGCCATCCAAATGTCAACAAGACCAATACTGGGAAAAGAACGAGAAACCAAACCATTGGGCGTCGCTCATCTGGTTCTAGGGACGAAATTCCGAGTGTCAACGCGGCGACCCCGTAAATGAGAACAATGAATAGAGCAATTATCCCGAGCGGATTGCGTGCCAAACCCTTGGCGGAACTTGCGAAACTGTCAAGGCCGGACATTGGACCCCTCCGTTGGACTAGGTGCGCCGGAGTCTACGGCGCTGTCCTCTATTTTTGATAGCGGCTTCGTAAGCATCGAGCACCACCTGATCGCCCGGGTGCGTGAGCATCGCGCGCAGATCGGCCAGCGGCGCCAGCGCGACGGCTTGGCTTTCCACGTCACGTCGGCCGGCGAGCCGCCGATGCGTTCCCAGGTAGAAGCGGCTGAACGTCTCCTTGCGCGTCACGTCGCACAGGAATGCGAGCAGTCGAATGCAGAGGCCGGCTTCCTCGAACACTTCGACCAGCGCGATCGCGGCAAGACTGCGGCCATCGGGGCGCCCTTTCGGCAACGTGAACTCATGCCCGCCGAAACGGGCCGGTCGGCGCCACGCACCACGCGCGCCCGTCAGGCTCCAGCACCAGCGCGCCGACGGCGGGCTTCATGCCGCGCGAGCAGACGAACCGAGGCTCAGCCATTGGCGAGGCGGCCGCGATGGCTTCCAGCCCTCATCCGTCTGCGGCGCCTGTGCCCATGGCGCCCTCCTCACCTGGCGCCAGTCGAGGAGTTCGAGACCGGGGCGATTCAGTCGGACTCGAACCACTTCTGTAGGATGGAAACGGCCTCGCCGGCTGGCAAGCGGGGCAAATGTGAGCTGCTGCACACCCAGTCTGGAATTTGTCTGCGCTAACGCCAATGTCGCCAGGCAAAAGAGATTAAAACGCGCCTCGCGCTCTGCTAGAGTCACGACAAAATTTTCTTCATGGGGCTCCACTTGCACAATCTCGTGTCCTCGTCTATGAAACGCGCGCGGCGAAGGCGATATGACCTTCACTGAGCAGCGCGTGTCGCGGGCGTTCCTCGCAGTTCCACAGGCCGAGAAGGCACTCTTCGCTCGAAACTTCATTCGACAAGCAGTGTGCGAGTTGCGGTTCCCTACGCTCTTCGACCTAGAGGGAGCCAAGCCCCCGCCCTCGTTTGCACAAGCTCTGCGCAAGGAATATCCTCACCTCAATGTAGTTAATTCTATTAACTTGGCGCCGGGACAACTTTCCAGTACAGCCAACTCCCACACTTTTCGCTCTAAAGACCACAAATGGACGATCACCCTGCGCTCGGCGGCAGTGGTATTGGAAACTTCGCACTATTCGTCATTTTCAGAATTCAGGGATCGACTTGAATTTTTGCTCAAAGCAGCGGAGAAGGTGATCGATAGCGATTTTTTTACCAGAATCGGACTTCGGTATATCAATACGGTTCCGTACACGCGAGAAGCGATAGGCAAATGGATCAATCCTGCTTTGGTGGGACCTCTAATGGAAGGCATCTATGGCGACCCCATCGAGTACGCGGGACGGGTCATCGGTCTCACCGAAGTTGGCGGCTTCCTCTTCCAGCATGGAGTCGCAAATCAACTAAATAGACAACAGTCCATCGGCGACCTTGGGATCGGTCAAGGACAAATCCCCAACTACGAAGCGCCAATTCAATTGGAATACTCTTTGGATTTTGATCTTTACGCAGAGGACGTACAACTTGTCGACGCAATAAAGACGGTGAATCGTTTGCACGATCTAGAATATTCGTTCTTCTATTGGGCGCTTGGGCCCGAGGCCAAGAATGACCTAGGGCCGTCAAAGCTAAAAGGGGAATCCGTTGCTTGACCAAACCTGTTGATATGACGCCGATTGTCCATGCGGCGCCCGACAGCCGCCGCGACGCGTTTACTCCAATGCCTCACGCGGGAGGCACGATGCTCTCTCAGACAGAGTTTGCCACATTGGGCGCCCGGAGCACAATTGTTCGCTTTCATCAAGGCGACATCACTGGCACCGCTGGAAACTTTTCTCAGGCAGGCGACCCGGTGCCGTCTGAAGCGCAGCCGTCGATGAGCGATGAGCTGGCAAAAACTGTATCGACCAGAACGCTCATTCTGGCGCGCCACTTTGGTGCGGGCGTGGATCGCGAGGAATTATCTCGTCTTGAGATTCTAACGGCTCGTCTACGCAAGCTGTCACCGCGAGTAACCGAAGAGCAAATCGATCTTCAAGCGGAAATGGTTGGCATGGTGGAGGACATCTCTTTCCGTTTGGCGGCAACCCGGGCACGCCTGAACGTCGAGTGAGCGTTTTTTCTTATCCCAAAGTCCGTCACAATCGGACTCAGACCCCGCCGCAATATAAGCAATACGGCGCATACAAGAGCGCTTTGCAAAAAGAATTCCGTCGCATCTGTGTCTACTGCAGAGCGGTTGATTGCGTCTCGCCAGGCGTGGTATTCGGCGTCGACCACTATAAGCCTAAATCGAAATTTCCTCACGAGACCACCAATTATAAGAATTTGTACTATTGCTGTTCGGCTTGCAACAGCCGAAAAGGCAATCACTGGCCGATGCCGGAATTTCTCGACACTCAGACGATTCCGAACCCTTGCGACCATCAAATGTTTAAGCACCTTCGATTTAGACAAGCGAAGGTCGAAGATAGATCGGAGTGCGGCCGGTTCACGAAAATCCTGCTGGATCTGAATGACCCAAAAGCGGTAGCTTTTAGAGAGCACGTGATCCATATGGTCGATATCCTGAACAAGCAGCACGACGAACTTTGTTCGCTTCTGAACCAAGTCGAAGAGCAGGAGAAAAAAGAACAGCTGAGCGCCTCAGCTGCGTCCAAGGAGAGGCACGCATTGAATGCGGATCTCGACAAGGTCGACAACGCCCTCGCGATGTACTACGGCACCACGCCCATTCCATGAGGTCATCCCCGGGGGAGATTTGAGGCGCTTGTGTGGGGATGCACGTCCCGCGTAAATCGCCGTCGATGTTCAGCGGCGAGGGGCGGCTTCGGCCGCCACGCACGGCCGGCAGAACAGCCCCCAGACTCCGCCACACCCAGGAACTTCGCCCGCGGTGAATTCATTTGCGCATCGAGCGGACGGCCTCACAGATCGCAGGCGCCAACCGGGCCCGTGAACTCGATGGCAGGCGTCACTCGCGATGCGCCAGGATGGCGGCCACCAGCGGCCCGTCGTGGGGGCGGGTGAGCAGTTCGTGCAGACGGGCGATCGGGCACAGGATGCTCGCCTGACTTTCCCATCCCATCGCGCCAGGATGGCCGCCGATGCGCCGCCCGACGTAGTACCGGGTGAACGTCATCGTGCGCGCCAGATCGATCAGGTGCCCCGTCAGGCGCGTCACCAGCCCGAGTTCTTCCCATGCCTCGCGCATCGCGGCTGCGGCCAGCAACCCGGCATCGTGCCGGCCCTTGGGCACCACGTGAGCAACGCCGCCGAAGCCATTCGAAGGCTGGGCCAGCCAGACACGGCCATCGGGCTCCAGCAGCACGACGCCCGCAGCAGGTGCCAGCCCGGCCGGCGGCGCGAACGGCGGCTCAGCGACCGGCCTGCGCGCCGCCTCCGCGTCCCACCAGTCGGCAGGCGGCTGCCAGGGCGCTACGGGCACGCCGTTGAGCGCGGCCGGCGCTTCCCCATCCGGCACCACGACGACGACCGCGCTTGGGTCGGCCCAGGCAGCAGCAGGCGTCGCGACGCTCGGATGCAGGATCGACACCGGCTGGCCGGCGTCGTCGAGGCGCGGGTGGAAGGCGGTCACGGGCGTTGCAGCTTCAGGAGGACGCTCCAGATTGTGTGGTACGTTCGAGCACGACCCGACCCCTTCACGCGCGCGACCTCGTCCTTGAAGCTCGGATAGGTCACCGCCCGCGCCATGGTCGCCATCGCCTCGGCGAATTCATCGACCTTCGCCGACGACCCGAAATGCATAGTCGGTACCGCCGTCCGACTGGATCGCGCCCAGGCTCGGTAGGTAGTGCTCCCGCAGTTCAATCAGATCGGCCTTGACGCGGGCCCGGATCGTCAACGTTCCGGCCTCCTCATCGCCCGGTTTGCGCACAGCGGACAGGAAGCCGCCGGTTGGCATGATCACCCACATTGTTCTTCTCCTTCACCCGCCACCGCAGCGGGGGTCGCGGAATGTACCGTCGTTCGACGCTCAGGTGTCGCCGGGTCGCGCGCGCTTTTTTTAAAGTGGGTTGCCGTCCCCGCCTCTCCCGTGAGCCATCGGGTGGTCGGCGGAACACAGCGGGGCTGTGAATATCAACGGCGAGCCGAACCACTTGACCACTTGAACCGCCTGTTTTTCCAAAGAGTTCTTTCGCTCGTGCCCATATGCTTTTGAGGGTGGCGCCTGCCGCACTTTTGACTTGACCCTGTTGCGCGGACGGGTTGGGACTTGATTCTCAAGTCGATAGATTGGCTGCAGCGCAGACTTGTCCACCGGCGGCGTGGCGCATGCCACGCAGGCGCCGACGGTGGTCAAGTCGTGTTCGAGGCGAGGCGGTTGCTTGGACTTGCTTTGTAGTTCCTTTCAAATGCGGCCGGCGAGATCTGTCCGAGTGCGCTGTGGCGTCGGCGCGGGTTGTACCAACCCTCGATGTAGGTGAACAGCGCCAGTCGCGCCTCGGTCTTGGTTTGCCAGCTGCGCCGGTCGATTAGCTCGCATTCGAGCGTGGCGAAGAAGCTTTCGGCCATCGCGTTGTCGTAGGCATCGCCAACGGTGCCCATCGACGGGCGTACGCCCATCCTCTTGCACCGCTCGCCGAAGGCAATGCTGGTGTACTGGGCGGATTCAACCGGTCGATGCAACACCTTCAATCATGGAGGTGCTATGGGAAGACCCGCGGGGTGGATGCAGAAGTTAACGGGGCGCGAGGCAATGCGATCGCCCGGTGCTCCTTCGCTTCGGCGAGAGGTGGAGCGCCAGTTCTGGAAGCAGATTGCCGCCGGAATCACGAGGCCGCCGAAGCCGTTGGTGTGTCGCAGCCAGCGGGCACTCGCTGGTTCCGTCATCGTGGTGGCATGCCATTGTTCATGTCGAATCCCATCTCGGGAAGGTATCTGTCATTCGCCGAGCGAGAAGAGATCGCTCTTCTGCGTGCTCAAGACGTTGGGATTCGGGAGATAGCTCGCCGTCTGGAGCGAAGCCCATCAACTATTTCGCGAGAGCTGACCCGCAACGCTGCGACTCGCGGTGGCAAGCTCGAATATCGGGCTTCAGTCGCGCAGTGGAAGTGCGAGCTGGTGGCCAAGAGACCCAAGCCAGCCAAGCTGCTCACCAATCCACAGCTGCGCAAGTATGTCCAAGACCGCCTTGAGGGCAAGATCTACGATTGCTCAAGGGCACGAGGTCGCCGGGCCTCAGCAAGCTCCGTTCATCGGCCGCAACAAGCCTCATCGTGGTGACCGCAAATGGGTCAACGGCTGGTCGCCGGAGCAGATTGCCAACCGTCTGCAGGTCGACTTCCCGGATGATCAGTCCATGCGCATTTCCCACGAAGCTGTCTACCAGGCCCTCTACATTCAGGGGCGAGGGGCCCTCAAGCGCGAGCTGGTGAGCTATCTGCGTATGGGGCGTGCATTGCGAGTGCCACGGGCCAGGGCCCAGGCCAAGGCATGGGCCCATGTTAGCGAGGAGGTGATGATCTCCAGTCGGCCTGCAGAGGCAGAAGATCGTGCCGTGCCGGGACATTGGGAAGGTGATTTGATCATCGGCCTGGACAGGTCCGCCGTCGGGACGCTGGTGGAGCGATCGAGCCGCTTCACCATGCTCGTGCATTTGCCTCGCGAGGTGGGCTATGGACTATCTCCTCGGACGAAGAACGGTCCCGCGCTCGCGGGCTACGGGGCCATCACCATGGCCAACGCACTCAAAAAAACCGTGACCACGCTGCCTGCCCAGTTGTGGCAATCGTTGACCTGGGATCGTGGCAAGGAACTCTCCGACCATGCGCGGTTCACCATCGAGTCCGGGGTTCGCGTCTTCTTTGCCGACCCTCATAGCCCATGGCAGCGCGGCACAAACGAGAACACGAATGGGCTGCTGCGCCAATACTTCCCCAAAGGCACTGACCTGTCTCGCTGGAGCGAGCAAGAGATTCAAGCCGTGGCCAGGGCCTTGAATAACAGGCCGCGTAAGACGCTGGGCTGGAAGACACCGACTGAAGCCTTGAACGAGTATCTAAAATCCGTTCGACAACCCGGTGTTGCATCGACCGGTTGAATCCGCCCTGGCTGCCCTGGTCGCTGTGATGAATCACGCCATCGGGCTTGCGTTGCTGCAGCGCCATGTTCAATGCCGCAAGCACCAACTCGGCGGTCATCTGCTCGCCGATGGCCCAGCCCACGATGCGCCGGCTCCACACATCCAACACGATGGCTAGGAAGATGAAGCCCGCCCATGTAGGCACGTAGGTCATATCAGCGACCCACAGTTGATTCGGCCGGCCAGCGACAAACTCGCGCTTGACCAGATCAGGCGCCGGGCGCTGTCGCGCGTCGCGTCGTGTCGTCACGATGAAGCCGCGGCGCCGGCTGATGCCTCGTATCGCATTGACTCGCATCAGCCTGGCCACGCGCTTGCCACTGACGCGCATCCCTTGATCGATCAATTCGGCGCGCACGCGTGGCATGCCGTAGGTGGCGTCGGATTCGGCATGGATCGCCCGGATCCGCTCCAGCAACACTGCGTCGTCGATGGAACGCCTCGACGGCGCTCGGCCGAGCCACGCGTAGTAGCCACTGGCAGAGACCTTGAGGACGCGGCACATCGTATGCACGGGAACCTTGGCCTGGTTCGCACTCACGAGTTCGTAGACCCGATGGATGTCTTCTCGCCTTTGCCGGCGAACCAGGCCGTAGCCTTTGCCAAGATGTCCCTCTCCTGCTTGATCTGTCGATTCTCTCGGCGCAGTCGCACGAGTTCCTCGCGCTCAGCGTTGCTCAAGACATCCTTGCCGCGCGCAGGCTTGCCACTTTCAGCAGCGGCTTGTGCCACCCAGGTCGAGATGCTCTGGGCAGTGCAGCCGAATTCACGCGAGAGTTGCGATGGGGTGCGGCCGGCCTGGACCAGCTCGACCATCTGTCGACGGAATTCCGCCGGGTACGGAGGCTTCGGTGTGGGCATATCGGACTCCTTCATCCGTAAGGATCGTGTGTCCGCGAAATCGGGTCAACTTCACTTCGGAACCGACGCCCACGAGGCCTTGATCGGCCAACTCAAGCTGCGGCGCATGGAGCGGTTCACCTACGTACGAATACGACTTTGGTGACCGATGGGTACACGACCTGCGTATCGAGGCCATCTTGCCTGTCAATCCCACGCGGGTGTATCCGGTGTGCAACGGGGGCCGACACGCAGCGCCTCCGGAGGATTGCGGCGGTCCGGCGACGTTCATGGCCACACGGTTCGATTACACACGCTGGTAGGCAGGACGCTGTGGATGCGCGCGACCGACTCGACCGTGTTCCTGTACCAGGATCACCAGATGGTGGCCAGCCACCCCCGAGGCCTGCGTCCTGGGCAACGCGTGAGCGTTCGCGACCACCTGCCGCCGGCGGCGCGCCAGTTCTTCGCCCATGACCGTGCGTGGTGTCTGCAGCAGGCACGCGAAGTCGGCGCTGCGTGTGCCGAGCTGATCGATCAGCTGCTGGCCGACCGCATCCTGGAGCGTCTGCGTGCAGCGCAGGGCGTGCTGCGGCTGCGCGACAGGTTCGGTGCCGCGCGCCTGGAGGCCGCCTGTGCCCGGGCGCTGCTGCATGCGAGCCCGTACTACCGCACGGTCAAGACGATCCTCACCGGCGGCTTCGACCAGCTACCTCTGGATGCCGCCGAGGACGCTCATATCCATGCCCCGGGCGCGCGCTTCGCGCGCAGCGCACAACTGCTGTTCAACCCCGACGCACCGCGTCACTGACCCAAGGAGCTCACCATGAATCCCATGCCAGCCCTCAGCCCGCACCTGAAGCAACTGCGCCTGTCGGGCATCCTCGACTCGCTGGAGGCGCGCAACCGCCAGGCCATCGATGCCAAGCTCGCCTACACCGAATTCCTCGCGCTGCTCATCGAAGACGAGGTCGCGCGCCGGGAACAGAAGAAGTTCACCTGTCGGCTGCGACGCGCGGCGTTCCGCAGCAACAAGACGCTGGACCAGTTCGACTTCGACCGCCTGCCGCAACTCAACCGCGCGCTGGTGCACGAGCTGGCCACCGGGCGCTACCTCGATGAGCGCGCGCCGGTGCTGATCGTGGGGCCGTGTGGCACGGGCAAGTCACATCTCGCGCAGGCGCTTGGCCACTGCGCGGTGCGCCAGGGCGTGGACGTCACCTTCGCCACCTGCACGCAACTGACCGCGGCATTGAACTCGGCGCGTGCCACCGGCGGATACGAACGCAAACTCGCCAACCTCGCGCGCGTGTCGCTGCTGATCATCGACGACTTCGGACTCAAACCCCTTCGCCCGCCAGCCGACGAAGATCTGCATGAACTCATGGCTGAGCGCTACGAGTGTGCGGCCACCATCGTGACCAGCAACCTTGACCTTACAGAGTGGGACCAAGCCTTCCCAGCCAACAAGCTGCTGGCCAGCGCGACGCTCGACCGCATGCGCCACAACGCCTACTGCCTGGTGGTGGACGGCAAGAGCTACCGGGCGCCGCGCCAACTGCCGGCGGTGATCCGCCAGCGTCTTGCCAGTGAGGCCAAAACCGCTCAAGCTTGAGCCCCTTCGATGGTGTCCTTCGACCTCGTTAAAGCCGGCTCCAATATGCCGAAAACAGGTGGCTCCATTACGCCGGAAAGTGACAGGAGCAGGTCCCGGCACGAGCTGGAGGATCTTGGCGACGGAGTAGATGACGAGGAATGGGACATCTTGCGCCACTACCACCCCGACCGCTTCGATCGGCGCACCGTCAACCGAAGGCTCGCAGCATTGGCTGCGCAACCGCAGGAAAGGTAGGCCCTATGAGAGTTACCGTTCAGATTCGCATTGAGGGGGCCGCGCCGCGCGCCTTCACCGTGCCGCTTCAGGCCATCGATCGTCCATGTGACCAGGTGCAGGACGTCGGACTCGCTCTAGGGGAGGCCAAGTCCATACTCGGAAAGCTTCAGCAAACGCTTGTGCGCCAGCAGTTGGAGAGCTACTTGGCAGGGCGCAGGGGCTGTCCGCAGTGCGGCAGGCCGCGGGCCATCAAGGGCTACCACCCGCTGCGCTTGCGCACCGCCTTCGGGGATATCGCCCTGCGCAGTCCCCGTTGGCACCGCTGCCTTTGCGAGCAATGCCGGGACGCCACGTTCTGCCCGTTGAGCGAACTCCTGACGGTGCACAAGTCGCCGGAACTGACGTACCTGGAGGCCAAATGGGCGGCGCAAGTCTCCTTCGCGGCCGTCGGCGCCCTGCTACACGATGTGTTGCCAGTCGATCAGGCGCTGCGTCAGGAGACCATTCGCCGACACGTCCTGGCCACAGCCGAGCGACTCGAAGCGCAGCTCGGTCCGGAGCAGTTCGCCTACGACGGGGGCAGCCAGCGAGAAATCGAAGCGTCGCCGGAGCCTGACGCCCCGATCGCGGTCGGAATTGACGGCGGCTACATTCGCGGTCGTGAGCGCCGGCCGGGTGCCAACGGCTGCTTCGAGGTCATCGCGGGAAAGAGCATTCCCGAGGAAGGTCGGCCAAGGTCTTCGCATTCGTGCATCCGGTAGACACCAAACCCAAGCGCCGGCTGCGTTCAGTACTTGAGTCGCAGGGCGTCCTGCCCCGCCAGCACATCACGTTCCTGCCGGATGGCGGCGACACAGTGCGAGAGCTTGGCGCATTCCTGCATCCGCGGTCCGAGCACATCCTGGACTGGTTTCACATCGCAATGCGTATCGCAGCTCTTGCAGGCAACGCGCGGTTTGCAAGGCGCAAAGAAGATCGAATTACTCAAGGGCATCGAGCGCGTCAAATGGTTCCTGTGGCATGGAAACGTGATGCGCGCCGACGAAACCTTGTACAACCTGCTCGAGGAAATCGCCGATACACGCGAGGAGCAGCGCAAGGCTGGCCTGCCGAGTTCGGCTGTCCTCAAGAAGCTTGACCGGGCGATGGATGAATTCGCGACCTACGTCGACTACAATGCCGGCGCCATCGTCAACTATGGGGAGCGGTACCGGTGCGGAGAGCGCATTTCTACCGGCTTCGTCGAATCTGCGGTCAACCAGGTGATCGCTAATCTTACTGTGTCAGTAAATATGGGGACTCCTTCTGAATCGGGCGTGTCCACGGGCTATGGTTTGCGCGGCGCTTGCGCATCCAGTAGCCGTTCTGTCTCCTGCTCCCAGTCCTGCATAAGCTTCTTCGCCTTGCGATGGTTGGCAATGGCGTTCTCCAGGATGGCGGCTTGCTCGGGCGAGACCGTGCGGTGAACCAGCTTGCCGCCCTTCATGTGCCCCCACTCGAAGTAAGGGCCGTGGCGAGCGTCCGGATCGCTGGCGC
>NZ_JBBKZV010000050.1:0-28603 GCF_037889915.1 Variovorax humicola | reverse complement strand
GCACGCGGCCGTTCCAGCTGGTGACCGGGCGCAAGTGGGAGGGCTCGGCCTTCGGCGGGGCGCGCGGGCGCACCGACGTGCCGAAGATCGTCGACTGGTACATGGAGAACAAGATCAACATCGACGACCTGATCACGCACACCATGCCGCTGGAGGACATCAACAAGGGTTTCGAGCTGATGAAGCGTGGCGAGTCGATTCGCGGCGTGGTCGTCTACTGATGCGCCATTTGCCCAAGGTATTGGCCGAGCACCGCTGCTTCGGTGGCATGCAGCGCTTCCTGGAGCACGATTCGCACGAGATCGGTCTGCCGATGCGCTTCTCGATCTTCCTGCCGCCGCAGGCGGCCATCGGCAAGGTGCCGGCGCTGATGTACCTCGCGGGACTGACCTGCAACGAAGAGACTTTCATGGCCAAGGCCGGCGCCCAGCGCATGGCGGCGGAGCTCGGCATCGCGCTGATCGCGCCCGACACCAGCCCGCGTGGCGCCCATGCGCCGGGTGAGGCCGAGAGCTGGGACTTCGGTGTCGGTGCCGGCTTCTATCTCGACGCGACCGAGGCGCCATGGTCGAAGCACTGGCGCATGGAGAGCTACCTATTGAAAGAGCTGCTGCCCCTGCTTGGAGAATGCCTGCCGCTCGACATGCAGCGGCTCGGCCTGTTCGGCCATTCGATGGGCGGGCATGGCGCGCTGACGCTGGCGCAGCGCCATCCGGGCGTGTTCAAGTCGCTGTCGGCTTTTGCGCCGATCTGCGCGCCCATGCAGTGTCGGTGGGGCCAGAAAGCCTTCGCCCGCTACCTTGGCGCTGAAGGCCCTCGATGGCGCGCGCACGATGCCACCGCACTGATGCTCAAGCAGCCAGTGGCGCCTTTCCCGAAGGGCATCCTGATCGACCAAGGTTTGCAAGACAAGTTCCTCGCGGACCAATTGCACCCCGAACTCTTCTGGGCCGCTTGCGGCGCGGTCGGCCAGCCGCTTTCTCTGCGCCGACATGCGGGATACGACCACGGCTACCACTTCATTCAGAGCTTTGTCGACGACCACTTGCGCCACCACGCGCGAGCTCTGTCGATGGGCGTGAGTGCAAACCCCTAGCACCCCTGGCGCGAACGAATGAAGAATCTATATAAATACAGCAAGTACTA
This sequence comes from Variovorax humicola, assembly GCF_037889915.1. NCBI lineage: Bacteria > Pseudomonadati > Pseudomonadota > Betaproteobacteria > Burkholderiales > Comamonadaceae > Variovorax > Variovorax humicola. The sequence goes on along the minus strand of NZ_JBBKZV010000050.1, from coordinate 27,457 downwards.
CATTCACGATGGGGTCGACGCAGATACAGCAACATCGTGCCCGCGCTTGCGGGCGCAATGTTTGCCAAGTTCCTTGGCTTCGTGTCCCCGACGTTGATTGGCTTTTCCCTTTCCGCAGAGGTCCTGATCTGGGTTGCTGTGGCGGGCGCGGCATGCTGATGGCGGCCTTCTTGGGAGCGATCCTCGTGCGCAGCATCGAGTCCGCATTGTCCGAACGCTTCGGCAACTATTGGCTGCTCGTTCTGGGCGCCGTGTTTGTTGTTGTTGTTGTGGTGGTGGTGGTGGTGGTGGTGGTGGTGGTGGTGGTGGTGGTGTTCTTCCCGACAGGCGTCTTCGGCCAGCTGCTCGCGTTGCCAATTCCTAAACGGTGAAGGCTCTCGAGGCAGCGCGCATCCGGCGGCATCACTGTTGGGCCAAGCGCAAGTGCGGAAGCGACGACGCAGGCTTAGGACAGAATACTGGGCGGCGGCCCCGCCACTGCGGAGCCGAAATGCGGCCTGGCAAGAAAGAGAAGTAGATGCTCAAGAAAGATTCGGCGAAAGACTCCGTCGCGAAGAAGCCGCGAACCAAGGTCTCGCCGACGCAGCGGATGGACGACGGTGGCCCGACCCGGAGAGGCGCGCCTCAAGCCCGCTCCGCGCAACTCGAGGCTCGCATCCTTGAGTCGGCGGTGGACGAATTCGCCGAACACGGCTTTTCTGGCGCTCGGATCGAGCGCATTAGCCAGCGCGCTGAGACGGTGGACCGCATGCTGTATTACTACTACGGCAACAAGGACCGGCTCTACCAGGCGGTTCTGGAAAAGATCTACGCGGACATGATCGGCGCGCAGCGTGACTTCGTGATGCCTGACGATCCGATCGCGGGCATGCGCGAGTTGATCGAGCATTCGTGGGATCACTACGTTGCCCATCCGGATCTCGTTCGGTTGCTCATGAACGAAAATCTACTGCGCGGCAAGTACATTCAGGAATCCAAAAAGGTCGAGGAGACTTCTTTCCCCCTGGTGCAAACTGTGTCTGTGCTGCTGGCGAAGGGCCAGAAGAAGGGCGTTTTTCGCAAGGACGTATCTTCGGAACACGTTCTGATGACCATCATGTCTCTCGGCTTCTTCTATGTCTCGAACCAGTACACGTGTTCACGCTGGATTGGCGTCGATCTGATGACAAGGCCACGCCGCAACAAGTGGCGGGCACACATCTGCGAGGTTGTACTGGAGTTTCTCGAGGCCCGCGAAAGGGCGCTTGGTCCAGCGTGATGAGAAGGGATCAAGGTGACTCCCCAATAGTGCGTGCGTCCGATGGCTGTTGCGTGATTTGCCGCGCGGGTGCCGTGCGATTCAGCGATGAGGAATTCTTCAGCTGCGGCAGGCGCAAGCGGCTCGCCCAGGCAGCGGCGTTGCGGATGCGATGGAAGAGGGCGCGCCCTCCATTGATGATCGGCGGTGCGTCTTCGGAATGCGGCACTTGCTGGCGTATTCATCCGTATCGAGCTCGCTGCTTCGACAGACTTTGAGTTTCGCCCCTGCCCTTGCCGAGTTTGGCGATCACGCCGCAGCTCCTCCGTCGACGTCGAGTGATATGCCCGTGATGAAACTGGCGTCGGGGCTTGCGAGAAAGGCTACCGCCGCCGCGATCTCTTCGGGCCGGCCGTAGCGGCCGAGCGGAATGGCTGCCTTTTGCACGGCGGCGAAGTCACCGTCCTGCGGGTTCATCTCTGTGTCGACCGAGCCAGGCTGCACGGTGTTGACTGTGATGCCGCGCGGGGCGAGGTCGCGCGCCCAGCCGCGGGTGTAGGCGGACACTGCTGCCTTCGTCGCCGAATAGTCGGCCACACCCGGCCAGGGCGTGCGATCGGCGGCGGCGGAGCCGATCGAGATGATGCGGCCGTGGTCGCTGATGAGCGGCACTGCCGCGCGCACGGCAGCGGCCACGCCGCCGACGTTGATAGCGAACTGGCGTTCCAAGGCGGCAACGTCGCTGTCGGGCGCGCCGACCTGGCCGACCACGAACACGCCGGCGTTGTTTACGAGGATGTCGAGCTTGCCGAAACGTCGTACGGCATTGTTCACCAGCGCTTCGACCTGCAGCGGGTCGGCTTGGTCGGCCTGAAAGGCTGCGGCGCGCGCGCCCAGATCCTTCAATTCCTTCACCAGCGCCTCGGCGCGGTCGGCGGAGGCCGAATAACTGATGGCGACGTCGGCGCCGTCCTGCGCCAGGCGGCGCGCGATGGCGGCACCGATGCCGCGTGAACCGCCGGTGACGAGGGCGACTTTGTTGGCGAGGGGCTTGGACATGCTGTTCTCCGAGAGAAGGTGAGGGTGACGCGATCAAATGTGTGGGATCGGACCCTGCGCCGACCAAAGGTGGGCGGGACCCGAAAACTTCCTTGCTGCACTCGCTGTCGAGTGACAGCGAGGCTCGGTGCCCGAGGAGGCCGCGGACTACGCTGCCAGGGCGTCCGCGGCAACGACGTTCGTGGCGACGTCGATGTTGCCGTGAACGGCCTTCGAGTATGGGCACATGTCATGCGCTGCATGCGCGATGGCTTCTGCCAAGTCGAGTGCGACGCCGGGCATGCGCACATCGATCCGGGCCTGGATGAAGTACGCGTCGCGGGTCTGGCCGAGGTCCACTTCGATGTCGACTGACATGTCGGAGGGCAGCGCCACCTTCTTCGCCTTGGCTGCGACGCCGAGTGCGCCGGTGTAGCAGGCCGACCAGGCTCCGGCGAACAACTGCTCCGCGGTCGGATGCAACTGGATCGCCTTGAGCACGATTTCATTGCCGGCCTTGCCAGGAGTCGACATCTGAATGTCGACGCGGTCATCGCTGCGCGGGCCCTCACGGCGGCTGGCCGTCGTATGGGTCTTGCCCGTCATCAGCACGGTTTGGATCTTGGTGGTCATTTCGGATTCCTTTTCGGTTTGGTTTGCCCTGTAAACGGAGCGCAGACGCATGTGTGCGCCGTGCGCCATAGGCATCGCGATAGGGCGTGGATCGCTTGCCGGGTACAGATGAAAGGGGGCGGAAGGCAGGAGGTGAGTGGCGATGGCATGAAGTGTCGGGTCGGACCCTGCGCCGACCAAGATGGTGGGCGGGACATGTTTATTTCCAGTTGGCCAATAATCCGGCGATGGACCAAATCGCAGCCATGCGCGTCTTCGCCCGGGTCGTCGAAGCCGGCACCTTCACGCGGGCGGCCGACTTGCTGCAGATGCCAAAGCCCAGCGTGACCAAGCTGGTCCAGCAACTGGAGAGCCACTTGCGTGTGAGGCTGCTGCAGCGTACGACGCGGCGTGTCACGGTGACGCCGGAGGGCGCCGCCTACTACGAGCGCATCTCGCGGGTGCTGGCCGAGATCGACGACATAGAGGCCGATGTCACGAATGCACAGGCCAGCCCCAGAGGCCGTCTGCGTGTGGACATCGGCTCCTCGCTGGCCAACCGGATCCTGATTCCCAGGCTGCCGGCGTTCCACGCGCGCTACCCGGACATCCTGCTCGAGCTCGGCGTGGGCGACCGGCCGGTCCACCTGATCGGCGAAGGGGTGGATTGCGTGCTCCGCGGCGGCGTGCTGAGCGACCCGTCGCTGGTGGCGCGCCGCGTCGCGCACATGCCCTACATGACCTGCGCGACACCCGATTACCTCAAGCGCCACGGTGCGCCCAAGACGCCGGCTGACCTGCTCGACGGGCATCGGGTGGTGAGCTATTTCTCGTCGCGCACGGGGCGCTACCTTCCGCCGCGCTACGAGCGCGGCGACGAGCGCATCGAGATCAATGGGCATGCCGTCATCGCGGTCAACGAAAGCACGGCCCACCTGACGGCGCTGCTGGCCGGGCTCGGCGTGGCGCAGACCTTTGCCTTCATGGCGCAGCCGCACATCGAGAGCGGGGCGCTGGTTGAGTTGCTGGCCGACTGGGAGCCGCCGCCGATTCCCGTGTCGGTAGCCTACCCGTCCAGCCGGCACCTGAGCGCCAAGCTGCGCGCCTTTGTCGACTGGGCGGTGGAAGTCTTCGCGCCGTACGGTTCCGCCCGTCGACGGTGAGAGGGCACAAACGCCTGCAGCATCAGCTCCTGCGCAACGAACCGATGAGCACCAGATGCCGATCAATCGCCGCCAGCTTGGCAGCCCCCGCCCGAGCGACGAGCCGGACTTGCCGTGCACCGCGCATCGCGGCCCTGCGTCAGGCTGAGCTCGTCCGTTAGCTTGTCAATGTCTCGCAGACGGCCATCAGCCCATCGGCTGTATCGCCAGTGCCCGAAATGGGCACCTACCCAGACAGCGTCGGGGCGCTCAATTCCCGCGGCGGGCTCAGGAGTCCAGTTGCGGTCTTGCGCGCCCAGGTCCAGTGACCCAACTCGGCCTGCGATTCGCGCGCTGTGGCCAGGTCCATGGTGTGCGAGTTGGAGCCGGTGGCGGCCGGGTAGAGCTGGAGGAAACGATCGGCCTTGTTGCGCCGATGCTGACCGAACGCGTCCATGCGGCGGTACATCAATGCCGCTTTCGGTCGCGCCGAAGATCCTTTTGGAACCAGTGGTGCGCATACGGTTCATCATTGAACGCCTCGACCTCGGCGAATCCGGCTGTCTCGTAAAGATGCCTTGCCTCAGTGAGTGAGCGGTTCGTCTCCAGCCGCAGGATCATCATTCCTCGCGCCTCGGCTTCAGCCGCCAGTCGCTCGAGCAGACGCCGCCCCAATCCAAGGCCGCGGACGTCCGGAGATGTCCACATTCGTTTCACCTCGGCAATCCGTGCGTCCGGATGAAACTTGAGCGCTCCGCACCCCACCGGAGACCCCAGCAAGTTCGCGACCAGTAGCAGTCCGTTCGGCAACGTCATCTCTTCGTCGCTGGCGGAGATGCTCTGGGCAGGGTCGAAACCCGTATCGAATCGGCGGCCAAGCTCCTCGAAGTACGACCGCAGACAATGCCGGGAGTCGCGGTCAGGCGGGTCGACGATCTGAACCCGCACCTGCGATGCCAGGATGAGTCTTTCCACGTCGATCATTGCGCCAATCAGACGATCTCGCTGCGATTCCGTCAGCGCTTCCAGCATCGATGCAGCGAGCTCATCAGATGAGCTTTCCAACACTGCCCGCTCCGCGAGGCCATTGCGAGTTAGTTGCACCCGTCGTACGCGGCCGTCGCTGTCATCGGCATCGGTGGTCACTAGTCCGTCTGCCTCCAGCCGGCGCAACTGTCGGCTGAAGTACCCCGAGTCCAAGCCAAGTCGAGCGCGTAGCTGGCGTACCTCAGACCCGGTGGGCTCGATTTCCCATAGCAGTCGCGACAACCCCAGCGAGCGCCCACGAGAAAGATAGGCATCGTCCAGCGCCCCGACTCGCTGAGTGATTGCGCGGTTGAATCGCCGTACCACGTCGATCTGATCTTTCCTCATCATCTGACTATAGTCAGACAACGCCGTATTGACAAGGTGAGCCGGCGACGGACAGTTCGCGCCCTCCGTTGACGCTGTAGGCAAGCGGCTCGCACCGAACCGCGGCGACCAGGCTGTCGACAATCGAGGTCACGGGCCCGAACCTCCGACGAACACGCTACCTCCCGCGTTGCGAAGCTTTGCCTTTATCAATGGAAGGCAGGCATTTCGACATGACGTCCGAGTGCGGAAGATCGGCATAGACCACGCAACAGCGGGAACACCCCGGCCGGCATCAGGATCAGCGGATTGCCCTTGTCGCTGGGGCCAGCCTCGAGCAGGCAGACCGTGTAGCGCCCACTCTCCGACAAGCGGTGGGCTACGGCACAGCCAGCAGACCCCCCGCCGACGACGATGAAGTCGTATTCCTGCACGATGACTCTCTATCTATTGATCCACGATGGGCCGCCTTCGCATTCCTCGCCCGAACGCATCGCCGGGCGACGGGCCGCTTCGTCGATTGCTTCGGGTCGCCTCAGTTCGCATCGCTGGCCACAGACCACGGTCAACTCGGCTATTCGCGCGCTCTCGCGACTGCCACGGTGCCTTCGTGCAAGGCTTTCCGGTCGGCCTGTGCAAGCTTGGCGTGCTCGAGATGGATGGTGAGCTTCGCGAGCTTGCCGGTGAAGCGGTAGGGCATCTTGTCGGCGTAGTCCTCCACAACCGGTGTGCCAGTGTCTTCGCCCACATCGAAGGTTTCGTCGAAGGAGAAGCGGGCGCGGATGGTGCGGTCGATACGCCCTTGCGCAACCTGCTTGCCGTCGACACTCAGGGTCCCGGTTCCGCCCTTGCCGAGGCCGCCGCCGTCGTACTTGAAGTCGAAGGCAATGGTGTGCTTGCCCGGCGTCAGCGCGTCCTTCGACGTCACGCGGTACGTCGAATCCGCCCGGTTCGTGAAGGCATAGGCGAACGCCGGCTTGTTGTCGTTGACCAGCAATGCCCACCCGCCAAAGCGACCGCCCAGGGTGCCCAGCACGCCGCTGGCCGTTCCGCTGGCGGGGACCTCGACCTCGGCTGTCACGCTGAAGGACTTGTTCTTCACATCCGGTGCGCTGGCCTCCGGAATCCGGGTCATGCCCGCGTAGTACACAAAGTCATTGCGGCCGCGCGTGAGGCTGGGGCGGATGGCGGGATCGACCCGCTCTGCCATCGAGGAGTCCAGCGGATAGACGTTGTACTTCTTCGCCTCCTGGTCGAACACCTGCTGCATTTCCTTGAGCTTGGCGGGATTGCTCGCTGCAAGGTTGTTGGCCTGCGTGAAGTCCTTCGTGATGTCGTAGAGCTCCCACTTGAAGTCGTCAGGGCTCGGGGTCACGCCGTAGTTCACCCAGGGCAGGCGCAGCGGCGTGGTCGAAGCCATCCAGCCGTTGTGATAGATGCCGCGGTTGCCCATCATCTCGAAGTACTGCGTCGGATGCTTCGTCGGGGCATTGGCGTTGTCGAACGCATAGAGCAGGCTCGCACCTTCGAGCGGCTTCTGCTTCACACCAGCCAGAACATCGGGAAACTTGACGCCGGCCGCCTCGAGGATGGTCGGCGTGATGTCGGTGACATGTGAAAACTGGCTGCGCAACCCGCCGGTCTGTTTGATGCGCTTCGGATACGAGATGACCAGGCCGTTGCGCGTGCCACCGAAGTGCGAGGCGACCTGCTTGGTCCATTGAAAGGGCGTGTCCATCGCGAGCGCCCAACCCACCGGATAGTGGTTGTAGGTCCGTTCGCCACCCAGGTCATCGACGATCGACGCGAGGTACTCGATGCTTTCGTCAACGCCGTTGGCATTCACGCCGATCTCGTTCGCGGTGCCTTGCAGCGAGCCTTCGGCGCTGGCGCCGTTGTCGCCCATGATGTAGATGATCATGGTGTTGTCGAGTTCGCCCAATTCGGCCACCGTGTTGATGACGCGTCCGATTTGCTCGTCCGCGTGCGACAACGCGCCGGCGTAGACCTCCATCATCCGGGTGTAGACGGTCTTCTGCTGAGGCGTCAGGCTGTCCCACGCGGGGACCTCCTTCGGGCGTGGCGTCAATTGAGCGTCGGCGGGAATCACGCCCAGCTTTTTCTGGCGCGCCAGTGTTTCTTCGCGCACCTTGTCCCAACCCTGGTCGAACTGGCCTTTGAACTTCGCGATCCACTCCTTCGGCGCGTGATGCGGCGCATGCGCCGTTCCCGTGACGTAGTAGGCGAAGAAAGGCTTTTGTGGCGCCACGGCGTGCTGCATGCGGATCCACCCGATCGCCTTGTCCGCCATCAGATCATCGAAATGCTTCGGGCTGGCTCCTCGCTGCTCCGGGGCTTCGTAGGGCAGCGTGTTTTCGAAGATCGGCGTGCGCCACTGGTTCGCATCTCCGCCAAGGAAGCCAAAGAAGTAGTCGAAACCCAAGCCAGTGGGCCAGTAGCGAAACGGCCCGGCCTGGCTGGTCTGCCAGTCAGGTACGTTGTGATCCTTGCCGAACCACGCCGTGGTGTAGCCGTTTTCCCTGAGGATCTGGCCGACTGTGCCGACGCTGCGCGGCGTCAGCGTGTTGTAGCCGGGGTAGCCGGTCCCGAACTCCATGATGTTGCCGGTAGCGGCCGAGTGATGATTGCGCCCGGTGATCAACGCGGCACGCGTGGGCGAACACAGCGCGGTGGTGTGGAACTGGTTGAAACGCAGCCCGTTGGTCGCAAGCCCGTCCATGGTCGGCGTCGGGATTGGTCCGCCAAAAGTGCTGGCGGCACCAAAGCCCACATCGTCGGTCATGATGAGCAGCACATTGGGCGCGCCCTTTGGCGCCTCGACTTCCTTCGGAAAGTCGGGACTCGACACCTTGGCCGTGCGGCCGATCTTGCCCTTGAACGGCGCATCGGGATAGGGCAGGACTGTTGCCGAGTTGGCGCTGGCGGATCGCTGGGACTGCGCGATAGCGAAGCCTGGGGCTGCGACGGCGATGCCGGCGGCAATGACGCAGGTCAGCAAGGTGCGTTTCTGCATGAGGAACTCCTGGTTGTCGCACTCCGACACCTGCGCCGGAATGGTTTGGGACGGGATCTTCCGCCCACAAGGAGTCTGTTCGCTATGCAGAAGGCGAAAGTGCGCGGCTTCGCAATCTGCATAGCAGCCATCAAGCTGCAGTTCCAGGAATTCAGTCTTGGCACGATGGAGTGATTGGGTGGTCGATCGAGATTACCTCTTCGGGGAGACGCCCTCCATGACCCTGGCGCGGAGTTCCGACCGCTGAGGGCGCATCCGACTCCAGCACTCAACCAGTGATCTGATGCGCAACTACGGGTGCGCTTGGCACCGAGCGCGCGCCGAACGCCGTCGTGGCCATTCACGGTCGCATGCACCTTACTCGACCCCTCGCCGATCTGGGTCAGCTAGTTGCTAGTCTGGTATGACCGCCATCGGGCCGATAGCGAAAATACAGGCGGGCGCGCTTCACCGGCGTGTTGATCACCGCCAGGGTCTCGACGCCTACGGCATGCAAGGCAGGCTGCTCGCCGGCAAGCTTCAGTACCTGGCGACGGCAGAACGGGCCGTGCAGCCCACGATACAAGCCAATGAGGAACAGGCGACCACGCAAGCTGTCGAGGGAGACCATTCCTTCGACGTTGGCCGACGGAAGCGAGAACGCCGGCGCTATTTCTCCCGGCTGAAGCGGGCGTCTCTGGTCTCCCATGGGATCACTTGGCCAACCTGGCGGCACTGTCCTCGGTCCCAAACCACCGGGCAATCTTGCCGCTCTCGTCCATCACTGCGACCTGAATCCACTCCGTCTCATAAACCTTCCCATCGGGAAGGGCCCGTCCCTTGGAGCGACCGATGGTTGTCACATGGCCTGGACCCTCGAGGAATTCGACGGGCTCGAAACCCAGTATCTCGGTGCTTTGAGCCAGCGCCCCGAAGAACCCGGCCACGTCTTGCTTGCCTTTGAATGTTCCGCCGTAGGGAGTGCCCAATTCGGATTTGGAGAAAAAGCGCCACTCCACGTCGTCGGAGAGCAAGTCCAGCAGGGCCGGAATGTTGCCGCTGCCGAAGGCCGCATAGGCTTGCTTGGAGATTTCGAGTGATTTACCCATGGCCGCTCCTCGTGATTTGAATGACTTGGTAGATTAGTTCTGCAGGCAACCTTGCGGCCGCAATCAAACGTAAGAGGTTGAGAGGCCCCGGAGACATCTCGCCGTTTTTCGGTTGGGACCCGGAGAAGCGGTGGTGGATAGGCGAGGCGCTGAATTCGGACCAGGCGCGGGCCGGTCAGGCGCGCTGGTAGCGTCGCGAGTTAGAAGTTCGCAGACAAAATCTCTCGACGCTTGCGTCAGCCGCAGACGCGCCGGCAGAGTGGCAAGAACTGCTGTCTCAGTGGGGCATCGTCTTGCCAAAGGACGGCCTTTCGCGCAACCGCCGCGACAGCGCATCCAGCGCGGGTAACGCCGGCATCCACGGCGCATCGGCAAAGCGGAAGCACAAGTAGTCGAGCGCGACCACCGCGCAGATCGCGTCCAGCGTGGGCGCGCCATCCGTGGCGAGCGGTACGCGTCTGGCGATTTCTTCCAGCCGCGCCATGCCCTCGGCCATCGTTCGCCGGCGGCGCAGTCCCACGGGGGTTTCGTCGAAAAGCACGGGCGCTGTCGACTTGCGCGTGATGATCGTGTGCACCGCTGCGTCGATTACTCCCAGTGCGATGCCTGCGCGCGAGAGAGTTGCGAGCGTGTCGTGGCCAAGCAGGCTCGGGTGCTCGGGCGGCGGGCGCTCGCGCTCGAGCCACTGCACGATCAGCAGGCTCTCGGGCAGGGGCGTACCGTCGTCGGTAATCAGTGTGGGCACGCGCGTCGCCACGTTGGCGTCGCGCAGGCGCTGGTCGTCGGCCCAGGGGTCGACGATGGTCGGTTCGATGTCCAGGCCTTTTTCAATGAGCGCCACCCGGGCGATGCGTACGAAAGGCGATGTAGTGTTGGCGAGCAGTTGCATCCAGGCCTCCGCTGGGGCGCTCAGGCGGGCAGGGCGCCGAGTTGCTTCATCATGCCGAGGTTGTCCAGCAACGCCCAGTGCTCGATGAGCACGCCATCGCGGATCTGGAACAGGTCGAGCACGGGCACCTCGATGCGCTTGCCCGTGGCGGCCAGGTCGCCGAAGGCACCGGTGTGGGTCGCATGGATGGTCAGTCGCACGAGGACCTTCTCCCCCTCTGCAACGAAATCCTCCAGCGGCAGCTGCATGTCGGGAAAGGCCGGCATCAGCGCGTCGTGGAGCTTGGCGACGCCATCGGGGCCCTTCACCTCGAAGGGCAAGCCCGGGTCGTGGCGCACGAATCCCGGCGCAATGTGTTTCTTCATCCATTCGGTGTCGCCGGCCAGGAAGGCCTTGAAGTAATCGCGGCAGAGTTGCTTGTTGGATTCGAGGGACATGCTTGTCTTCTCCTTGTTGGTTGTGCTGGATGGGCTCAGGCGGCGACCACGTCGAAGCCCAGGCGCGGGAAGTGGACGTGCAGATCGCCGGCCTGCGGGTCGCTGCGACGGATGACGATTTCGCTGTCGCTGGCTGCGACCAGCATGCCGCTCACCGGCACGCGCGCGTTGTCGTCGGGCGTGACCGTGACGGAAGCGCCAGCGCGCAGGCCCCCGGGGTCGCCATCGGGTTGGATGTGCGTGACGGCGGCCGGGGTCGCGTCGCGCGCGGCTGCCATGGCACCCTCGGCGCTCATCGGCTCGGGCTTGCCGTGGCCGATGGTTCCTATCCGATCGAACCACGGCACCAGGGGACCATCATGGCCGGCCATCGCATCCACCTCGGCCGGGCAATTCTTGCGCAGCAGGAAGATGGTCTGGTAGCAGGCCAGGTCCAGTGCGCTCGGCGCATCGCCGAAGATGAACTTGCGGCCGTCGGCCAGCGCAACCTTGAGCCACGCGTATTGCGCAGCGACGCGCTGGCGATGCAGGTGCAACTCCGGCGCCATCGCGGTCTTGCTCATGTCGAAACCGAGATAGCCTTCCTTGCGGTCCTTGATGAACTCGGGCGGCAACTGGTCGCCGATGAAATGCGAGAGGATGCCGATGGTGGGAACCCACATCGCGCGTTCCCACGCAAAGGCCAGGCCCCGCGCCACGCCTTCGCTGCCTGCGGGATACAGGCTCGGCGCCGGGTAAAGCCGTTCGAGCGCGGGCAGGATGATGTTGGTGTCGCAGTAGATGTCCGCACCGATCTGCAGGACGGGCACGCGGCGGTAGCCGCCCGTCAGCGGTTCGAGCAGGGGCCGCGGCGGCAAGGGCGCGATGTCCACTGAACGCCAGGCCAGCCCCTTGAGCCCGAGGGTCACGCGCACCTTCTCGGAAAACGGGGACAGCGGGTAGTGGTGCAGGATGATTTCGGGCATGGAGTGACCCTTGCTTCAATACATGATGTGGCCACCGTCGACCACGATGGTCTGCCCCGAGACGAATCCCGCCAAGTCGGAGAGCATGTACAGCGCGGTGCCCACCAGGTCGTCGGGCTTTTGTTCGCGCGACAACGCGCGCGCCTTCAGGAAGCTCTGCTGCCATTCCGCGGGCCGGTCGCGCGTTGCATCGGTGATGACGAAGCCCGGCGCGATCACGTTCACGCGCACGCCATGCTGGCCCACTTCCTTGGCCAGGCCCTTGGTCATCGACAGCACCGCGCCCTTGCTTGCCACGTAGTGCAGGTAGCCGGGCTGCCCCGCCACGGCCACGACCGATGCGATGTTGACGATGCTGCCGCTGCGCTGGCTGCGCATCGCGGGCATCACGGCCCGGCAGCATTGCCACACGCCCTTGACGTTGACGTTGAAGATGCGGTCCCACACGGCCGGGTCGATCTCCTCGAACTCGGTGAGCTTGACCTCGCGGAAGTAGGCCGCGTTGTTGACCAGGCCGTCAATGCGGCCGAAGCGTTTCAGCGTGACATCGGCCATCGCGCGCACCGACTGCTCGTCCGACACGTCGACCCGCACGGCCAGCGCCCGGCCGCCGGCCTGCTCGACCAGGGCGATCGTCTCGTCGGCGGCGTTCATGTCCGCCGCGACGACGTTGGCGCCCTGTGCGGCGCAACCCAGCGCAAAGGCCTGGCCGATGCCGGTGGCTGCGCCGGTGACGATGACCGTTCGGCCGGAAAGCAGGTCGTGCGTGGTCATGCATGCACCTCATCGCGGACGGGTTGTTCGGTCTGGGCGGTCGCCAGCTGCGACGTACGCTTGAGGTGGTCGACCAGCCGCTTGCCAGCTGCCTGCAGCGAGTCGTACGAACGGATCACGATCGCGTGGCGGCGCCGCGCCCAGGGTTCGTCCAGCTCGACGACCTTGACGTTCATCGCCTTCGAATAGAGGTGCGCCATCTTCAGCGGCAGCATGCCGATGCCCAGGCCCGCCTGCACCATCGCCGCGAGCGCGTCATAGGTATGCACCTGCATCCGGCAGCGCCACGCCTTGTCGAGTTCGGCGGCGGCGCGCTGGATCTGCAGGTTGATCTGGCTGCCGGTGTGCAGCCCGACGTAGTCGTAGTCCAGCGTGTCGGCGAACTTCACCGAGGCCTTGCCCGCCAGCGGATGGTTCTCCGGCACGGTCAGCACCAGGCGGTCCTCACGGTAGGGAATCACCTCCATTCCGTTGACCTTCGGGCCTTCCACGATCAGGCCGATGTCGCATGCGTTCTCCTGCACGGCAGTCACCACCGCGGTGCTCACCTTTTCCTCGAGATGGACGTCGATGAGCGGTTGCTTCTTCAGGAAGGTCTCCAGGTCGGATGGCAGGAACTGGGTCAACGTGGAGAGGTTGCTCGCGATGCGTACATGTCCGGTGAGCGATTGCGTCGCGCCCAGCTTGCCGTCGGCAAAGATCAGCGGGCTGATGCCTTCCTCGACGCGTACCGCACTCACGCGTCCGATCACCACCGAGTGGGTGCCGAAGGGCACGACGCTGTCGATGTCGCAGAACAGGTTGCACTGCGCACCTTCCAGGTAGGGCATGCCGCTGTCCTCGTTGCGCCATTCGCCGACCCCGAAGCGCTCGTCGCCCTTGAGGCGGCCGCTGAACGCGGATACCAGGTCCTCGTGCTCGGTCGTCAGCACGTTGACGCAGAAGCGCCCCCGGCCCACCAGGGCGGGGTGGATGCTCGCGCTGTGGTTGACGCAGATCAGCAGCGATGGCGGGTCCATCGTCAGCGAGTTCACTGCCGTTGCGGTCATGCCGTAGCGGTTGCCGTTGACGTCGGCGGTGCTGATGATCGTCACGGTGGACGCAAGCCGGCGCATGGCGCGCTTGAACTCCGTCGTCACCTGGGCGCTGTCGGCGGGTGGGGTGGTCATGGCGAATTTCCTGAAAGGGGTTTCTTGTTCGGATCAGGCGCGCGGCAGGCTGCTCTCGAAAGATGCGCGTGCGTTGAGGCGCACGGCCAGGCGGGTCAGCTTCGGAAGCTCCGGCAGCCAGGCCGCATCGGGGAACCGGAAGCGCACGTAGTCGAGCGCCACGACGCTGGCGATCACCGCGAGGTCGGGCGTGCCCGATTCGAAGGCCGGCGGATCGGCCTCGAGCCGCGACAGGCCTTCGACGATGGTGCGCCGGCGACGCAGCCCGACCGGCGATCCGTCGAAGCCCGCGTCGGTGATCTTGCGACCGATCAGCGTGTGGACGGCAGCATCGATCACGCCCATCGCGATGCCGGCGCGCGAGATCGAGGCGGTCGGGTCGCTGCCGAGCAGCGAAGGCTGCGGCTTCTGCGTCTCGAGCCACAGCACGATCAGCAGCGACTCGGTCAGGGGGCGGCCTTCGTCGGTCAGCAGGGCCGGCACGCGCGCCGCTGCATTGGCCTTCAACAGCGGCGGCGCGTCCGCCCACGGGTCGACCAGGGTCGTGCCGATGTTGGCATGCCCCTTCTCGGCCAGCGCGATGCGCGCGATGCGGGCATAGGGCGAGGTGGTGTTGAGCAACAGTTGCATGGCGTCGTTCTCCTGCGCAGGGCGAAAGCGTGCGTCCCCCATGTTCAGGCGAGCGCTGGCTCGCGGGCGGGCTGCGCGGCCGCGGGCGCGGCGGCGGGCGCCTTGCGCAGGCCGGCCTGCACGAGCAGCGGCATCACCTTCTCGTTCCAGTACGGCAGTTCCTGGTTGTAGTCGACCATCGTGATCAGCGAACCATCGACACCGGTCTTCGACATTTCCAGCATCCGGTCGACGATTTGCTCGGGCGTGCCGACCAGCGGATAGCCGCCCCAGCCGGCAATGAAGTTGCGGCGGAACTTGTCCATGTAGTCGGGCGAGTACGAGCCGCTCTCGACGCCGAAGACCTTGCAGATGTTGTCCGCGGCTTCCCAGTCGCCCTTTTGGTTGACGTAGTAGTCGTAATACTCCTTGGCCTCTTTCTCGGTGTCGCGTGCGACGGCATAGCTGTAAGTGAAAGTGCCGATCTCGCGCTGGTACTTGTCCCAGGCCAGCTTCTTCATTTCCTTGACCCACGCGGTGGCCTTGTCGAGGCCTTCTTCCTCGATCACCGAGAAGTTGATGTCGCAGAACTTGGCGGCGAATTCCCTGCCCTTGCCCGAAGAGCCGGCGCTGATCAGCACGGGGCGCGGTTGCTGGGAGGGCTTGGGGTCCGCGAAGCCCTGCTTCACCGACAGGAACTGGCCTTCATAGTCGAACCATTGCTCGGTCCACAGCTTCTCGACGATCTCGACCCATTCGGTGGCGTACTCGTAGCGGGTGTCGTGCTCCATCATCTTGCGGCCGAACATTTCCATCTCGGGCGTGAACCAGCCGCACACCATGTTGATGCCGAATCGGCCTCTTGAAATCCGGTCGATGGTGGTGCCCATCTTGGCGGCGACGATGGGGTGGATGGTGGGCACGTGAGACGTGGCGAACAGGAAGATCTTTTTCGTCACCGCGGCCAGCGACGCGGCCCAGGTGTAGGTCTCCATGCAATTGCCGTTGAAGTTGCTCGGCCCGCCGAACCCGCGCCAGCGCGCGATCGGCACCATGCATTCCCAGCCCGCGGCTTCGAGGATTTCGGCGATCTCCTTGTTCTTCTCGAAGGTCGGCTCGAAGCTGGTCTCGGCCAGCGTCATCGCGCAGGCGTTCGAGCAGTTGGAGCCGAAGATGCCAAGCTTGAACTTGTTGTCGTTGAACATGGGGTTGCCGGCTTCGCGGAAGGCGTCGAGGTTGGTCATGGTGTGTCTCCTTGGTTGAAAAGAGGGGTGGAAAAGGGTGAGTGGGGAATCAGGACGTCGCGGGTTGCAGCAGTTGTGCGAGTTCGTCGACGGTGTGGTCGATGCGGGCCTGGAAGGACGGCACCAGGCGCTCGGGCGTTTCGAAATCCGGCTCCAGCGCATAGAGGCCGCGCGTCGCGACGCGGGCGTCGAAGAACAGGAACAGGGGCCGCAGGTGATAGTCGATCACCGACGCGTGCTGCGGGGCCTTGCCGGTTGCCGTGACGATGACCGGCTTGCGCGCCAGCGCGGTCATGTCGAACAGGTCGAACAGGTGCTTGAAGAGGCCGGTGTAGGCGCCCTTGTAGACGGCCGTGCCGACCACCAGGGCATCGGCTTTCTGGATGGCGCCGAGGATCAGTTCGACTTCGGGATGAGCCTTGGCACGCTCGGGTGTCTGGCCGAAGGACGGCCCTGCATCGAACAGGTCATACGCGACTGTCTTGCCCAAGCCGCGGGCGCTCGCCGCGTCCAGCACTGCTTGCACCAGCGTGCGGGTGCGGGAGGGGCGCGCGAGGTTGCCGCTGAAACCGACGATGCGCAACTCGCCCTTTGCCGCGGGTGCCTTCGCCGACTTCTCGAGTTCCATTTCGCATCTCCTTCAGGTGCGCCGCAAGGAACGATTTCCCGGTTCGGCATGGAGGCGAATGCTATGGAAGAGGCCGCAAAGCCTGTAGCTGATTCTGGGCAACCGGGCTTCACCAGAATTCAAACTCGATAGAAACCCTAGGCACGGCTTTGCGAGTTCCCCAGAGGAGGCTCAACCCGAGGGACCCCAATGTAACGATCTGTGTTCGTGGCGCGCATCGTGGCAATGCGGTCTTGACGAAATTGTTAGACCGACGCAGGGTCTGGGCTGGGTGCAAGAAGAACAACATCGCGACGGCATGGCGCCTTCGCGTCAACGGAGACCGGCGACATGCTCCCCGACATCGACTCCCTCGCGCTGTTCGTTCGCGCGGCCGAACTGCACAGCCTCAGCAAGGCGGCGGAAGCCTCGCATATCGGCGTGGCCGCGGCGAGCAGGCGCATCGCGCTCCTGGAGCATCGCTTCAAGACCACCTTGCTGGAGCGTTCACCGCGTGGCGTCGAACTCACCGCGGCAGGCGTCTCGCTGCTGGGACATGCCAAGACGCTGCTGGTGGATCTCAACCACATGCACGCGGACATGAGCGACCACGCGGCGGGCCGCAAGGGCGTGTTGCGCATCATCGCCAACACCTCCGCGATGACCGAACACCTTCCCGACGACCTGGCGACTTTCGCGCGGGCAAACCCGGATGTTCGGCTGGTGGTCGAGGAGCGATGGAGTCTCGAGGCGGTGAGCCTGCTGCTGGCGGGCGAGGCCGACATCGGCATCGTCGTGGAAGGCGGGCGCACCGAGGGGCTGGAGACTTTCGCGTACCGCACCGACCGCCTCGCGGTCATCGCACCGCAAGGTCATGCCCTGGTCCAACTCGAGCAAATGCGCTTCGAGGACGTTCTGGACCACGACCTCATCGCGCTCGAAAGCGGTGCCTCCATGATGCGCCTGCTCGCCGAGCAGGCGGTGGTGATGGAGAGGTCCCTGAGCCTGCGTGTGCAGGTGCGCAGCTTCGAGGCCGTGTGCCGCATGGTGCAGGCGGGTCTGGGCATCGGCCTGCTGCCGTTCCAGGCCGCCAAGGTGCTCGGCGAGAGCATGAACCTGGTCGTGCGCGCGCTCGCCGAGCCGTGGGCCGAGCGGCACATGCTGTTGTGCGTCAAGAAGGACCGGCCGCCGAGCCTGCCGCTGACGCTGCTGCTCGATCACCTGCGAGGCTGAAACAAACAGCTGTGACGCTTGCGACGTTCGCAACCGGGCGGTGGACGGGGGGACGGGAGGAAACCGGCATGACGCGGCGACCCTGCTCGAATTTCGACAAGGCCGCCTTGCCGAACTTCCGATGGACGCCCCGGCGGCGTGCTTCAAGAATCAGGCCATCCGCGGTTCGCGTTGAAGGCGCGACCGCTTGCCGAACATCACTGCCTGGAGACACCCACATGCTCACGTCGGAACGCGCCCTCTATCCCGCATCGCTGGCCCTGGCGGAATCCCTGCCGGTCTACGGCCACCTCATCGGCAACCGCTGGGTCTCGAGCGAGCTTGCCCCCCTTCCCGTCGTCGCGCCCGCCACCGGTGAACGCTTCGCCTGGCTGGCACGCGGCGGCGACGGCGAGATCGACGCCGCGGTCGCCGCAGCGCGTGCGGCGCTGGACGGCGAGTGGGGCCGCATGACCGCCGCCGATCGCGGCCGGCTCATGCTGCGCTTCGCCCAGAAGGTGCTGGACAACGTCGAGCGCCTGGCATGGATCGAGGCACACGACACCGGCAAGCCGATCTCCCAGGCACGCAATGACATGCGCGCGGTCGCGCGCTACTTCGAGTTCTATGGCGGCGCCGCTGACAAGGTCCACGGCGAGGTCATCCCCTACCTGAATGGCTACAACGTCACAGTGGTGCGCGAGCCGCTGGGTGTTACCGCGCACGTGACGCCGTGGAACTACCCGGCGCAGATGTTCGGCCGCACGCTGGCGCCGGCGCTGGCGATGGGCAACGCCACCGTGCTCAAGCCTGCCGAGGAGGCCTGTCTCGTGTGCCTCGAATTCGGGCAACTGGCGGTGGAGGTGGGCTTTCCGGCGGGCGCACTGAACATAGTGACCGGCCGCGGCGAAGAAGCCGGGGCGCCGCTGTCAAGGCATCCCGACATCAATTTCCTGTCGTTCACCGGCTCGCCGGAAGTCGGGCGGCTGATCCAGGAGGCCGCGGCCATCCATCATGTGCCGGTGGTGCTCGAGCTTGGCGGCAAGTCGCCGCAGGTGGTCTTTGCCGACGCCGACCTCGAAGCCGCCGCGGCCACCGTGTGCAAGGCCATCACCCAGAACACCGGCCAGACCTGCTCGGCCGGCAGCCGCGTGCTGGTGGAGCGGCCGATCTTCGGCAAGTTCATGGGCATGGTTGCGTCGAATTTCGAGAAGCTGCGCATCGGTCGCCCGGAGGACGACTCCGACCTCGGCCCCGTCATCAACCGGACGCAGCAAAAGCGCGTGCTCGACTTTATCGAGGGCGCCCGCCGGGACGGAGTTCCGCTGATTGCGCAGGCGAAGCCGGACGCGGCGTTGTCCAGCGGCTATTTCGTGCCGCCCACGGTGTTCGGCCCGGTCGCCTCGGACAACGCGATCGTCTGCCAGGAGATCTTCGGGCCGGTGCTGGCCGCACAGGAGTTCGACTCCGAGGATGAAGCCGTCGCGCTTGCCAACGGAACCGAGTTCGGCCTCGTGGCCGGTGTGTGGACACGCGATGGCGCGCGGCAGCAGCGCCTGGCCAAGCGCATTGTCTCGGGCCAGGTCTTCGTCAACTGCTACGGCGCTGGAGGGGGCGTGGAACTGCCCTTCGGCGGCACCAAGCGCAGCGGCCACGGTCGCGAGAAGGGCTTGATGGCGCTCGAGGAAGTGAGCACCACGAAGACAGTCGTGAACTACCACGGCTGATCGCGCGATCCGGATTCAAGAGGACATTGACATGGCGAGCAAACCATTGGAAGGGATCACCGTCCTGGCCCTGGAGCAGGCGGTTGCGGCACCGTATTGCAGCAGTCGCCTCGCCGACGCGGGCGCGCGGGTGATCAAGATCGAGCGTGCCGAAGGCGACTTCGCTCGCGGCTACGACAGCGCGGTGCATGGGGAGTCGTCGTACTTCGTGTGGATCAACCGCGGCAAGGAATCGATCGCGCTGGACCTGCGCAGCGAGGAGGATCGCGCGCAATTCTCCGCGATGGTGGCCAGTGCGGATGTGTTCATCCAGAATCTCGCGCCGGGAGCCACGACGCGACTGGGATTCGGCTCGTCGAAGCTGCGCGAACTGCATCCCCGCCTGATCACCTGCGACATCTCGGGCTACGGCGAGAGCGGGCCGCTGCACGAACTCAAGGCGTATGACCTGCTCGTGCAGGCCGAGAGCGGACTGGTCGCAGTCAGCGGCGCACCCGGCCCCTGGGGCCGAATCGGCGTGTCGATCTGCGACATCACCGCCGGCATGAACGCACTCATCGGCATCCAGCAGGCGCTGTTGCAGCGCGAACGCACGGGACGTGGCAGCGGCATCAAGGTCTCGCTGTTCGATTCGGCCGCGGAACTGATGACCGTGCCTTACCTGCAGGCGCGCTACGGCGCGGGTGCGCCGGACCGCGTCGGGCTCAAGCACCCGAGCATTGCGCCGTATGGCGCCTTCACCTGCTCGGACGGACGCGAGTTCGTGCTGTCGATCCAGAACGAACGCGAGTGGGCCAATTTCTGCGAGCGCGTGCTGCTGCGGCCCGACATTGCGAACGACGTGCGATTTGCGAGCAACACCGTGCGCACGAGCAACCGCGACGACCTGGAGACGCTGATTCGCGGTGTATTTGCCGGCCTCACCTACGCGCAGGCGGTAGACCGCCTCACCGAGGCGCAGACAGCGTATGGTGCGATCAACTCCGTGCACGACCTGATCCAGCATCCGCAATTGCGCACGCGGCCCATGAATGTGGGCGGGCTCGTGGCGCAGATTCCAGCCACGCCGTACGCGACGGAATGGGACGACGAAGAGTATGCACAAGCACCCGCCATCGACCAGCACGGCGACACCCTTCGCGACGAGTTCGAGGCGATGTCGGGATCGAGAATCTGAGGTCGCCATGACGGTTGCGCGCACGCCAGGGTGGTGACATCGCGAACGATGGCACCCCCCGAACAGCTTCAGCACCCCTGCGATGCGCTCGTAGCCGGCGCGCAGTGACTTCGACAACTCGTGCGGGGTCCGTGGGTGCGGTGCCTAGAAGCCGGCGCTACGAGCGCATGGCGGGCGCGCCATGGCCCCCTCCCTTGACTGGGTGCAGCACGGAGTGGATTCCAAAAGCTGAAGCGCGAGACGCGCTGTTTCGTGAATAAAACAGAACCCAGTCTGCGATTGCTGCAACTCAGTGGCAGACAAGGAGATCGACATGGAACACAACACTCGCCCCGTCAAAGTCATTCGTGCCGATCTGGCCCGCGCCAAAGATCTGCTTTCTGCCCTGGGCTTCGACACCGAGGGCACCATCCATGCGTTCACCCGCCGCCGCGTCATGCGCTTGACAGAGGAACTCCGCGCCGCGGAGGACGCTGCCATGCGCCTCGCAGAGAAGGTCGCATCGGAATGGATCTATCGCTATACCGGCGGCAAAGTCCTGGTGATCGACGAATGCAACCGCTCTTCAGGGGAACCCCTGATACGCCAAGGCGACATCGGGGAGCGCGCTTAGACGTACCGGGCCGGCCTCGAGGATCGCTCGATCATCTCGTCCTTCCCGAAACCGAAGTTCGAACGAAGGACCCATTCGAGCTCGCTGGACATCGTCACAGGAACGTAGAGCGTTTGGCCTTCATCGATGTTGGAATGCCATCGAGAGGCTCGCTTTCTATTCCATCGTCATGTCCTGCGCATGCCGACCGGCTGTCTCCACCCCAGCGAGGCCATGGATTTCACCGACACCCCGTGTGTTGACTCGCGCCCCTTTCACCAGTGATCGGTGTACGGGGCAGTGCTCGGCGATCTCAATCAGTCGCAAGCGCTGATCGTCCGTCAGATCGCCTTCCAGGGCGATCTCCCGCACGAATCCGTCGAGCGGCTCTTGCCCCTTTGTCTTGGCGTGGCCCACGCTCACCCGCACGCGGCGCAGCGGCCAACCTTTGTGGCGTGCGTACATGCGCACCGTCATGGCGGTGCAAGTGCCGAGCCCGGCGCACAGCAAGTCGTAGGGAGTCGGCCCTGAGCCCAGTCCACCCACATCGACCGGTTCATCCGCGAGAAAGTGGACGCCGCCCGCCGTCACCTCGACCTGGAAGTCGCCAACGCCGGTTTCTTCGACAACCACTTCCCCCGGTTGACTTGCGCTGCGAAGAGGTGGTTTGCCCACGTAGCGTGAGGCCCAGGCAGTGATGACCTCCGCCGCGTAGGCGGCATCCTCTGGCCGGGTGAGCAAGTGATTGGCATCGTCCAGGGACACAAAGCTCTTGGGGTGGCGCGCTGCCAGGAAGATCTGCGCTGCGTTGTCGATGTCCACCGTCTGATCCGTCGGTGCATGGAGCACGAGGAGCGCCCGCCGCAGTCCACCGATGCGCTCCGCCTGATCGTGCGCGCCGAGATCGTCAATGAAGGAGCGGCGCATCTTGAACGGGCGCCCGCCCAACTTCACATCGGCCTCGCCTTGCTCCATCAGCGTCCGCAGGTCGTCGCCAAACAACCGCTTGACGTGCTGAACGTCACAAGGGGCGCCGATGGTCGCCACCGCTTTGACGCCGGGAAGGTCGCCGGCGGCGGCCAATACCGCCGCTCCGCCGAGGCTGTGTCCTATGAGAAGCGCCGGCTCCATGCCGGCGTCCCGCATCGCGCGCGCCGCGGCGACCACGTCTTGCACGCTGCCGCTGAACGTGCTGTCGGCAAATTCACCTCCGCTCTGTCCCAGCCCGGTGAAGTCGAAACGCAGCACACCGATGCGCATGCCCGCGAGCGCACGACCGATCCGCACTGCGGCAAGGGATTCCTTGGTGCAGGTGAAGCAGTGGGCAAACAGCGCATAACTGTCCGGTGGGCCGTCGGGAAGATCCAGCTTTCCGACGAGGCGCGCCCCCTGCTCGCCTTGAAACTCGAATTGTTCATTGCGCATCATGCGACTCCAGGTTGCTTGAGCGTCGTCTTGATGCCGATGCCGCCCTTGAGCGTCAGGGTCGCCGGTGTCTTCTCGCTCACTTCGAGCAGCCGCGCCGTCTGCGCCGCATCCAGTTCGCCTTGCAGGGAAATGCTGCGGTCGATGTGAGACTGTGTGCCTTGACGCGTGAGCTTTGCCTCGACGTCGACCGCAGTGAGGTTCCACCCCTTGTGCTTCGCGTACATCCGCAAGGTAATGGCCGTGCAGGCCGCCAGGCCCGACAGCAGCAGCGAGAACGGACCGGGGCCGGCATGGGCGCCGCCGTGGCTCGGGGGCTCATCGGAAACAAGGTGGTGTCGGCCGGCTTGGAGATTGACGGCGTAGTCGACCTCTCCGAGGCTGGCATGCACGCGGGTCACGATGGGTTGCTCTTCGCTCATGTCGCCCAGCGTACGCGGGCGACTTGAACGCGTCAAACGGACCGCGCGAGGGCTCGCTGTGTCGGCGGAACACGGGCAAGAATCTTGTCCGACGAGCAACTCTTGGAGTGTCGTGTTGCCGAGACTGCTGATTGACGAACGCCGTTGCGACCTCGGTGGCTTCGAAGTCGGTCGGGTGCTCTCGCGCTCGAAATGCGGACCTTCTCTCAGCCGCCACCCCATACACATACCGGCCTCGTCCAGCCGCGCCCGCACGCTCTCGAGTTCCTGAAGTTGAACGTCCTCGGCCTTGCGCCGGGCCGTCTCCCCGCGTCTGGTCGGGTCATCATTCTTTCCTGGGCGCTCTGCGCCCGTACTCAGGCTGTTCCCGTGGCGCAGGCATCCGTTTTGCATCGCCGTCTCCTTGTGGGCAACTTCCTACGAGGCGTTTTGAGCGCGACTGACAGATTGCAACGGGGGAGCAGGGCGACAATTAAAAAGTCTTTGTTTGAGGAGCTTGATCGAATGGCTTACATAGACGGGTTCGTCATCGCAGTGCCAACGGCCGACAAGGCCAAGTTCATCGAGCACGCGAAAAAGGCTGACTCGGCCTTCATCGAGCACGGCGCGACTCGCGTTCTCGAGTGTTGGGGGGACGACGTCAAGGCCGGCAAGCAAACCGACTTTCAGCGCGCGGTCCAGGCGAAGGACGATGAGACTGTCGTCTTCTCCTGGATCGAATGGCCGGACAAAGCGACGCGCGATGTCGCGATGGAGAAGGTCATGAAGGACCCGCGCCTCGATCCCAAGACCAACCCGATGCCCTTCGACGGCATGCGAATGATCTTTGGCGGCTTCACGCCGGTCGTGGAGCTTGGCGGCGAGGGCTGAGCGGCCCTGCGACAACAAGGAGCGAAACGAATGGACAGCAATCCGGTCGGGTGGTTCGAGATCCGTGGCCGACCTGCCACGCGCCCGCAAGTTCTATGAAACGGTCCTCGGGGTCAAGCTTGAGAGCCTGCCAAACCCCGACAAGTCGATCGAGATCGAGATGTTGTCGTTCCCGATGAAAGAAGGTGGCATGGGCGCAGCAGGCGCGCTTGCCAAAATGAAGGATGGCCCCACAGGCGGTGGCACGAGCACGATCGTCTACTTCAGCTGCGACGACTGTGCCGTGGAGTCGAGCCGGGTCGTTGCCGCGGGCGGCGAGGTGATGAAGGAGAAGACCTCGATCGGCAACTACGGCTTTATCGCGCTCGCAATAGACACCGAGAAGAACGTCATCGGCTTGCACTCGCTCAAGTAGGCCGTTTCGATGACGATCGACGCGCGTTGCCATTGCGGGAAGAACGTCTTCTCGATCGACGGTGACCTGCCGGTCGAGGTCACCCGCTGCACCTGCACGATTTGCGCATCACGCGGGGCGCTCTATGCCTACTTCGAGCCGAAACAGTTCACGGTCGTGAAGAGCGACGCCGACGCTGTCTATCGCTGGAACACGAAGCAGGTCGCGCATCACTTCTGCGCCGAGTGCGGCTGCACGACCTATACCGACAGCCCCGCCTTCGAGCTCGACGGCAAATGGGATGGCAAGACACGTCGCATCGGCGCAAACGCCCGCCTTTTCAGGGACTTCGACGCGGCGACCGCGCCCGTCAAAGTGATCGACGGCAAGAACCTCTGGTGATTCGCGTCGCGATAGAGCGCTTCCTCGCCCAAACTTCACCTCAGCTACGGCACGTTCGTTCTTGATACGCGCTGAATTCGTTCAACGCGGCGCCGCTGAGCGACAGGAGTCAGTGCTGAGTTGCCCGATTGGCACGGCCCGACGATCTCCCACGGCCGGACCGACAGGGCGGCCTACACGACCTGGCGCTCGCGTCCCTCCCAGTAGGGCTTGCGAAGATCCTTCTTCAAGATTTTCCCGGTTGGATTGCGGGGCAGTGCGGTGACAACGTCGAAGGACTTTGGGCACTTGAACGACGCCAGTCGCTCGCGGCACCAGGCCAGCATCTGTTGCGTGTCGACGATGGTGCCAGGCGCCGCGACGACAACGGCCTTGGGGACCTCGCCCCATTTCTCGTCCGACACGCCGATCACTGCGACATCGTCGATGGACGGATGCTCGGCCAGCACCCGCTCTATCTCGGCAGGGTAAATGTTCTCGCCGCCGCTGATGATCATGTCCTTGATGCGATCGGTGACGTAGATGTAGCCGTCGGCATCCATGTGTCCGCCATCGCCGGAGCGCAGCCAGCCGTCCGGCGTAATCGCCGCCGCGGTGGCCTCCGGCTTGCCCCAATAGCCGCCCATGACCTGCTCGCTGCGAACCCAGATCTCCCCGGGCGCCCCCGTGGGAACGGGCTCTCCGCTGCCCGGGTCGCAGATCTTGATCTCGACGCCGCGGACTGGCGTGCCCGCCGACACGAGCCGGTGCGCCACTGCGGGGTCGGAGTGGTCCGCCGGTCCGAGCGTGCTCACCGCGCCGCTTTGCTCGGTCATGCCGTAGACCTGGCGCATCACACCGGGGAAGAGTGCCAGCGACGCACGCATCACCGGCAGCGGCATCGGCGAGGCACCGTAGGAAAGCGCCTTCAACGCAGAGTAGTCGCGTTCGGCGGCGCCGGGAATCTTGGTCATCGCGGCCAAGAGCGCGGGCACGAGGAACGTGTGCGTGATCCTCTCGGCCTCGAGCATCTCCAGCGCCGCCGCCGGGTCCGGCAGGCGCATCATCACGAGACGGGCGCCAACGCTGATCCCCAGCAGGGCAAAGCTGGTGCCGCCAACATGGAACAGCGGCATCGCAACCTGGACCCTCGCGTCAGGGCCAAGATCCATGTCGATCGCGGAATTGCGCGCGTGCGCCAGCATCCCGCGGTGGGTGAGCATCGTGCCCTTCGGAAATCCGGTCGTGCCTGAGGTGTACAACTGCACGAAGCAGTCGTCGGGGGTGGCACGATGGGCCTCGGCATCGGCATCGGCATCGGGCTCGTGCGCTGCCAGCCACGCTTCGTACTCATCGTCGGCGCCGCCAATGCGGATGACCCGCTCGACGGTCGGCAGTTCCTCTCGAAGCTTCTCGACGATACCCGCGAACTCCGGTCCGACAAAGAGAATGCGGGCGCGCGCGTCGTTGATCACGTAGACAATCTCAGGCGGGGCGAGTCGGAAGTTGACCACGGCATTAGCCGTGCCGACCTGCGCGCAGGCCAGCGTCAGCTCAAGGCACGACGGGTGGTTGAGGTCGAGCACAGCGATCCTGTCGCCGGGTATGAGTCCCGCCGCCCGCTGTGCGGCAGCGTTGCGTCGTACCCTCCCGGCCAACTCGGCCCAGGTCCAAGTCGAGCCGCCGAAGGCTATCGCGATGGCATCGGGTCGCTGCGCTTCCCAACTGGCGAGGATTGCCGTGCAGTCAGTCGGCGTGGACATGCGGTCTCCTGCGTCGAGTGCGGCGCGCAACCCGCGCCGGGTTACGCATCGTAATCATTCGGCGGCGCAGAGATAGCGGCAATATTACTGCGAGCAGAAGTCAACAATGACCGACGTCGTGCAGGCCGCCTCGTCTAGCCGCCTCTGTTCATTGCAGATAGTCGATGAACTGCGGGATCACCTCGCGCAGGAAGCGTATTTCCGCCGTGGGGATGCTGCGCGGCTCCAAGTCGAAATGGATGAAGGTGCCGTAGGGCCTGCCGCATTCTCGAGTCAGCAGCCGACCGTAGTACGACTCGACCATGCCGGCATAAGGTCGGTCCGTCAGGTGCGGATCTTTGGAGGCATGGCTGGTCACGAACTCGCCATGCTCGATCGCGTGCTGGCAGAAGCTCTTGCCCAAAGGCACCACCTTCAGCCAGGTGCGGTACTCGGAGTCGCGGTCGAACGCGTGCGCCGCGTGCATCACCTCGCCGTTCAATTTATAGATCGCCGTGAACCGATAGGGCGTCCTGTTGTTGAGCAGGGCCAGCGCAGCAACGATTCCGCGGCTCGCAAGAAGATTGCGTATGGCCGCCGCTGGCGCTGGCAAATCGACATCGAGCATGGGTACCTTTGTTGGGGCGTGGGCGCGAAGCTTACGAATTCTTACTACATTCTGGAACAGGTATTGACCCTCATCTTGTCAGCGCAAACCATGGGGGCCCGCAAGAGTCTCGAGGCTATGCTCCTCGGGAGCCTTCGCACGCCCGGACCGGATTGGCCGATCAGGCCGCGATTGACCCGCGTCCGCTCTTCGCCGCTGAATACGATTTGCTTCGAACCAAGGCCTCCGCTTTTTCAAGGTAGGCGACCTCCATACGGAGTTGTCGAAGCTCGTCCATTACTTCCTGCCTGATGCGGGCACTGTCCTTGCGGTTCACTCGGGTCTCGCCCGACATCCGCTTGTTTTCTTCGGCGTGGTCCTGGCGGCATTGAAATCAGTCCTTCAAGTCCGTCTTTTGCATACGCGCGTGCCCATCTGCCGGTCACGTCGAAACGTGGATCGCCGCAGCCTGACTCGAGTCCGAGACGAAGGGCTCTCGTGTCCCTGTCTCGCCCCCTCAAAGTGGGCTGCGGCGAACAGTAGACAGTTCGGCCGCCTTGGATGCGACGTTAGCCGTGACGTGTCGCCAGTAACCAACAAAAGCGTTCGAGATTGTCGTGATTCGGAGTAAACACCTTGCCTGTGTCTCGTGCAAGAGCGTCTACTTCCCGAATGGACGGTGGTGGTCCTGCGCGCAGAGTCTTACAAAT
>NZ_JBBKZV010000049.1:0-30408 GCF_037889915.1 Variovorax humicola | reverse complement strand
CGTTGACGGTATAGGTGAGGTTCTCGATCACCTGGAAGCCCAGGCCCGTCATCGCGCCGACGATCAGCACGGAGAGGTAGGTCTGGAATTGGTTTCGCGCGACCAGTATCAACAGGATGACGCCGGCGATCTTCAGGAATTCCTCCGTGATCGGTCCTGCGATCGCCGGGCCCCAGACGGAAGCGAATTCCGGCGACACCAGCTTGGCGCAAAGGCTCCGTATGGCGTTGTTCGCCGGCGCGCAGAGGTACACCGCCCCGAGGCCTCCCCACGCGAAGGCCAGCATGAAGGCCTCGGGCGGGTGCTGTTCGAGCAGGTCCAGGGTCCGGAAGGCGAGCACGAACACCAGGGTGTAGCCGCCCCACACGAGCAGCCCCAGCCACAGGGTGACCGGCACCACGCGCAAGCCCAGCGCCAGCATGTGGGCGGTGTGGAACGCGCCATTGACGATGAAGGCAGCCAGGATCCAGAAGGCGGCGCGGCGTGGCTGGAAGAAGGAATCGGTGCCCACCGGCCAGTCGGCGGGGTCCTGTGCGGCGGCGACCGCATTCATGCCGGCGCCTCCATGTCCATGCCGTCGATCATGCTGTTCGCTTCCTCCGGCGCCTCGCTCAGGCCGTCGCTGCTGCCGTAGAAGTCGACCTGCACGACCGAGCGCCGAGGACGATCGACGACCTGCCAGAACCGGCCGGTCAGCTTCAGTCCGTAGTAGGCGAAGGTCTTTCCCTCCAATCCCCAGGAATTGACGAATTTGGAAACTTCGCCGTCGACCCGCAGGCCCTGGCCGCGCTCCATCAGCCGGCGCTGCCGAACCATCGGTCCATCCGGTCCGCCATTCCAGTCGGCGGTGGTCACCAGGAACTTGTGGCCGCCCTTGTACAGCATCAACGACTGGCCGGCCTTCGAGCGGGATACGTCCATCTGCCAGCCATCGGCCACGACGAACCTGGCGTGCCCCACGGTCAGTGTCTCCCCCGCTGCCAGCGGCCGGCTACCGGGCTCGTGGCGATCCCAGAAGGTCAGTCCGCCCACGTAGACATCATGGTCGCCGCCCCCTCTGGATAGGCGGCCGGTCTCCAACATCGTAGGTTGCGTCCAAGAACGCAGAGCTACATGCTGTGACTTGCGTCGTCAGCAAACAAGGAGACCGACCATGGAAGAGCGTAGCAAGATTCACGTGGGTTTGGACGTCCACAAGGACAGCATCAGCGTGGCGACAGCCGAGCCGGATCGAGCGCCCGGGCGCCTGATCGGCAAGGTTCCGCACGATGTAAACAAGTTGTTGAAGGTGCTGGCCAAGGTTGGCACCAAGGAGCAACTGCACCTCGTGTACGAGGCTGGTCCGACGGGCTTCGGGCTGCAGCGTGCCTTGAAGGCGAAGGGCTACCTCTGCGAGATCATCGCCCCGTCGCAGATTCCAAGACGTCCAGGCGATCGCATCAAGAACGACACACGCGACAGTGTTCAATTGGCCGAGTGCTCGCGCGCGGGCCAGTTGAGCGCGGTGTGGATCCCCGATCCAGACGACGAGGCGATTCGTGACCTGTCGCGGGCACGCGAAGATGCGGTCCACGGTCGCATGCAGGCCCGCCATCAGCTCAAGGGCTTCTTGCTGCGCCACGACGTGCGCTACAAGGGCAAGACTTCCTGGTGCGGTGCCTACTATCGCTGGCTGGGGACGTTGAACTTCGGCGCCGGCGCCGCCCAGACAGCGTTCACCGAATACTGGCAAGCCGTGACGGCAGCGGACGATCGCGTCGATCGGCTGACGAAGGCGCTGCAGGCCTCGATCACTGGCTGGCGCTTCGAACCGGTGGTGGGTGCGCTGCAGGCCTTGCGTGGTGTCGCCGCGATCACGGCGATCGGCCTGGTGGCTGAGATCGGCGACCTCGGGCGCTTCGCCCATCCACGCAAGCTCATGGGCTATCTGGGCCTGGTTCCATCTGAGCGGTCCAGCGGCGAGCGCACGAGCCGAGGCAGCATCACCAAGACAGGCAATGCGCACGCACGGCGACTACTGACCGAGGCGGCCTGGAACTATCGCTTCAAGGCACGCATCGGCAGAGCGGCGCAGGTGCGACAACAAGAGTTGTCCGAACCCATACGAAGAATGGGTTGGACGGCGCAACTGCGGCTGACCCAGCGGTTCGCCGCTTTGAATTCGCGTGGCTTGCAAGCCAACAAGGCCTGCGTCGCGGTCGCGAGAGAGCTGGCCGGCTTCGTCTGGGCGATCGGCATGCAGGCGCAGCGCGAGAAAGGTGCGGCAACCTAAAAAAGGAGACTTCCGGGATCGATCTGGTGATGCGGCACGAGCAACGATAGGGCAACCCTCGAGCCTGTTACCAGGGCACCGCAAGGATGATCCCCGACCCTAGAGCGAGGCAGGCCCACGACGAATCGATGAAGTGCAGGTAACCAATCCGCGGATATGAGCTTGATTCATCGTCGCTGCAAACGCTCGAGTCGCATCACCCGATCGATTCCAAAAACATACCTCACCCCCTATCACCTGCAGTAGTTATTGACAGTGGCGACCATATGAGCAGGTGATCGCAAGGAGCACCGCGCTCGCACTCGGCCAGGTGCGGTACGGTATGCGGCGGGACAGCTCGAGCATGCGTTGATGGTGCCACGGTTGTCCGGCATCGTTCGGAGTGGCGCTTGCCGCCTCGATTGCACGACGCCGGCGGGTTCCTTGGGCGGGGGCCGCTCACCCCGCGCTGAGCTCCTCCGCTGTCGCGAGGCTGGTCTGTGCCAGCGACATGACGACGCGACGCTGGTCGGAAGACGGTGGCTCCGAATGGTCATCTTCGAAGCCCATCGCGTGGGCGAGCTTCAGCATGCGCTCGTTTTCGCGCAGCACGATGCCGACCAGGCGCCCGGTGCCGCGGCTGCGCGCATGTTCGATGAGTTGCGCGAGTAGCAGCCTTCCCAATCCGGCGCCCTTGAGGTCGGAGCGAACGATGATCGCGAACTCGGCTTCGATGTTGTCGGGGTCGCTCACCGTGCGTGCAACGCCGTGAGGTGTAATGAAATTGTGCTTATAGCGTAGTAAGACTGTGCTCGCGGTGCGCCTTGCGCGATGTTCGCGCAGTCGACATTACGAGCGCGCTCAACGTCGATGAGCGCGGTTCAACGCATGGCTCGCAACTTGACGCCGGGGAGGGCGCCCCTTCACTCTCAAAACGCGGCGTTCGCCGCCATTGGCCACGCCGGATTCGTCGCGCCGTCAGTCCTTGAGTAGTAAACATGTGCTCATACGGATCACGGCAAATTCGCACATCTTTACTACGGCAAGGCGGATAAGCACAAAATTACTACCAAAAGAAGCGAAGTAATGTTGTGCTCGCAGTCACTCCACGACACGTTAACTCATTGATTTCAATGGGCTTTGCCAAATAGCAACAAACACATTTTCATTACTCTTCACGGCGGGCATCGCGTTCGATGCGCACGACATCGCAGCTGGAGTTGTCTATGAGCGCAATGGCGTACGCATCACCGCGTTTCCGACCCATCACGGTGACCTCATCGAGCCGAACTTCGGCTACATGATCGAGTACCAAGGCAAGAAGGTCGTGATTTCCAGCGACACCACGTATGACGAGCGTATTGCTCAACGGGCGCAGGGTGCGGATCTGCTGCTTCACGAGGTCGCGGACATCGACCCCCAACTCCTCAAGGACTATCCACGCTTCAAGGAGATCACCGCCCATCACACGTCGCCGGAAGAAGCAGGTCGAATCTTCGCGATGGCCAAGCCAAAGGTGGCTGCGTTCACGCACATCATCGTGATCAAGGCGAATCAGGGGCTTGATGTTCCAGCCACCGAGGTCGTCTCACGAACACGCAGCACCTATGACGGACCGCTCGCGCTCGGAGAGGACCTGATGCGTTTCGAGATCGGCGACACGGTCGAGGTGTTCAATGCACGCAAGGAGCGCGTAGACGTCAATGCTCCTTGAACCCTACAGCTGGCCGTTGCTCGTCCCCCTCTGCACATCGCAAGCATGAACATGACCGAACTTTCCACCCGCTTTTCTCACGTCAAGCCTACCGACACGTCATTCGTCTCTGGAAGTTTGCGCGACTTCTTCACATATCGTGACCTGGGCGTTGCTCAAGCGACCGGCGGGCGCGTCGTAGCACAGTTGGTGCGAGCCAATGAAGACCAGAGAACGGCACCGGCTGGCACGTTCACGAAGCACAGTTCCACATCGTGTTCATGTTGAAGGGGTGGGCACGTTTCATGTACGAGGATCGCAACACGCTGGTGGAAGCTGGGGACTGCGTTCATCAGGCACCGGGCATCCGTCATTTCCTGTTCGACTATTCCCCTGACATGGAATACCTCGAGGTCGTTGGGCCCGCCGATTTCGGAAGTACCTCCGCTCTGGGGCAGTGCGCTGTGCCGGCGCCAATACCATGGGGCAAGCCGCGAAAACCTTGAGGAGGATTGTTGACCGGCATTCTGAGCATCGGACTTCGAGGTGGTTTTCAGCCGACGCCCGCTCCGCATCGCTGCAGTTGGCCGTTCTGAGCCGTCAGGGGTCAAGCATAGCCCCACTGCCGCCATCGGCGTATGTGTGCTGCAGCAGAGAGGTGGTGGACGTACGCTGGCCCGGAGCCGGGCGCTTTGACAGTCTTCGCTGCAAGGTCAGCCGCGCGACATGGTCGCGCGTTGAACCAAAGACCCGGTAGGTATCCACCATCATGCATCACTTCCTCCAACTGCCTGTTCTGCTTTGGCTTGCCGTAGTCGGCCTGTCTCTCGCGGGACTCATCGCCATCCGTCGCTCGTTCGCGCGTGACCTGCAGCGCGGCTCTCCACCCTGAGGCTCGGCCGCGTGCGTGCACCGCGGTCGGCTCGCCCGGAGCGCGCATGTGATCCACCTGCGCGGCGGCCCCGACAGCGATGCCGCCGTCCCAGTTGCATCGTCAGCGGCGCTCTCCCGCGGCCTCAAAAACGGCGGACTCAAGCGTCAGGCTCCGCTTTTCGAGTGTGAAGGCCCTGCCAATTTGCGTCCAAACCATGCAGGTCAAACCCCGAAGCTGCAAATGGCGCCTAATGGCTCATGACTCAAGCAATCCTCAAGCGCATCCACAAGGGCCAGTTGCCGATGCATTTCATGCGCACGGACGTGGTCCGCCTCAAACAGCTGAGGGACGCGGGCTATCTGAAGCTCAGCTTTGAACCTGTCGCCAACCACAATCGGACCGCCGCTACAGTGACGCAGCTCACACCGCTAGGTCAAGCGGCGATTCGATACTTCGGCTTTGAGCTGGGTACGCAGCACCCGTTGACTCAGCAATGACGCACCGCGCGCTCTGCGTTGTCGTCCACGAATTCGGGCCGAGCGATTTCTCGTGGACGCTGGTGAAAAAGCAAAGCAGCAGCAATCTTGCTGAATGTGTGGCTGCATCAACGAGTTGCTTCCCAGACTACGACGGGGCACTCGATGCGGGTTTTGTAGCGCTTCAAGCGTTCTGCGCTTAGTTCAGCTCGAAGGCTTCGGCAGGGAGGCTGTGAACGCTGTTTACCTCGGAACGTCGAGCGGCATCACAGCGTGAATCCGTATCAGGAGTGGAATGCTAGTCGCGCGCCCGTTCACCCTCGGTACAGCAGCGGTTTCGGCTACGACCGCACCGTCATGTCGTCCATCGGACCTTGCCGCTAGTCGTCGTTGGGATGAAAGCCGGTAGTCACGCCTGGCGCGCGCATGCGATCCAGCGCGGCGAACCCTTCCTCGCGGTCGACGATGCACCAGCCTGCGGCCCTTGCGCCTGAGTCCAATGTCGGCGCGGCCAGGGTGCGGAGAAACCGCCGTGTAATGGTGGAGGCCTTCGCCGCGCTTCAATTGCGCGCAGGCGAGGCCTGCGCGCGTCGTCGAGCCACCGATTCCGTGACCTTGCCAAGAAGGTAGCGAGGTTCCACTCCGTCTCGGACAATGTGCGATGGCGTACGGACAAATGCTACGAATCCTTCCATGCTTCACGCGGACAGTCTCTCGGCGCTGATAGGGGGTTCATCGGCGCCGGCCACGCTGAGCGCTCCTCGATGCCGAACTGGAGTCGTCATGAATGCATCGCCCACGAACAACATTGGCCCGCTGCCTACCGTTGAATTCAGCGAACTCGGCGTCATGCTGGAGTTGTTGTGGCGAGGCGAGAGGACAGCCCTTGCAAAGTGCACTTTCTGTCGAACCCTGAATCATCGAAGCGCATCGCACTGCGCAGCCTGCGCGAGCAAGCTGCCCGCCATCTATTGGGATCAGTCAGTCGTTGCGAGGAACCCGCCCAGCACGCCAACGGGTGTAACGCCTACCCGTCTCCCTGTCGGAGCGGGCGGCCACGTACGCCGCGAACTCGCGAACATGCTGCTTTGGATGCTCGCAATACCGCTCGCGCTGTTTGTTGGCTTCGTTGGGTGGTATACGTTACATCGCGGTGATCAGCCGTCGCCGGCGTCGGCGGTTGTGGCGGTGAGCGCGTTGCCGGATGGGCGAGCGGAGCTGACACAGACGACGAGCCTTGCCAAGACGCGCAAGCCGGAAAGCCCGGGTGGTGTGGGCGTTACGGCCAACCCCAACAAGGAAATCGTCATGGCGCGCGCGGATAAACAACGGATGCCCGTTGTGGCCCCCACCCGCGCCGCCAGCCCGACCCCGCCGCCGCAAGCGCCTCGGTGGAGGATCCCACGCTCCGCTGCGCCCAGCGCAACGGACCCCACCGCCTCCTGCAACAGCGAGATGTTTCTGCTGCGAGCGATGTGCCTCAACAGGCAATGTGCCGAGCCGCAGAACGCTACGCATTCGCGCTGCATTGGGGTCGTCAGACAGCGACGCATCGACGAGGCCCGGCGCAATCCGACATTGGTCGGGTGAGGCCGTCAAAAATGTGCCCCTGAGAGAGTGCGGCAAGGGGCCGCATCAGCTGGCCACGTCTTCGCCTCCAAGAGCCCCCGGCGGCGAAATTCGAGTCCCCCTCCGCTTCAGAAAAGGTCCCCGAGGCGCAAGCCTCGAGGACAAAGCCACCGAAGAGGTGCTGAAGGAGGTCCTGTCGCAGTAGCCGGCACTGGTAAGCTGATGCGAGACTGAGGACGGGACGAAGACGTGATCGATGCGCTGTGCAAGGTGATCAAGCGGAAGCATTACCCGCTGGAAGTGATGCTCACCTGCGTGCACTGGTGGTCTTCGCGTGCTGCAGCTTGAGCATCTCGAACACGAAGGTGGTGAGCACCCCCTCGAGCAGGCGATATTGCTGCTCTAACAATGCCGGCTTGGCCCGCAACAGAATCTCGTCGAGTTCCTGCTGGGTCGCAGTGACGAATTCGGGCTCCTTCACGCGGCCGCCTGCACATGCGACAGCCGCTGGCGGAAGTTCTTGACCAGCGGGTAGCCCAGCACCTGCTTGATCGAGCGGGTCGGCTCGTACGTCGGGGGCGTCCTTGCCGCGCCCGTCGTCACGCCCATCGAGTCCAGTTCGCCGCGCGGTAGCACGTGCCGCGAAAGCGCTTCGGATCGATGAAGGTCTCCAGGAAGTAATCGGGTGCCCGTACGCCGACTGCCAATCGGCCGACAGCCGTCGGGCAATGCGCCCCAGCAGGTGCGAGGCCAGGTGTGGCACTTTCACCCAGGGCAAGATCAAAAATCTCGTGTTGTAGGCCAGCAGCGCGATGTTCTTCAGCCGCGCCTGCTTGTCCCAGCCGATGAAGCGGTCGCGGCTGCCCAGGTGACGCGGCGCCGAGCTCCACGCCATGTACGCGATCGGCCGTCCCCCGACGAAGACCATGTACTTCAGGTGCTCGCCCACGGGCTGGGAGTAGGCCAGGTAGTGGTGCTTCTGCATCTGGGCGTTGAACACCGCCTCATCGGGGCCCGAGCCCTTAACCGTGAAAGGACCCACCCATGAAGAACTTGTTGCAGCTGCTCGTCGACACAGCCGGCCGCAGACCAAGAGCATCGATGAGCATTACCTCGTGCAGGCGGTGGCCGCTCTGGACTTGCGCGTCCGGCCTCTCGCTCTCGAGCGGCCCTGAGGCTCACGCCCCGGCGTCACGCCGGTGGCGACATCCCAGCCTGCAACCTACATCGGCCGGAAGAGGTGGCCGAACGCGCGGCTCACCTTCAATGGCCGCTGCAAGCCGCGCACGGCCAGGCTGTAGTGCCCGTTTTCGTCACGCGTGGCGCTCAGGATGGCGTTCGCATTGACCATTACGCTGCGGTGCACCTGGATGAAGTCGGGCGAGTCGATGCGTACCATCAACTCGCGCATGCTCATGCGCACCAGCGCCTCACCGGATGGGGTCACGACGTTCACGTACTTCTCCGTCGCCTCGAAGCAGACCACATCGGCGACCGGGATCATGCGCACGGTGTTGCCTAAGCCGGCACGGATGACCTTGATGCGCTCGCTCGGTTCGGTTTGCGGTGCCGCGATCGACTGCATCCGCTGCATCAGCGCGGCCCGGTTGCCAGCATCGGGCGACGCGGCGCGCCCAGCCAGCCGCGCCTTCAGCCGCTCCACGGTCTGCTGCAGACGCTCGGCTGTGGCGGGCTTGAGCAGGTAGTCGATCGCAGCGCGCTCGAAGGCCGGCACTGCGAAGCTGTCGTAAGCCGTGATGAACACGAAGAGCGGCTCGGCCCGGTCGTCGGGCCAGTCGTCGGCCACGGCTTCGGCTACCTCCAGACCGGTGCGACCGGGCATCTTGATGTCCAGGAACATCACGTCAGGGGCATGCGCCAGCCCCAGCTCCGTCGCGCGCAGACCGTCTTCCGCGACGCCGATGATGCGAAGCTCGGGCCACACCTGTTCCAACAGGCGCGTCAAGGTGCGCGCAAGGACCGGTTCGTCCTCGGCGATGACGGCAGTGGGTGCGGTAGCCAGGGCCATGGCGGACTTTCTCGACAGGTCGATGTCAACGGTGATTGGCGAACTCGGCGTGCGCCGAGTCAGATGGGGATAAACACGACGGCGCTCACACCGTTCGGTTGACGCCGTTCGAGGCTGAGCCGCGCGGCTGGGCCGTAGACCGCCTGAAGCCGGTCGCGCACGTGCTGCAGACCATAGCTGGTGCCGGCCGGACGGGCGGCCGGTTCTTCTTCCTCGTCCGCGGGGAGCCCGAGGCCACTGTCGTTGATGCGGATCTCGATGCCCGCGGTGATTGCGCGCGCGACCACCTCGATGCTGCCTGAGCCGACCTTAGGCTCCAGCCCATGCTTGATCGCGTTCTCCACCAGCGGCTGTAGCAACATGGGCGGGACCTGCGTGGCCTCCAGGTCGGCCGGAAGTTCCAAGCGGAAGGACAGGCGCGGCCCCATGCGCAGCGCCATGATGTCCAGATACGCGCGCAGTTGCGCGAATTCCCGGCTGAGGGCGACCGACTCGGTCTGCGACGCGGCCAGCGCGCTGCGCAGGTACACGATCAGCTGGTCGATCATCGACTCGGCGCGGTCGACGTCTTCGCGCAGCAGCGAGCGCAGATTGGCCAGCGTGTTGAAGAGCATGTGCGGTTCCAGTTGCGCCCGCAGCAGCCGCAACTGTGACTCGACCGCCAGGCGTTGCGCTTCGGAGCGGGCGGCGGCTTCCTGCGCGAGCTGCTCGCGCGTCGCATAGGAGTGCAAGCCCAGGCCACCCACCAGCATGGTGAAGATGATCGGGATCAGGCTGACACCCAGGTACCCAACCATGCGCAACGGTTCGCCCAGCAGCAGGAAGGCGAACTGGTGGCCCACGAAGTAGCCGGTCGGAATGGCGATGACGCCGGTGAGGATCCAGCGTGTCAACGGTCTGAATCGGGAGAAGGCTCGGGTTCGCCGCAGCAGCAGCACGCACGCCACCATCGTCAGCCCCACGCACTCGGAGAACGTCAGCAGCCGGGGCCAGGTATCGAGCCCAGGGGACAGCAAGTGCAACAGCGTCGCAGCGAGGGCCCAGAAGACGGTGGCGACGGCGACGGCCCGAAGCACGCCCTTCAGCGTGTCGGGCCACAGCTCGGCGTTGGGGGGCGACGACAGGTACATGGCGGGCAGTGGTGCTGCGAGAGTGTGAGGCAGCCGGCTCTACTCTAGAGCCGGCGCGGTGCACTGCCAAGCCGCTAGTGGCTTGAGCCCAGGGCCATCACGACCCCGATGCCCAGCCCGTAGGGGATGTGCGCGACCGTGCTGGCCAACAGGGCGTTGGTCCCTCGCGGCCCGTGCTGCCCGAACCAGCCCCAGCCGAAGGCCGGCAGCAGCAGCAGCCAGGGCAGCAGCGAAGTTGCCGCACCGAATATCACACCACCCCAGAGGTGATCGATGGGTACGTCGAAGCCCGCGGCATGGACGAAGGCCGCATATAGCAGCGCGACCCCGCCGCCGCCGATGAGAAAGTGGAACGCCCAGCCCATCCGCACTTCGCCCGGCCGCGCCGGGGAGCATGCGATGTCGACATGCGCCCATTGCCCGCGCAGCAGGCCCAGCGCCCAGCGGCCGAGCAGGGCGACGTTGACGCCGCTCGTCAGGCCCACCCGGCCGGCGAGCGTCTCGGTGATGTCCATCAGAACGGCGCCGACAATGCCGCCGACATAAGCTAGGACAAAGCTGCTCATAGACAGGTTCCTTCGTGTGGAAGCGGGCGGCAACGTCCCGCAAGGTCAGGATGCTGGCGGCAGTGTGGCGGCGGCCGCCGGCGTCGTGCCGGATGCAAACCGGCTCAGGATTAGGCGCAATTGGCGGTGGCACCGCATCGGCACTGCGAACCGCATTCGCATTGCGTGCCGCACTGGCATTGCGGGCTGCAGGTGCCAGCGGTCTGCTGGGCGGTTTGCTGGCAGCCACAGCTACAGCCTGTGCCGGGACAGGTGTTGCAGTTGCAGGAGACTTGCTGGATGTCGTTCATGGTGGCGTTCCTTCGGGGTGCATCGACGACGGGATGTCTTCGATGACTGCACTTTCGCCGGGGCAGCTGTTCACCGACAGCGTCATGAGACGAAAGGTCGGCGCGTGTGCGGGAACGGTCTCGCCAATCGACCGAGTGGTCACGCCATCGTCGAGTGCCGGCCCGCCAGTGCGTGCCGCGTCTGTGGATGCCGCGTGGCAACAGCGGGCGCTCGCACGTCAGCACTCCGATGTCGGGGGCGGCAGACCTTCGGCCTCTCGTGCCTTGAGGCAGAGATCCAGCCGTGGAACACGCGTTGCACGACCTTGCCGTCCCGGAAGCGGCCCCATTCGTAGTTCGGACCGTGCCGGGCCGAGGGGCCTGAGCGCAGCGGTAAGTCGGCCTGCCGCAGACCTTCGTGCGCCGGCCTTCGTGCGTGCCAGAGTACAGCCCTGGTCGGCCTCGACAACTTCGAGCCGGACCATGGACTGCGTTGCCGTCAGCTCTCCCCGGGACGAGCGCTTCGGGCGGATCCAGAACCGCGTGCCCGCTCAATTGCTTCTTTGGAGCGCGCAACGACTAGAAAGCTCTCAAGCTTCGTTTTGGCACTTGCTTCCTCTTGACTGGCCATCTCGAACGCCTTGATGTCTTCCGGGGAAGGCCCGTCGCCGCTACCGCACATTCGGGCGCCCAGCGCCTCGATCAGCACTTCGCGCGCGGTCACCACGGCCGCGTGCCAGAACGCAAGATTTCGGTGCAATTCGTCCAGTTGCTCCTCCACGATAATCTGCCTTAAAACCCACCAAGTAACTATTTTGTACTACATCCCGTCTGCCTCTTTCAACTCCCGTGCAGTCGCGGAGTTGAAACAGCTGCAGCAGGTGATCCGCGGCTTGCGTATGACCTTTTTGCAGCTGGAGGCGCGGGTGAGCCCGAGATCGCGTATCCGCTAGCGTGAGCGCTAGCTGGTCGCAGCGTTGGGCGAGGTCTTTGACGTCGTCGAAGGCGCCCGCTGGGCGACGCTGGAGCGCGAGGCTGATGACGACATCGCCGCCGGGCGCGTGAGCCCCGCTTTCACAAACGCCGCCGACGCGATCGCCTGCCTGAACGCGAACGTCTGAAGGGGAGGCCGGGCGTATTCACCTCCGTCGCATTCTCGGCGCGCCTCCTGCGGGACATGAGAAAAGCTAGACGCCGTGCAGGGCGCCGAAGTCAACGGCCGCATTGAAGACCTGTCCCTCCATCCAATCCCGGGACGCGGGCCGGTTCCGTTTGGACGAGGCACCGCATCCCTAACGTAACCAAAAGCGCTACCATTTCTGCATGCCTCAAATGAAACGCAGCGACGGCATTCCGAAATGGTCCATGCCGGCATTGGCCGTTACCGTCGAACAACTCGCGCCCGCCGAATTCACCTGGAGGCTGGTGGAACGACATGCCGGCCATCCCTCCAAATGTGTCGCCGAAGCAGTGGAACGCTTCACGGACTATGAGCAGGCACTCGACTACGGCTTCGTCGCGCTCAAGGGACGGCACCAGCGAGAACTGGGCGCCCCCTGATCCCATTTCCAGCCCCGCGTCCAGCAGCAACGGATTCATCCCATCTGCGGGCAAAGGTGACGTACGAGACGCCCGGCTGGCCAACAAAACAGTTCGAGCGCAGCATCAGAGGCCGCCACCGGGATCTGCCGAAGTCTTGTCTCGCCGAAAATGATCCCCCCATGCTCCATTGCGTCCTGCACGACCTTCGCGCTCCGCTGACTGCGGAGTACGCGGTGATGGCGGCGATCAGCGGTGCACGCACCTCGCGCATCCGCCGGATTGAGCGCGACGCGATTGACAAGTGGGGCGGGCTCTATCTGCCGCCGCGCGACGTTGTGTTTAGCGACATGCTTCGCGCGATTGGGTTCGTCGTGATGTCGACCGAGTCAGCCGCGATCCAGCCCTACGCGTTCAAGTTTTTCGTGCGCTATCGGCATCACCTCTTTCATGCCGATCCAGCCATCGTGACCCTCAAGCCTCGGAACCACATGGCGGTTGTTTGAGGCAGCGCATTCGTCGACAGCGACCGGCCGTTGCCGACACCACTCGACGCAGCGCCGCGCGCGTGGAAGGTGACCGAAATGCTGTATCTCGGGCGCGCCGCAGACAAGCAATGAACCTCGGGTATGGCTTGGCGTACGGAGGGCCCTGGCCGAGTCTGCGCCGGCCGCGCCGCTACGGCATCGTGAAGAAGAACGTGGCGCCGTGCCCCGTCGCGCCCTCGGCCCAGATGTGGCCGCCGTGGCGCTCGATGATGCGTTGCGCGGCGGCGAGGCCCACGCCTGTGCCGTCGAACTCGTTCGGCGCGTGAAGCCGCTCGAACGGCGCAAAGAGGCGATGCGCCTGTGTCATGTCGAAGCCGGCGCCGTTATCGCGCACGAAGAAGACCTCTCGCCCATCGACGGCCATCGTGCCAATCTCGATGCGTGCGTGCGCAACCCGCGCCGAGTATTTCCACGCGTTGCCGATCAGGTTTTCCATGGCGGCGCGCATCAGGCTGGCATCGACATTGCAGTGCAGGCCGGGCGAGACCTCGACGGTCACCTGGCGTTCCGGGGACGCGAGACGCAGATTCGCCACGATCTCCTCGCACAGCTGCGACAGGTCGATCTCGGCGCGTTCGAAGGGCGCATTGCCCACCTGCGCAAGCGCCAGCAAGTCGTTGACGAGCTGGGTCATGTACGACACCGAGCGCCGGATGCGGGCTAGGCTGTCCACGGTGGTCGTACAGCCACTGGCGGGCAAGGACAAGCATCCGCTCGCGGTCGGTGCAAAGCGCGACTTATCCCCGTGCTGGCAATCCGGGGCCGCGATCCAGACCTCGGCCTCGTCCGACCTCAGCCCGGCCATCGGCCATCACGTCATGCTGATCAGCATGGCGGCCACGATCGTGGGTGGCGTGGCCAGCCTGCGGGGCGCGGCCTGCGCCGGGCTGCTGCGGATGGCCGAGAGCCTTGCCTGCTGCGGTTTCCGCCGCAATGGACGGACTCGGTCTCCTTCATAGCACTTGCGCTGGCGCTCGCCTGCCTGCTGGCGGTCATCGCGGTCACCACCGCACTGCTGAAGTCGAGCTTCGGGCGCAACCTGCGCGCCATCCGGGACAGCGAGCGGCGGCCTATGCATGCGGCAAGGACGTGGCCGCGATTTCCCCTCGCCTCGGTCAATGGAGGCTCAGACTTGCTGCCAGCGCGGCGTCCGTTTTTCGAAAAAGGCCTCGTAGCCCTCGCGCGCGGCGGGCAACTGATAGGCCTGAACGAAGCATTCGGCCTCGTATTGCAGGTGCGCCCGAAACAGAGAACGGAAGTCCCGGTCGACCAGTCGTGCCATGGTCTGGATCGAAGTGCGCGGTTGCGCGGCAATTTGCGCGGCCAGCGCCTGTGTGCGGGCTTCGAGTACATCGTCGCCGACAACTTCGTCGACCAGGCCCATGTCGCGCGCAGTCGACGCATCGAGCGTTTCGCCGGTAAAAAGCAGTCGCTTGGTCAGCGACGGCCCCAGCAGTCGTGCCATCAGCACCGTGCCGCCCGTGCCAGGCCATGCGCCCCTGTTGACCTCCGGCAGCGCCAGGGTCGCACTTTGCGCGGCAATCCGGTAGCTGCAGCCCATCGCCAGTTCGAGGCCGCCGCCCATGCAGGCGCCGCGGATCGATGCGATGCTCGGCGTATCGAGTTCGACCAGCGCCAGGACCATGCGGTGCGCGTTGGCGACATGCACCCGCGCTACATCGGCATCGAAGCGCATCGCGTACTCGCGCAGGTCGGCGCCGGCGCAGAAATTGCGCTCGCCGCTGCCGAAAACCACGCACCGCACGCGTCGCTCTTCCTGCGCATTCAGAAAAAAGTCGCCCAGCTCGCGCCGGACGATCTGATTCAAGACGCCGAGGGGCGGATTGTCGATGGCGACGTGGCGCACCGCGCTCGTGGCGTCATGACGTACCGAGAGCGCGGTCCAGGCGCCGGTCGTCGTCATGCTACTGCCGCGGATGAATGGTTCACCGTGTCGAGCATGCGCTGCTTGCCGGTCAGGATGTGGCTTTCGAAAAGGTTGGCCGCTTCCATGACTTTGCCGTTGCGCAATGCATCTACGAGCTGCGAATGCTCGGCATGCGACAGCTGCATCTGCGCCATCGTGTAGACGCCCTTGCGAAGGTAGAGGCTCAGCTCGGTTTCGATCGTGGAATTGAGGTCGATCAAGCGCGGGTTCTTGGTGATGGCCATCAGGTGATCGTGAAAGGAGGCGTTGAGTTTCTGATAAAGGACGCCGTCGCGTGCCTTCAAGGCGGCTTCCATCTGATCCATCAACTCCATCAAGCGCGTTTCCTCCGCAGTTTCGAGTCGGCTCGCGGCAAGCCGGCCGGCGGTGCGCGCGATGCCGGCGCGCACGTCATACAGATCGAGCGCTGCCTCGAGCGACACCCTGCGCACCTCCGCGCCACGGTTGGGGACGATGCGTATCAGGCCGCTGCGTTCGAGGGACCGCAGGGCCTCGCGCGCCGAGTTGCGCCCTACGCCGAGCTGAGCTGCCAACGCCTGTTCGTTGACACGTTCCCCGGGCCGCAGGGTTCCGGCCGCAATCATTCGCTTCACCTGATCCTGTATCTCGTCAAGACGGGTGGCGATCGCGTCTGCATCTCGTAGGACGACTTTGCTCATGGTGCTTATGGAAGTTTTCTGAAGTCTACAACGCCTCCGCAAACAAGGCTAGTATGCGCGCACAACAAGTTAAAGTGTTGACACATTGACGAAAAGCGCCGACAATTTATGTCATGGAACTACAAGACTTCTACTCATCCCACGGTCAATTCATCGGCGGCGCCTGGTGTCCGGGCAGCGAAAACGCGAGCGTCGTCGTCAACCCGTCGACCGAGGTCGCGCTGGGCGAGATGACGCCCGCCGGCGCGGCGCAGGTCACTGAAGCCATCGAAGCCGCGTGGTCGGCGCGTGGTGCGATGCGGGCATTGACGGCCTGGAACCGCTCCAGGCTGCTACGCCGTGCGGCGACGTTGATTGACGAGCGCGCCGAGGCGCTCGGCCGCCTGGTGGCACTGGAAACCGGCAAGCCGGTGCGCCAGGCCGTCGGTGAAGCCAAGGCCTCGTCCGAATCGGTCGACTGGTTTGCCGACGAGGCGCGCCGCGTGTTCGGCATGAGCTACGAAAGCCGGGTGAAGGGCGATCGCTACCTGGTTCACATGGAGCCGCTCGGAGTGGTCGCGGCCTTCGTGCCGTGGAACTTCCCGCTGCTGCTGCTGGCACGCAAGATGGCGCCGGCGCTGGCCGCAGGCAACACGCTGGTGATTCGTCCTTCGAGTGAAGCAGCCGGCGCGACGATGGCGCTCATCAAATGCTTCGAGGATGCAGGCTTTCCCGCGGGGGCGATCAACCTGGTGATCGGCCGTCCGGGGGACGTCACGCCGACCATCATGAACGACGCCCGCGTCGCCAAAGTGAGTTTCACCGGCTCGGTGCCCATCGGCCGGCAGATCGTCGCGCAATCGGCCGTCACGCTGAAGCGCGTCAGCATGGAACTCGGCGGCCACGCGCCGGTCATCGTTCATGCCGACGCCG
This sequence comes from Variovorax humicola, assembly GCF_037889915.1. Taxonomy (NCBI): domain Bacteria; kingdom Pseudomonadati; phylum Pseudomonadota; class Betaproteobacteria; order Burkholderiales; family Comamonadaceae; genus Variovorax; species Variovorax humicola. The sequence goes on along the minus strand of NZ_JBBKZV010000049.1, from coordinate 13,945 downwards.
ATATCGACGCCTTTGCCGCACTCGCGGCGCCGGGCAAGTTCCGCAATGCCGGTCAGGTGTGCGCCTCTCCGACGCGCTTCTACGTGCACGAATCCATCGCTCGTGAGGTCGAGCAGAAGCTGGTCGCTGCAACCCGCGCACTGCGCCTGGGCTCGCCGCTCGACGACGCCACCGACCTCGGCCCGCTGACCACCTCGCGGCGCCGCGACGCGGTCGAGAAGATGGTCGACGAGGCCGTATCCGGCGGCGCCCGCGTGCTGTCGGGCGGAACGCGCCCGAGCACCATGGAGCGCGGTTACTTCTACGAGCCGACCTGGCTCACGCGCCTGCAGCCCGATGCCGCGGTGCTCAACGACGAACCTTTCGGGCCGATCGGCACGCTCGCCACCTTTTCGACGCTGGATGAAGTGGCTGCGGAAGCCAACCGCCTGCCGTTCGCGCTGGCTGCCTACGTCTTCACGCGCTCGCTGGCGAAGACGCATGCGACCGTCGATCGCCTCGAAGCGGGGGTGATCGGCGTCAATACCTTCGTCGCCTCCACCGCCGAGACGCCCTTCGGCGGTTCGAAGGACAGCGGCTATGGACGCGAAGGCGGCCCGCACGCCATCCGCGATTACCTCGACACCAAGTTCGTCAACGTCGCCATGCCGGCGGACGCCGAGTAGCAACCACACCGAACCCCTCGGGACCCTTACAGGAGACAACCCCATGAAAGTCATCGCCAACCACGCCAAGCGGCGCATCCTCAACGGCGAGCTCGCGCTCGGCATGGGCCTGCGCCAGGCCCGTACCGCCGACATCGCGCAGATTGCCAGCAGCTGCGATTTCGACTGGCTGTTCATCGACATGGAGCACAACTCCATGAGCGTCGACACTGCCGCGCAGATCTGCCAGGCGGCGCTCGGCGTCGGCATCACGCCGATGATCCGCGTGCCCGCGCACGAAGCCTTCCACAGCACACGTCTGCTCGACACCGGTGCACAGGGCATCGTGATTCCGCACGTGAGCACCCAAGAGCAGGCGCGCGCGGTGGTGAATTTCTGCCGCTTCACGCCGTTGGGCAATCGCTCGATTCCCGGTAGCTTGCCGCAGACCCGCTTCATGGCGCTGCCAGTGACCGAGACCGTGTCGCTGATCAACGCAGAAACGCTGGTGGTGGCGATGATCGAGACGGTCGAGGGCCGCGACAACGTGGACGCGATCGCCGCCGTGCCGGGCATCGACGTGCTGCTGGTCGGCTGTACCGACATGGCGGCCGAGCTCGGCGTCGCGGGCCAGCTCGGTCATCCGAGCGTCAAGGCCACGCTCGACGCCGTGTTCGCAGCGTGCAGGAAACACGGCAAGGCATGCGGCGTCGGCGGCGTCTATGACGAGGCGCTGATGGCTGAATACATCCAGAAGGGCGCGCGACTGATTCTCAGCGGCTCCGATCTGGCGTTTCTCATGGCCGGCGCGCGCAGCCGCTCATCGACGCTGCGCAGCATCGACCTTTCCGAGCAAACGGCGGCCGTCGCCTGAGGCGGCCTGGCTACAACACATCCAACCGAGACACAATGAATCCAGCCCACACCCTGGCCATGATCGAGCGCCCGGACTTGCGCCCGTATCTGAGCGACGAACAGTTCGAATTCCGCCGCAGCGTCAATCGCGTGCTCTCCAAGCATGCCAGTCCCGACTACATCGGCAAGTGCGACGAGGAAAAGCGATTCCCACAAGAGCTGATCGACGTCGGCGTCGAGCAGGGCTGGTTTGCGCTCACGTTGCCCGAGGTCCATGGCGGCATCGGCGACTACATGGACATGACGGCATTCCTCGAAGTCGCGGCCTACTACAGCGTGGCACTCAGCCGCTTCTGGAACGCCAACATCAACATGGTCGGTGGCGCGGTCGCGCGCTTTGCGAGCGAGGAAATCAAGGCAGACGTCCTTCCGGCGTTGGCCAACGGCGAAGGCTGGCTGGCCTTCGCCCTGAGCGAGAACGGCTCTGGCTCCGACGCCGCGTCGCTCACCACGCGAGCCGTAGCCGATGGCGACGACTTCGTCATTGACGGCACCAAGATGTGGATCACCGGTGCAATGCAGGCCAAGTACATCCTGACTGCCGTGCGCACCGACAAGGAAGCAAGGAAGCACGACGGCATCAGTCTCTTCCTGGTGCCGACCGACACGCCGGGCCTGGACATCCGTCCGATCGACCTGCTGGGCGGCAGCGCGATCCGCACCTGCGAGGTGAACTACGTTGGCGTTCGCGTGCCGAAGCAGCTCGTGGTCGGCGAACTGCACATGGGCTGGAAGCGCCTCACCGCGGTGCTCGCAAAGGAACGCGTGGCGCTGTCGGCGATGTGTGCCGGCGCGGCGCAGGCGGCGGTCGACCTGGCGCGTTGGTATGCGCTCGAACGCAAGCAGTTCGGCCAGCCGATTTTCGACTTCCAGGCGGTCTCGCACATGCTGGTCGACATGCAGACGCAGGTCGATGCGGCACGGATGATGGCCTATCGCGCGGCCAAGCTGCTGGTCGAGGGCCAGCCTTGCGACGCCGAGTCGTCTCAGGCGAAGTATTTCGCCTCGGACGTGTATGTGAAGGTCGCGACCGACGGCCTCCAGATCATGGGTGCCAACGGCTACGCGATGGAGTACGCCATGCAGCGCCACTATCGCGAGTCGAAGCTGTTTCAGATCTTCGGCGGCACCAACCAGATCCAGCGCAACATCGTCGGGCGCGCCTTGAAAGCATGAGCACAGGAATGAGCAACAACATCGTTGGACAACTGAAGAGCCTGGGCCTTGCCGTCGAGGAACTGCACACTGACGTGGTGGTGGTGGGCGGCGGCGGCGCGGCATCGCGCGCGGCCCTGTCGGCACGGCTGACGGGTGCCGAAGTGCTGGTGCTGGCCAAGGCGCCGCTCGGCACCGGCGGCAGCACAGTGCATGGCGCCAGCGAGATCATGAGCATGGGCGCATCGGGCTACGGCGCCGCGGGTGACAGCCCCGAAGTGCACTACCGCGACACCATGGCCGCGGCCAGCGGATTCATCGACCGCGACTTGGTGCGCGTGCTCGCCGAGGACGCGCCGAAGCGCATCGCCGATCTGATCGACTACGGCGTGGCCTTCGACCGCGCTGCTGTCGACAAGGTGCCGCTGGGCCACACGACTGATTACAAGCTGATCCAGAGCGACTTCGGCAGCTACGCGCGCGCGCTCGGCGTGTCGGGAAAGACGGGCAAGGCCTTCGTCGCGGCGCTGACCGAACAGGCGGTGGCGCGCGGCGTGAAGGTGCGCGCGCCGGCCGGTCTGGTCGACCTGCTGCTCGATGCGCAAGGCCGCGCGGCCGGCGTGCTGGCCTACGATGCAACAGCCTGCAGCTGGCTGGTCGTGCATGCGAAGTCGGTGGTGCTCGGCACCGGCGGCGCCCATGGCCTGTTCTCCCAGCAGGTGTCGACGGGCGAGATGACGGGCGACGGCCAGGCCGTGCTGTACCGCGCCGGGGCCGAGCTGGTCAACATGGAGTTTCACCAGTTCGGGCCTGCACTCGTGCACCCGTACGTGCAACTCTTCTCCAAGTCGTGCTTCGTGCTGCATCCGCGCATGACGAATGCGCAAGGCCACGAGTTCCTGCCGGATTACCTGCCGCGGGGCGTCAGCCAAGAGGAAGTGATGGACGAGAAGGTCTTCCCGTTCACCGTGAGCAATGTCTCGCGCTACGTCGACATCTCGATCGCCTCCGAGATCGCGGCCGGGCGTGGCAACGAACGCGGCACCATCAATTTCTCGCTCGCGCACGTGCCCGCCGACAAGCTGGAGGCGACCATCCCCAACACGATGCGCTGGATGAAAGCCAACGGCGTCGATCCGCAGCGCGACCTGATGGACGTCGGGATCGCGTTCCAGTGCCTCAACGGCGGCGTTCGCATGGTCGATGCCGATGCGCGCTCGACCATCCCTGGCGTGCACGTGATCGGCGAACTCGCGGGCGGCGTGCGCGGCCCCGACCGGCCGGGCGGCAACTCGCTGGCCGAGGGGCAGGTGTTCGGCCACCGCGCCGGCGATGCCGCAGGGCGTGACGCCGTCGGCAGCGGCCAGGCGCCTGGAATCGTGGCGGCCGACGCCGTCGTGCAACGACTGCGCAATGCACTGGCGCCCAACGCCGGCATCGACGTGGCCGGCAGCGCGCGGCAGCTTCAGGCCGCCATGCAACGCCATGCCCTGGTCGAGAAGAACGAGGCCGGCCTCACGCAAGCGCTGCAGGTGGCGCGCGACATCGATGCCTCGCTCGCTTCGGGCGGCGGTGCCACGCCCGCGACGCTGAATGACGTGCTGACACTCCAGAACATGGCCACCACTGCTGCGGTCATCGTCGAGGCCTGCCTGGCCCGGCGCGAGACGCGCAGTGGCCACCTGCGCACCGACCACCTCGAACGCAACGACGCGGCCTACGGCCACGCTTTCGTGCAAACCCGCAGCGAAGACGGAACCAGCCGCTTCGAACCGCTGGCTTACGCGACCGCCGACTGACGAAACGCACAACCGACGAACGACGCAACCAGAGACAACCATGCCCGAACAAAAGAAGCCCATGCCGCTGAGCGGCTACACCATCCTCGACCTCAGCGTGATGACCGCCGGCCCGGTCGGTACCATGCTGCTTGGTGACCTGGGTGCCGACGTGATCAAGGTCGAAGAGCCCGCACGCGGTGACCTGGCCCGCGACCTCGGCAACCAGTTCGTCAACGGCGAGAGCGTGCAGTTCATGTCGCAGAACCGGAACAAGCGCAGCCTGCGACTCGACCTGAAGTCGGCGCAGGGCAAGGCGGTGTTCCTGCGCCTGGCGAAAACAGCCGACGTGATCGTCGAGAACTTCCGTCCCGGTACGGTCGACCGCTTGGGCATTGGCTACGATGCCGTGCGCGCGATCAACCCGCAGATCATCTATGCGAGCGCCTCTGCGTTCGGGCAGAGCGGACCGTATGCGGCATGGCCGGCCAACGACCCGATCGTGCAGGCGGTCGCCGGTCTGATGGACATGACGGGCGAAGCCGGAGGCTTGCCGGTGCGCCTGGGCGCGCCGCTGCCCGACTTCGGCGCGGCCGCGATGATGGCGCTCGGCATCACCACTGCGCTGCTGCACCGCCAGCGCACTGGTGAAGGCCAGCGCATCGACACCTCGCTGCTGGGCGCGGCGCTGTTCAGCACCATCCCGCGCGACGGCGAAACCATTCGCAGCGGCAAGGCGCCGTCGCGGCTGGGCAGCGGCCATCCGACGATGGTTCCGTACCGCAACTACGAAGGCTCCGACGGCAAGTATTTCTTCGCTGCCTGTTTCACCGAAAAGTTCTGGACCAACCTTTGCCGCGTGCTCGACCGCACCGACCTGCTGAGCGACCCGCGCTTCATCAACAACACGCAGCGCACGGCCAACCGGCATCTGATTGACGCGATCCTCGAAGATATCTTCGCCACGCAGCCCGCTGCCCATTGGGTCAAGACACTGTCCAAGGCGGACGTGCCTTGCGCGGCAGTACAGGACTATCACACCGCGCTGACGACCGATCCGCAGATCAGGCACACCGGCGCGGTGTTGCACCTCGAGCATCCGGTGGCCGGCCCGATGACCAACCTGGCCAACCCCCTCAATCTGCATGGCACGCCGGTGCAGATGCGCCGGCCGCCGCCGGTGCTGGGCCAGCACAGCGAAGAAGTGCTGCGCGAGCATGGCTTCTCGGGCAGCGAGATCGACGCGCTGCTGAGCAAGGGCGTCGTCAAGGGCAGTCGCATGGACGACGTGGACCAGGATCTGGTCGCACCGGCAGTGGCGGGGTGAGGTCATGAGCGCGACCCGTGAGGAGATCGTTGCCGACTACGTGATCGTCGGGGCCGGCACTGCCGGCTGCGTGCTCGCGAACAGGTTGTCGGCGAACGGCAAGTACAAGGTGATGCTGATCGAGGCCGGTGGCCCGGATCGTCATCCGATGATCCACATCCCGGCCGGCTTCCTGCGGCTGCTCGACCATCCGAGCATCACCTGGAACTACAAGACTGCGCCCGAGGCGCAGGCGAGCGACCGCGAGATCCTGTTCCCGCGCGGCCGGGGCCTGGGCGGTTCAAGCTCGATCAATGGGCTGCTCTATGTGCGACCGTTTGCAGCCGACATCGACGCCTGGGAAGCGGGTGGCGCCGTTGGCTGGAACTTTGCCAACTGCCTGCCTTACTACAGCCGCTCGGAGACATGGCAGGACGGCAGCGACCCGCGCCGCGGCAGCGACGGCCCGATCCAGGTCACACGCGTGTCGTCGCCACCCGCGGTTTGCGCCGAAGTGATCAAGGCCGGCCAGGAACTGGGGCTCGACATGATCGACGATCCCAACGCCACCACGCGAGGTCCTTCGATCTGGTACTACCAGCAGACGCGTCACGGCCGTGTGCGGTCGAGTGCTGCGCGTGGCTACCTGTGGCCTGCCGCCTCGCGCCCCAACCTGAGCGTGCACACCGACCTGCACGTGACGCGCGTGACCATGGAAGGCGAGGGCGCCTCGCGCACGGTGACTGGCGTCGAATGCCAGAGTGCCACCGGCGACGTGGTGGCAGTCAAGGCGCGCCGCGAAGTCATCTTGAGCGCGGGCGTCATCGGTACGCCACGCCTCCTGGAAATGAGCGGCATCGGCGACCCCGGCGTCCTTGACAACGCGGGCATTCGCACGCAAGTCGCGCTACCCGGTGTCGGCAACAACTTGCAAGACCACTACGTGACGCGCCTGTGCTTTCGCATCAAGGGCATCGCGACCGCCAACGAGCGATCGCACGGTGCCGCACTCGCGAGGGAAGTCGCGAAGTACGTGGTGGCAGGTGGTGGCATCCTGACCTACAGCGCCGCCGTGATCGGCGCGTTCGCGTCGTCGGGGCTGGTCGATCGTCCTGACGTGCAGTTCGTGATCGCGCCCGGAAGCTTCAAGGAAGGACGCATTGGCGAACTCGAGAATGAGCCGGGCTTGTCGTTCGGCGTGTGGCAGATGCGCCCCGAGAGCCGCGGCCACGTGCATGTGGTGTCGAGCGACCGCAGCCAGGCGCCGGCCATCGCACCGCTCTACCTCAGCAGCGAACTGGACCGGCAGACGACGATCGCCGGCCTGCGCATCGGACGCGCACTGGCGAAGCAGCCTTCTCTCGCGCCCTACGTTGTCGGCGAGACGGTACCTGGCCCGCAAGCCGACAGCGATGACGCCTTGCTGCAATATGCACGCGACAACGGCTCGACCGTCTACCACGGCGTCGGCACTTGCCGCATGGGCGCCGACCCCGCCGAGGGCGCCGTCGTCGATGCTGAACTGCGCGTGTACGGTATCCAGCGCCTTCGGGTGATCGACGGCTCGATCATGCCGACGATGACCTCGACCAACACCAACGCAACGGTGCTGATGATCGCCGAGCGCGCCGCGGACATGCTGCTGAGTGAAGCGCAGCACGCCCTGGGCGACGGTGCGCGCGAAGGGGCGCGGCACCCGGCATGAGGGGCGGCGCCTGGCTGGAAATCTACCTGCGCCTCGCCACGCTGCTGCTGCCCGTCATCTGTTGTGCAGCCGTGGGTGCGGCATGGGCGATCAAGAAGAAGGCCTACCCGGCCGAGTTCGTTGCCACCCTGGCTACGGTGGTCAGCACGCCGGCGCTGGTGTTCTACACGCTGATGACGACGCGGCTCGACGGCACGCAGTTGTTGGAGGCTGGCGCCGCCTCGCTACTCGGACTCGCCGCCGCGGCGGTGCTCAGTGGCGTCGCGCTGCGCAGCATGAAGATGCCTGCCACCACGCTGGGACCGGCGGCCACCTTTCCCAACGCGGGCAACCTGGGCCTGCCGATAGCGCAATTGGCGTTCGGCGACAGCGGGTTGGCTGTCGCCCTCGCGTTCTTCGCGATCAACTCGGTGATACAGCACACGCTGGGTGTCTGGGTCACCAGCCGTGGCGTCGATCGCGCGCCACGCTGGCCCAAGGGCGTAATCGTGGCCTGTCTGCTTGCGGTGGCATTTCGCACTTCCGGCGTCAAGCTGCCCGATCCCGTTATCGAAAGCGCACGCCTGGTTGGCTCGCTCGCCGTCCCGCTGATGCTGTTGAGCCTGGGCTATGCGCTGGCGAGCGTGTCGCGTGCGGGCATCCGCCAGGGTGCGCTGCTCGGTGCGATCCGACTCGTGGTGGGCGTTCTCGCCGGAGCGTTGGTGGTGCAAGCGTTGCGGCTGCCGCCGCTGGTTGCCGGCGTATTGACGCTGCAGCTTGCGATGCCCGTTGCCGTGGTGAGTTCGATCTATGTGCAGCGTTACAGCAGCCATGGCGACGAGGCGGCCGGCGCGGTGCTGGTGTCGACAGCTGTCTTCTTCGTGCTGTGCCCGCTGCTCATCTGGTTCGCGGACACGAGCCGCTTCTGACTAATATTCCATGAACTCATCTGACCAAACCATCGCCACGCCGCGCCGCCGGCTGCTGATCACCGGCGTTCCGCCGCAAAAAGTCATTGACCGTGCAGAGGCGTCTTTCGACGTCACGCTCTGGCGCGAGCCCACCCCGATCGGGGCGCGACTCGCAGGCGAAGCTCAAGGGCACGACGCGGTGCTTGTCATGCCGGGCGACAAGCTCGACGCGGCATGCATTGGCGCGCTTCCGCGCAGCGTGCAGGTGCTCGCGACCTATTCGGTCGGCTTCGACCACATCGACCTCGCCGCCGCGACCGCGCGCCGGCTCCCGGTCTTCAACACGCCCGACGTGCTCACCGAGTCGGTGGCCGACCTCGCGCTGTTCCTGATCCTTGCGGCTGCGCGCGACACGACGTCGGCAGAGCGCACCTTGCGCGAGGGCCGCTGGGGCCCATGGGCTCCGACCTCGATGCTGGGCCGCTCGCTGCAGGACCAGCGGCTCGGAATTTTCGGCATGGGCCGCATCGGGCAGGCGATTGCGAGGCGGGCCTTGGCCTTCGGCATGCAGCTGCACTATCACAACCGCTCGCGTCTGCCGGCCGAGCGGGAAGCTGGTGCCGTCTTCCACGACACCCTCGAAGGCATGCTGGCGCAGAGCGACGTTCTGTGCATTTGCGCGCCCTCCACCCCCGAACTGCGCAACGCCGTCGATGCGCGGCGCGTGGCTTGCCTGCCGCGCGGCGCGATGGTGGTGAACGTCGCGCGCGGCGATCTCGTCGACGAACCCGCGCTGTTCGCGGCCGTTCATGAGGGCCGAGTCGGCGCCATCGGGTTCGACGTCTACCGCAACGAGCCCCGCATCGACCCGCGCTGGCTCGACCTGCCCCACGCCACGCTGCTGCCCCACATTGGCAGCGCAACGACTGAAGTCCGAACGGCGATGGGGATGACGGCGCTGGACGGCGTCGAGTCTCACTTCGCTGGGCGGCCCGCGGCGAACCTGCTCAATCCTGAAACGTGCCACTGAGCCTTTCCGCTAATGGAAATCCCTAGTATGCATGCAATATCTGATGACTTGTTCGCTATTGACATTAAAGTGTAGACACTTACACTACCATTTGAATACACATTAATCTTGACCACAGAGACACAACCGCCATGCAAGAACTTCTTCCACGCCGTTCATTCATCCAAGTGCTCGGCACCGTGCCACTCATTGGCACCGGCCTTCTGACAGCCGGTCCGGTCTTTGCACAGAACGCCAAGTTCACCCTGAAGTACGCGAACAACCTGCCACTGAGTCATCCGATGAACATCCGGGCCAAGGAGGCATCGGAGGCCATCAAGCGCGATACGCAAGGGGCGGTCGACCTGCAGATCTTCCCAAGCGGCCAGATGGGCAGCGACACCGACATGCTCTCGCAAGTGCGCGCCGGCGCGATCGACTTCATGACGCTGGGCGGGGATGTGCTTTCCACGCTGGTGCCTGTTGCGTCGATCTGCAGCGTCGGCTTTGCGTTCAAGGACTACGACCAGGTCTGGGCCGCGATGGACGGTGACTTGGGCGCGCACATCCGCGAGGGGATCTCCAAGGCCGGTCTGATCGCGATGGAAAAGAGCTGGGACAACGGCTTCCGCCACGTCACGACGTCCAACAAGCCGGTGAACACGCCGGCCGATCTGAAGGGCATGAAGATCCGCGTGCCGGTAAGCCCGCTCTGGACGTCCTTGTTCAAGTCGCTCGATGCGGCGCCGGCCAGCATCAACTTCAGCGAGGTCTATTCGGCTCTGCAGACGAAGGTCGTCGAGGGCCAGGAAAACCCGCTTGCCCTGATCGACGCCGTGCGGCTCTATGAAGTGCAGAAGTATTGCTCGCTCACGGGGCACATCTGGAGCAACTACTGGTTCCTTGCGAATGCCCGCGGCTGGAACAAGCTGCCCAAGGACGTCCAGAACGTGTTGGCCAAGCACCTGAATGCAGCCGGCGTCAACGAGCGCGCCGACCTGGTCGCGCTCAACACCAAGCTGCAAGCACAACTCACCGACAAGGGCCTGACGTTCAACAAGGTCGACACGGCCCCGTTCCGCGCCGCGCTGCAAAAAGCCGGCTTCTATGCCGAGTGGAACAAGAAGTACGGCAAGGAAGCCTGGACGATCCTGGAAAAGTACGCCGGGACTCTGGCCTGACCCGATTCAGGACAAAACTCATGACCACCACGCTGCACGACGGCACGCCGGCTAGCGCCGCCACGCCGATCCGCACCAACGCCATCGCCCGCGCCGCACAGCGCCTCGAGTCCGCAATCCAATGGAGTACCGAACTGCTCGCTGTGTGCCTGATGGTGGCCGAGGTGAGCCTGCTGCTCACCAACGTCGTCTTCCGCTATGCGCTGCACGATCCGCTGGTGTGGGGCGATGAGCTTGCGTCTTTGCTCTTCATCTGGCTGGCGATGATCGGCGCGGTGATCGCGCTGCAGCGCGGCGAGCACATGCGCCTGACGACGTTCGTTGCGCGCATGGCGCCGGGCGCACGCGCGCTGTGCAACACCTTGACGGACGTCATCACGGTCGCTTTCGTGCTGTTGCTGATCGGCCCGGCTTGGGAATACGCCCAGGAAGAATGGGCGATCACCACGCCGGCGCTCGGCATCCCGAACACCTTCCGCGTGATGTCAATCGTGGTGGGCGCGGCGCTCATGCTCGCGATTGCGGCCCTCCGATTGACTGAGCGTGCCGCGCCGCGCGATGCGGCCAAGTCGATCGCGATCGTTGCCGGCCTTGCTGCAGTCCTCTACTTCGCACGGCCCTTGCTGGCCGCGCTGGGCACCTTCAACCTGGTGCTGTTCCTGGTGATCGGCGTAGCCACGCTGGTCGCGATCGGCGTGCCGATCATGGTGGCCTTCGGGCTGTCGACGCTGGCCTATCTCGCCAGTGCAACCCAGGCGCCGCTGCTCATCGTGGTCAGTCGCATGGACGAGGGCATGTCCGGCATCATCCTGCTCGCCGTGCCACTGTTCGTGCTGCTCGGCGCGCTGATCGAGGCGATGGGCATGGCCCGCGCGATGATCCGCTTCCTCGCGTCGTTGATCGGTCACGTGCGGGGTGGCCTGTCCTATGTGCTGGTCGGCGCGATGTACCTGGTGTCGGGCATCTCCGGCTCGAAGGTGGCCGACATGGCCGCGGTCGCGCCGGCGCTATTCCCCGAAATGAAGAATCGTGGGGAGGACGAAGGCGAACTGGTGTCGATGCTTGCCGCGTCGGGCGCGATGTCCGAAACCATTCCGCCGAGCCTCGTGCTGATAACGATCGGATCGGTGACGGGCGTGTCGATCGCGGCATTGTTCACGGGCGGCTTCATGCCGGCGGTGATCGGTGCGCTGGCCATGGTGGCCGTGATCTTCATGAAATCGCGCCGTCAGAGCCTGGAGGGCGTTCGCAAGGCCACGCCGAAGGAAATCGGCAGGGCGCTGACATTTGCCCTGCCTGCCGTCATCCTGCCGTTCGTGATCCGGGCAGCCGTGGTCGAAGGCGTGGCCACCGCCACCGAGGTGTCGGCGATCGGCGTGGCCTACACCTTCATCGTTGGCACGCTGGTCTACCGCGAGTTCGACTGGAAGCGTCTCTATCCGATCCTGGTGGAAGCGGCGTCGCTGTCAGGCGCCATCCTGATCATCATCGGCTGCGCCACGGCGATGGCCTGGGCGCTGACGCAGTCGGGCTTCTCGGCACACGTCGCGCACCTGATGACGGCGCTCGGCGGCGGCAAGACGGGCTTCCTGATCGTCTCCGCCATCGCGTTCGTGCTGCTCGGCAGCTTTCTCGAAGGCATACCGGCGATCGTGTTGTTCGGACCCTTGTTGTTCCCGGTGGCGCGCGCCTTGGGCGTGCATGAAGTCCACTACGCGATGGTCGTGATCTTCTCGATGGGACTGGGGCTCTTTGCGCCGCCCATCGGCGTCGGCTACTACGCGGCCTGTGCGATCGGCAAGGTCGATCCGGATCGCGCGATGAAACGGATCTGGCCTTACCTCGGGGCTCTGATCGTGGCACTGGTGGTGATCGCCGCATTCCCATGGCTGTCGATCGGCTTCCTCTGATGGCTGCAGCGAGCGACGCCGTCGACGGCGCACGCGGCCATCCCTCCCTTCCAGCCCATTCAACAAGTTGAAAGAAAAACCCATGCACTTCGTTCGCCCGTTCCTCACTTTCGTTGCGGCAGCATCACTGGCCATTGCCGCGACGGCGCAGACCTATCCCACCAAACCGATCAAGCTCATCGTCCCCTTCAGCCCGGGCGGTGCCACCGACATCGTTGGACGCATCTGGGCCGATGCTGCCAGCAAGGAACTCGGACAGCCGGTCGTCGTCGACAACCGCGCCGGCGGCGGCGGCAGTATCGGCTCTGTCGCGTTGGCACACGCCGCTGCGGACGGCTACACGCTTGGCATTGCGACGGTCGGCACGCATGCGGCCAACATCGCATGCAATCCAAAGGGCGTCTACAACGCGGTGAAAGACTTCACGCCCATCAGCAACCTTGCGCGCACGCCCAACGTGCTGACCGTCAACACCTCGGTGCCTGTGCGGGACATGCCGGAGCTGCTGGCCTACATCAAGAAGAACCCCGGCAAAGTGCGCTATGCGACGGGCGGCACCTGCGGCGTGCATCACCTGACGGGCGCCATGTTCACCTCGCTCACGGGTTCCGACCTGACGCATGTGCCGTACCGAGGATCCGGCCTTGCGCTGACCGACGTCATCGGCGGGCACGTGGAGATGTTCTTCGACAGCCTACCGGGCTCCCTACCCTCGATCCAGGCGCAGCGGCTGCGTCCGGTCGCCGTCGCATGGGACACCCGATTGCCGTCGCTGCCGAGCGTGCCCACCTATGCAGAACTGGGCTTCAAGTCGATCAACAATGCCGTCTGGTACGGCCTGGTCGGTCCGGCCAACCTGCCGCCTGCCATCGTCAGGCGCCTCAATGAGGTGACCGTGAAGGTCATGGCCATGCCCGAAGTACGAGATCGCGTGCGGCTTACCGGTTCCGAACCCACGTCCACCACGCCGGCGGAGTTCGGCGCGGAGATCCGCAACTCGCTCGAGCGGATGCAAGACACCGTGAAGACGCAAGGCATCACCTTCGATCCGTCCGGCTCTTGACCTGCCGCATCCACCACCATCGAGAGAGGGGCCCAGGGAATTCGAGGACCTTTCTCCGGGGCAGCTTCAAGGCTGAACTGCAACACCTCCCTCGCTCCAGCTGCGCGGATGTGGAAGCGCGTCGACAACCTGCGACCACCGCTTTCACAAGAATGAGCTTCCGTAGCCATCTCGTGGTGATCTTGTCGGTCGTGCCCCGCTTGAACACGACCTCACGGTTCCTGGCCACGACGCCAATCAGCGAGCGGACAATCTCGCGCAGTTGCGGCCAGTCGAGCTAGTCTTACTGTGTTATTTAAATTACTCCCGCTGGTACCGTAGGCAACAGGGACACCGGGGCAGGTTACGAGCCAGCAGCGCGCCGATACGCAACCGCAAGCTCGTGATGG
>NZ_JBBKZV010000048.1:0-30495 GCF_037889915.1 Variovorax humicola | reverse complement strand
CATCGAGATGCTATTGATGCGGAAGGTGAAGGCTGGGCTGGATCCGCAAGGCCTGATGAATCCGGGGAAGCTGTTCTGACCCTCAATCGCCGGAGTCGCACCGACCGGCGTCTGAACAGCGCTGCTCAGGTGATCGTTGTGCACCCGCAGGCAAGGCTGCGCCGTTGGCGGCCTGCTACGCCAAGGCGTAGAAAAAAGCAAATGTGTTCACAGGTGCCAGAGGCCGCCGCTGAAGCCGTGCGGTACTGGGCTATCACATCAGCGTGAATCGCGAGTACTCGCGTAATGTTGCGGCCGAAGAGATGTTGCCTTCGGGCATGGTGCCGGTGGTCCTTGCAATGTGGGGGCGACCCGGCGCGCACACATAACTTCGACACCTGCGCTGACTTACAGCTCCCGCATGAAGTCCAGCACCGAAGTGATGGGGCGATTTCGTCTTACCGCCTCCGGAAGGCCAGAAATGTCCACGCACGCGAGAGCCTTGGCCTTCATCTCTAGGTCGACCTCGGCGTAGATGTTTGTGGCGTCCAGCGAGACGTGGCCACCTGCCTGGATGGCTCCAGGCACTCATGGTGCCAAAGACTTCGGATGGTCGCGTGCCTTTCGCGATTCCCTGGCAGGGCAAGCTGCTCGCGGGCACGACCGACGTGCATGTGGCTGAAGCTCAATCAGACCCACTTCCCGGGATCGATGAAGTACGACTGGCTGGTGGAGTTTGATATCAAGGCGGCCTTGGATCGGTCTCCATAATGCCCCTTGGTTCATGACGCCTCGTCGAATAAGGTGGGTTGATCGTCCAACACCTTGATGCGCAAGCCCTTTTTGCCGTCCGCGGCAGGACGAGCACGGCATCGAGCTCGCCGCGTTGGACACGGTGCAACACCGTTTGCCGGGCGACGCCCAGGCGCTTGGTTCGCTTCCTGCATCATCACATAGCCCTTGGGAACCTCTTGCACGAGACGGCGCCTCAGTGCGTCGTTGATGCGGATGCGCCATGGCGCGCCGGGTGTGAGCTGCTCGCCTGCGATGAAGCCTTCATTGAGCCAACGGTGGACGGTCGACGCGGCGAGCCCGAGTTCGCGGGCGGCCTGGCGCACGCTCACGAGTTCACCGGCGACAGGCTCGGCAGAGGTCGCGTACCGAGGAATGTTCCAGTGGCGGCGCAGACTGCCAACGAGGTTCTGCGTGAAGCGCAGGCCGCGCGCCGTGGTGCGCTCCTGCCTGTTGAGGATGCCCGCGATGGTGGTGTCATCGTGATGCTGGGCCAAACGCCGCACCAAGCCGATCGTGTCCTCGTCGGTGTGCCCCGTGGCTGGACGGGAACGCGGCAGGCTCACGTCGAACTCGGTGAGCGCGCCGCCGCGCCAGCGCAGCTTTACCAGCGCGCGGTCCTGCAGCGGCCGAACACCTTGGCGCGATGCACGTCCAATGCTGCCAAGTAGGCCCAGGCGCCGCCGCGTGCGTACTCATGCTCCACGCGCATTGCCTTGCCCGCCTCGGTGGGTAGGCTGGGATGCAGGCGCATCCGAGCCTGGATGCTGGTCTTCTCGTCAGTGGAGATGACGAACTCGTCCAGGCGCAGCGCCCGTCCTTGCCAGCGCCGTTCGTACAGGTCCAGGATGCGACCGGCCTTGGCCTGGAAGTCCGGGTCGCGTGGAAAGATTCAGCAACGGTGCTGCCAAGGGCGAATCGCGTCCTCGTGCAACCAACGCCAGACCGTGCTGCCACTGATGCGCGCCACCAGGCCCGAGCGCTGCGCGTGTCGCGCTACGTCGGCGACGCTCAGGCGCGACAGTGGCAAGCCCAAGGTGGCCGGCAACTCGCAGGCGAGCGCCTTGATCTCAACCGTGACCTCTGGGGGAAAGACCCGAGGACGTCCCGGGCGGGCTCTCTCTTCGAGACCCGCCAATCGCTCTTTGAAGAAGCGCTGGCGCCACTTACTGACCACCTCGCGCCGGGTGTCCAGCCGCGCGGCAATCTCGTCGTTGTCCATGCCGTTGGCGGCCATCAGGATCATTTTGGCTCGAACAACCTCGAAATACGGCAACGTATATCTGGTCGCGCGACGATTCAACTCCGCCGGTGTCCAAAGACAACTCGATAGGAAACGGACTCTTCCTTGGCATCTGCAACCCTCGGTTGAAGGATCGCAACAAGATGCCATACGAGGCAGAAATTATCAAGAATATACGTAACCGTATTTAAGAAACAGCCTACTACGGCTCGCCTGCTTGACGACGGTCAAGGAATCGCCGGACCGCCTACGACACGAGTGGGTTCGTCCGTGCTCCCAAAGCGGTCGAAGCTGATCAACACCGCGACGACACCCAGCGCGGCAACGGGGCCTGCGGCGGGATGCAAGATGGATGCCAGGACGGGTGCGACCAGAACTAAATGCCTGAGTCCCCAACTGTAGAGGATGCCGGCTCTCCGCACGTAGGTCTTGCCGGCATCGCTCCAGCGATTTCGGGCATCGGAGTCGACCGGCATCGCGCTGATGAACCCCGCATGGTTGTAGTAGCGCACCGCCATGACCGACGACAGGAGCGAGGCGAAGAGCAGCGACATGAGAACGAACTCCAGCGCGAGCCGCACTGTGAACGTCGGCAGCCCGTGTGCGTCGCCAAAGGCCGAATGCAGCGAGGGAGCGGCCAGGGTCGCGCTGCCCATCAACGCCAGCGCAGCCGTCGATGCGGTCATCGTGGCCGACATCAGTGAGTTGCGAAGCGTTTGCACAGCCAGGATTTCCGAGCCCTTCTGCGCCGAGACGGCGTCGAACCATTCCTCGCGCAGCGCAGCATGCGCCGTGCGCGCAAGGCGCTTGGGCCTTTGGCGATGCCCGAAGGCCAGGGCGATCTCGTAGGACACGAGGATGGCCACCGTGGCGAGCGCCGCAAGCCAGGCCGTCATGTTCGTCATCGGCCGACCTCAGGCCGCGTGCGGCACCGGCGCGCGCTTGCGGCGCTCGAAGAGTTCGAACGCGCCCATGCCCGCCAGCATCGCGGCCACGAAAATGAGCGCCTTGACTTCGCCCATTCCGAGGGAAACGAGTGCCGGGCCTGGGCAGAAGCCTGCGACGCCCCAGCCAATGCCGAAAAGCACGCTGCCGAGAACCAGGCGGCGGTCGATGTGGCGCGCCGAAGGCAGTCGCATCTCAGCGCCGAGAAAGGACTGCGCACGACGGTTGGCCACCGCGAAGGCGACCACGCCCACGGCGATGGCGCCCGCCATGACGAAGGCCAGGGAGGGGTCCCAGTGACCCGCGAGGTCCAGGAAGCCGAGCACCTTGGCCGGATTGGCCATGCCGGACACGATGAGGCCGAGGCCGAAGACCAAGCCGGCAAGCAGCGAAGCGAAAGCAATCATGAAGGGCTCCTCAGATACCGAGCAGATGGCGCGTCACGAACACTGTGACGAAGCCGGCGCCCATGAAGGCGGCCGTGGCGACGAGCGAGCGGGGCGACAGTCGAGACAACCCACAGACGCCGTGCCCGCTGGTGCAACCGGACCCGTAACGCGTGCCAATGCCCACGAGCAGCCCGGCCAGAATCAGAGAGCCATTCCCGGCTTCGATCTGCGGCTTGGGGACCGCCGCGAACAGGAGGTAAACCAGCGGCGCACCGATCAGGCCCAGGACAAAGGCAATGCGCCAGGCGCTATCACCCTTGACCGGCCTGAGCAGACCGCCGAGCACCCCGCTGATGCCGGCGATGCGACCGTTTAGCAGCACGAACATCGCCGCGGCGATGCCGATGAGAACGCCGCCGGCTAGTGATGCGAGCGGTGTGTAGTGGTTCCAGTCGATGGACATCATTCATCCTTTGGACAGTAAAGACGGTAGAGAAGCGCGAGTATTTCGAGCATCGACGCGTCGGCCACGCTGTAGAAGATGCTTTTCCCCTCTCGACGCGTGTGGACAACCCCTTCGTTGCGGAGAACACCGAGCTGCTGCGACAGGGTCGGTTGTCGGATGTTCAGCGTCTGCTCGAGGTCGCTCACGCACATCTCGCCTTGCGAGAGCTGACACAGCAAGAGCAAACGGTCTTCATTGGCAAGTACCTTGAGGGCGCCGACCGCTTCGCCGGCGGCGCTGCGCAGTGCTTCGGGGTCGATGACATGAGACGATCTTTTCATTTGTGACGGGGCGATGATTTCGATTGACATATTATGTATGAAAATATAATATCAGTCAATCGATTGAACGTCTCATCCACGAAACAAACTTATGGCACCCCGCACGACAACCCAAGGCTTCTTCGACCCCAATACATGGACGGTCTCCTATGTCGTCTGGGACCGCGCGACGCAGCGGGCCGCGGTCATCGACCCGGTGCTGGACTTCGACTTCAAGTCGGGACACACCAGCACGGCTTCGGCCGACCGCCTGCTGGCCTATGTCCGGGACAAGGGCTTGCAGGTTGACTGGATTCTGGAGACCCATGCGCACGCCGACCACCTGTCCGGCGCACGCTATGTGCAGGCGCAGGTTGGCGGCCTCATCGCCATCGGCGAAAACATCCGCACCGTGCAGGCGACTTTCAAGAAGCTCTACAACCTCGAGCGCGGCTTTCTGCCGGATGGCAGCCAGTTCGACCATCTCTTCAAGGACGGCGATGTCTTCAGGATTGGCGAGGTCGAGGCCACCGCGATGCTGGTGCCGGGCCACACCCCGGCCGACATGGCCTATCTGGTGGACGGCTCCGTCTTCGTCGGCGACACGCTTTTCATGCCCGACGTCGGCAGCGCGCGCGCGGACTTTCCTGGTGGCGACGCACGCCAGCTCTACGCATCGATGCGCAGACTGCTGGACCTGCCCCCCGCAACCACGATGTACGTCTGTCACGACTACCCGCCCTCGACCCGACAGCCCCGTTGGCAGACCACTGTCGCAGAACAACGAGCCCACAACATCCATGTCCGCGACGGGATTGGCGAGGATGCCTTCGTCGCCATGCGCACGGCGCGCGATTCAGCCCTCGAGGTACCGACGCTCATTCTTCCGTCGATTCAGGTCAACGTGCGGGGCGGGCAGTTGCCGCCCCCTGACGACAATGGCGTCGCATACCTTCGCATTCCGCTGAATGCGCTCCCTGTGCACCAGCACCTCGAGGGCAAGCAGCAAACCTGAACCTGGCCAACGGGCTCGCAGTCCACAGCGGCATCATGGGCACGGTCAGTTGGTCGACAGCAGTATCGAAGTCCACAGGACGCCCTGGGGGGCGCCACAGCAGTTCGTCTACTGTTTTTGCAAGCCGCAGCCGAAATAGTCAGCGGCCGCGGCCGCCACTTCAAAGAGCTTGCCGGGGACAGTGCGAATGGCAAGGCCTTGGCTTGCGGCGGAGGCCGGCTAAGCGAATGTCGCCGCTGGTCCGCTCAGACTACCGTTGCGGCATGATGTCGTGCATGTGTTGGTGATGGTCAGCCATCGCATCAGGTCCATGGTCCGAAAGGTGAGCGTCAAACCAGGCATGCAGTGACGAGACAAGTTTCGGGTCGACGGTCCGATTGGTCAGCTCCGCCCACCATCCACCTCCAAAAGTCGATGGCAATCTGTCCCGGCGTGGCCGCCTGGAGTTGCGAAAGCCCGGACATCTGGCCGCCATGGATATGGGACGGTCCCGAATAGTCATTTGAGGAACTGGCCTTGAATTTCGTGAACATGTGCGCGTATCAGATCAACCTCCCGCTTCTCGGCGGGGTTCTTGGCCACGACCCGCTGTAGCGCAGAATCGCAAGCGCAAGTCGACGACGTCGTTGATGGCATGGACGACGAAGTATGGTCCATCCTGAGTTGGACCCACTCGGACCGCTTCGACCGGTGCGGGCAATCGCAGCCTTGGCGCCTCGTCGCGCCCAGCCGGAGAGGTCAACCGTGAAACTCACAATGACTGTAAGCTTCGCATCGAGGGCGATGCCGCCGTTCAGGACAAGATGGCGAAGAGCAGCGATGCGGAGACCATGCGTGCACTCCCCGAACGGTACTCAGCCGGCGGCCCACTCGACGCTAACCGCGAGGCCGCCCAGGCGGATCGACCGCCCGATGCGCACCACGGCCTGCTGTGCGGACGCGACGCGCCGCACAATGGACCACCCCAGGCCGCTGCCGCTCTCGCCGCTGCCGAGCACGCGGAAGAAGCGCTCTCCGCACCGCGCGATGTCTTCCTCCTTCATGCCGGGGCCGCTGTCCTGGACCCTGAGCCGCACATGGTCTTGCGAGCGCTCGACTTCGATGTGGATCGCTGCCCGCGCCGGGCTGTAGCGGATCGCGTTGTCGACCAGATTGCGAACCAGTACCGCAAACAGCGTCGGATCGCCCCGAACTGGGCAATCGTCCGTCGCGTCGACTTCAATGCACTGCTGCTTGTGGATAGCCGCCGGCGCGGCCTCGGCGACCACGCCGCGCACGAGCGCGCCCAGTTCCACCGGCTTGCTTTCAAGGTCAGCGCCCGCCTCGAGGCGCGACAGCGTCAGCAACTGCTCGACCAGACGCGTGGCCCGGTCGCAACCGGTGAGCGTCGCTTCCAGCGCATGGCGCCGCCGGGCATCGTCCGCCTCGGCGAGCGCGACCTGCGCCTGTGTGCGGATGGCGGCGATGGGTGTGCGCAGCTCGTGAGCGGCGTCGGCGGTAAAGCGGCGCTCCGACTCCAGGAGTTCGCCGATGCGGCGGAACAAGCCGTTGAGTGCATCGAGCATCGGCGTCATCTCTGACGGCGCACCTTTGAGGATGACCGGGCTCAGGGCCTGCGGCCCGCGTCTCGCGAGCGTCTGCCCGAGCCGTCTGAGCGGCAGCGTGCCGCGACGGACCGCCCACCACACCGAGAGCCCCAACAGGGGCAACGCCACGAATACCGGCCAGAGCGTGCTTCGCATCACGGCCCACAGGATGGAGGATCTCGAATCCACTCGCTCGCCCACATACACCTGCACATCGCGCTCGCTGCCGTGGGCTGCGAAGACGCGCCATGTCGCCCCGTCGATCCGGGTCGTGTTGAAGCCCGACTTGAAGTACCGCCCGGGGTCGATCATCGGCAGGGGAGGGGCGTTGGCGGACCGCAGCGTCAGCCGTCCTTCATGGAAGACCTGGAAGGCCACCCTGGGTGCGTAGCGATGCAGCACCGGGGCCTCGACATTCTGGTCGTCCTCGGATGGCGCTTGCATCTGTTGTGCAACCAGCAGCGCAGCGCCTTGCGCCAGATGGCCGTCGAGCAGTTCGTCCAGTTCGTGGCGCACGTCGAGCCAGGTCATGACCGCGGTTGCCAGCCACACGCACGCCACCAGGCCGAGCACGAGCAACAGAAGACGGCCCTGGAGCGAGCGGGGCATCGTCATCAACGGCCCGGCTTCTCACGCACGAGCACGTAGCCCACGCCACGCACGGTCTGGATCAGCGAGGCGCCGAGCTTGCGGCGCAGGTGATGCACATGCACCTCGATCGCATTGCTTTCCACTTCCTGCCCCCAGCTGTACAGATGCTGCTCGATCTGTTCGCGCGAAAGTACGCGACCGACGTTGAGCATCAGCGCGTGCAGCAGAGCAAATTCACGAGACGGCAGTGCGACCGGCTCCCCCGCAAGATGCACTGTGTGCGCGGCTGGATCGAGTTCGACATCCTGGGCGCAAAGGCGTTCCTGGGGCTGACCATGAGCGCGGCGGATGAGGGCACGCAGGCGCGCCGCGAGTTCATGCAGGTCGACGGGCTTGACGACGTAATCGTCGGCGCCGACATCGAGCCCGCGAATGCGGTCGGGCACCCCATCGCGGGCGGTCAGTACCAGGATGGGAATCGTGATGCCCGCCTTGCGCACGGCGGCGAGCACAGGCAGGCCGTCTTTCAGCGGCAGGCCCAGGTCGAGCACGGCCGCCGCATACGGCTCGGCGCGCAGTTCGCGCTCGGCGGCTTCGCCGTCCCGCACCCAGTCGACCCGGAAATCGAGCTGGCGCAGGCCCGCGCGAAGCCCGTCGCCGAGCAGAGAATCGTCTTCGGCCAGCAGGATGCGCATGGGGGAATTGCGAGGGGCAACGGGGCCGCGTTGTCAGTCGTCGTCCCGGCCCTGCATGACCGCCTTCCCGGACACGGTGGCCGGGCCGTTGGCAACGCCTGTCGGTGCGCTCTTCCACTGCGTCCACCAGAAGCCGAGCACCGCCACCATCATGAGGATGCCGACACTGCGCCAGGCGCTGCGCACGCCGTCCACGGGGTGGCCCGTCTTGCGGCCTGTGACCATGGCGCCGATCAGGTTGTCGCGATGAAGCCAGGTACCGAACAGCACGCCGACGATATGAATGCCGACCACGCCGAGCATGATGTTGGCTGCGGCTTCATGGAACTCTTCCAGCCACTTGCCTCCCATGTCCTCGTAGGTGGCCCAGCCTGACGACGTCACCGCGAGCGCCAGCCCGAGCAGCGCGACGATGGCGATGGCGCCTGCGGGGTTGTGTCCCGTATGATGCCGCGCGCGTCCGCCAAGCATGCCGCGGATGTAGGCCGTGACGGCGCGCGGCCCGCGCACGAAGTTCGAGAAGCGCGCATAGCGCGTGCCGACGACACCCCACAAGAGACGGAAGACGACAAGCCCAGCCATCGTGTACCCGAGCGTCACGTGCACCAGGCGCCACGATTCGTGTTCCGCGGTAACGTAGGCGCCGGCAAAGCACAGCACCATGAGCCAGTGGAAGACGCGCACCGGCACATCCCAGACGAGGATCCTGCCGGACTCCGGTCCCGCTGTGTCGCGTTCAGCGGGGGATGCGGACGTTGTGTTCATTGAAGTCTCCTTGATCGGCTTGGGTGTGGCAGGCTGCGCAACTGGCAGCGCTCCTGACATTGGGCAGCTTCCAGGTGGCGGGCGACACCTCACGGTGTTCCCGGATGAACCAGGCCGAGCGCGTGATGCGGTCTTCCGGCGGTGGCTCGCTCTGGCGCCCGCTGGTGGCTGCATTTGCGGTCAGCCACTTCGCCAGCGCAGTCGCCGTGCCAGGGTCCAGCGAGGCGTCGGTGCCGTAGTGGCGGGGAAGGTTGGCCATCACTCGGTGCCAGGACGCCGCCGGCAGCAGGCCGGGCGGGTAGGCGATATGACAGGCCGCGCATTCCTCGCGGTACTTCGGCAGCAAGGGCGTGCGTACCACGCGGTCGCCCTCCTCCGCCCACGCCTTCGTGCCGCCGAGCGCGGCGAATGCGCAGGCCCACGCGCCTGCATGGAGGAGGGACAGTCGGTCAGTCATGCTGGGGATTCCTGAGTGAAGTGTCGACATCGCCACTGACTCAGGGCTTGAGCTTGATCAACCAACTCAACACATCGGCCTTCTCCGCAGCGGTGCATTCGCGGCCCACAACGTCATTGCAGTTGCGGCGGAACCACTTGTCCGCCTTGGCGACTTCGGTGAACCGCCCGGGGTTGAAGGCCGGGGCGAGAGCGGCGATCGGCTTGCCGGTGGCGGCGTGCCGGCCGGGCACCGTGGGCACCGCGCCGTGGCACGAGGCGCAGCTCCAATCGCGGCCGTGGCGGCTGTTGAACAGCAACTGTCCTCGTTCGGGGTTCGGGGCGGCTCGTGCTTCCCCGACGTAGCCGGCGAGCAGCGTATCGGGGGTGGCAGCGCCGGCCGCGGGCGCGGCGACGATGGCGGCAATCCAGGCCGCCGCGGCGGCGGACCGGCAATATGCAGCTCGGTGCGATTTCAACATGCTCATGACGACTCCTTGGATGGGGCAATCGTGTCGTCGCGGGATTAGCATTTCCTTAACGCGGCGCCAGCAATCCGGTGTTTCCGACACGGATTGCGCGCTCAGTCCACCGCCGCTTGACCCAAGTCAAGGGTCGGGACCGCCCCGCGCTGGAACATCGGCCATGGCCGCTCCACCGTCGTCGCCACCTCCGCCCGTCTTTCGTGCCCGGCGCTTGGGCAAGACCTACCGCGCCGGCGATGTGGAAGTCGTCGCCCTGCGGGAGGTGGACCTGGACATCGCAGCCGGCGAGTTCGTCGTGCTGCTCGGGCCTTCGGGCAGCGGCAAATCGACCCTGCTGAACATCCTCGGCGGCCTCGAAGTGGCCACCACCGGCAGCCTCAGCTACCTGGACCACGACCTGACCGCCGCCGGCGACGACGCGCTCACGCGCTACCGGCGCGACCACGTCGGCTTCGTGTTCCAGTTCTACAACCTCATTCCCAGTCTCACCGCCTATGAGAACGTGGCGCTGGTGACCGACATCGCGACCAATCCGATGCCCATCGACGAGGCGCTGGAGCGGGTGGCGCTGTCGGCCCGGCGCGATCACTTTCCGTCGCAGCTGTCTGGCGGCGAGCAGCAGCGCGTGGCCATCGCGCGTGCGATCGTCAAGCGGCCTCAGGTGCTGCTGTGCGACGAACCCACCGGCGCGCTGGACTATGCGACCGGCAAGCTCGTGCTCGACGTCATCTCGCGCATCAACCTCGAGCTGGGCACCACCGCGCTGGTGATCACGCACAACGCGGCGATCGCCGGGATGGCCGATCGCGTCGTGTACCTTGCGGACGGCAGGGTCCAACGTGTCGAGAACAATGCCAGGCGCGTGACATCCGCGGAGCTCGCGTGGTGAGCCGCCAATGAAAACGCTCGACCGAAAGCTCCTGCGCGACCTGCGCGCGATGTGGAGTCAGGCGCTGACCATCGCACTCGTGGTGGCCAGCGGCGTGGGCGGCTTTCTCACGAGTCTTTCGGCCGTCGATTCGCTGGCGGTGGCGCGCGACACCTTCTACGCGGAGGGACGCTTCGCGGACGTGTTCGCCACGGTCAAGCGCGCTCCCTTGGCACTGGTCGAGCAGCTTCGCGGCGTGCCGGGTGTGGCCGACGTGCAGCCGACGATCGAAGAGTTGGTGCGCATCGACATCGCTGGCACCAGCGATCCCGTGCTGGGCCAGTTGATCGGAGTCGATCGTCGTCAGCCGCCGCGCTTGAACCAGATCGCCATTGTCCAGGGCCGCAGCCTGTTCGACCGGACTGCCATCGACGAGCCTATGCGCGAGATCATCGACGTGCTGGTGTCGCAGGGCTTTGCCCAGGCGCGCGGCCTGCACCCGGGCGACACGGTGGGCGCCCTGGTCAACGGCCGCAAGCGCCGACTGCGCATCGTTGGCCTGGCCGTGTCGCCGGAGTTCGTCTTCGCCGGGCTCTGGGGCATGCCGGACCAGCGCGGCTTCGGGATCTTCTGGGTCGATCAGGAAGCACTGGCCGCCGCGTACGACATGGACGGCGCGTTCAATACGGTCGCCGTGCGTCTCGCGCCCGAGGGCGCGCGCCGCATCACGGAAGCCGAGGTGATCGACGCCCTCGCGCAGCCGCTGGCGCGCTACGGCGGCGCCACGCCACGCGGCCGCATCGACCAGATCTCACACGCGATGCTGGACAACGAGATCAAGGAGCAGCGTGTGCTCGGCACGGTGCTGCCGTCGATCTTCCTGGGCGTGGCCGCCTTTCTGCTGAACGTGGTGATCTCGCGGCTCGTTGCCACCCAGCGCGAGCAGATCGCCGCACTGAAAGCGTTGGGCTATGCGAACAGGGCCATCGCGGCGCACTACCTCAAGCTGGTGCTGCTGATCGTCGCGCTGGGCGTGGCGCTGGGCATCGGACTCGGCGACTGGCTGGGGGCAGGCTTCGTCGGTCTGTACGCGGAAGTCTTCCATTTCGCGCACTTTGAGCATCGCATGGACCCGGCACTGGTGCTGCTGGCCGGCGGCCTGACGCTGGGCGCTGCCGTGCTCGGCACCCTCTCGGCGATTCTTGCCACCGTCCGACTGACACCGGCCGAGGCCATGCGCCCCCCGGCGCCCGGCCGCTTCCGCCGCACGCTCGCCGAGCGGCTTGGCTTCACCGGCCTGAGTCCCGCGCTGCGAATGATCCTGCGCAACATGGAGCGCAAGCCGCTGCGCACCGGCCTGTCGATTGGCGGCATCGCGGCGGCGCTGGCCATCGTCGTGATGGGCAACTTCTTTCGCGACGCCATCGAGATGATCGTCGACAGTACCTTCGCGCTGTCGATGCGCAGCGACGTTTCGGTCTGGATGACCGAGCCGGGCGACGCTGCGATTGCGCTGCAACTCGCGCGGTTGCCGGGCGTCCTGGCCCAGGAGTCGCTGCGCGACGTGCAGGTCATGCTCGTCAACGGGCCGCGGCGCCAGCGCGTGATGATCCGGGGCGGACCGGTGCACAGCGAACTGCTGCAGATCGTCGATATCGACGGCCTGCAGACCCTGCCGCATGGCGATGGCATCGTCCTGACCGATCGCCTGGCCGACAAGCTCGGCCTGCGGGTGGGCGATGCGGTGCGTGTCGAAGTGCAAGAGGGTCGCCGCTACGACCTCACGCTGCCGGTGGAGGCGACCGTGCGCGAGATGATGGGCCTGAACGCCTACATGAACCGTGCCGCGCTGAACCGTGCACTGGGCGAGGGCGACGTCGCAACGGGCTTCGTGCTGTCGCTCGAACGCGGCAGCGAGGCGCGCTTCCTGCAGGCCACGCAGGGCCTGCCCCGCGCAGCGGGCGCGTTCAGCAAGGCGACGATGTTGCGCAACATGCGGGAGGTGACGGCACGCAACATCCTCATCATGAGCACGGTGCTGACCCTTTTCGCCGTCGTCATCGCCGTCGGCGTGGTCTACAACAACGTGCGCATCGCGCTCGCGGAGCGGTCCTGGGAGCTGGCGAGCCTGCGGGTGCTCGGCTTCACGAGGGCGGAGGTATCGGCGCTGCTCCTGGGCGAGCTTGCGCTCGGTATTGCCGTGGCATTGCCGCTCGGCATGCTCGGCGGCTACGGGTTGGTCCGCGTCATCACGGGCCTGCTGAAGTCCGACCAGTTCTTCTTTCCGGTCGTGATCCTTCCGCGCACCTACGCGCTGGCGGCGCTGGCGGTCCTGGCTGCAGCAGTCGCGAGCGCGCTGGTCGTCAGGCGGCGCATCGACCGGCTCGACATGGTTGCTGCCTTGAAGACGCGGGAGTGAGCGTGACATGAAGCGCAATACGCTGGTGATCATGGTGGGTGCGGGCGCAGTGCTGGCGGGCCTGCTGGCATGGGCGTTTGCGCCACGTCCGATCGCCGTCGAAGTCGCGACGGCCGCCGTCGGGCCTTACGAGCAGTCCATCGTGGAAGACGCCCGCACGCGGCTGCGCGATCGATACGTCGTCACCGCGCCGCTGGCGGGACGGCTGGCGCGCATCATCCTGCGTGAGGGCGACGCGGTGGCAGCCGACGACACGGTAGCGACGCTGACGCCGATTCTGCCGCCGATGCTCGACGAGCGCACCCAGCGTGAACAGAACACCCGCGTGGAGGCCGCCGTGGCCGTCGTGCAGCGCGCGGATGCCAATGTGCAGCGTGCGCGCGTCGGACTGGAGTTGGCACGCGCGGAGCTGCGTCGCACCGAGCAGCTGGCACGCGAGAACTTCATCGCGCCGGCCAAGGTTGAGACCGACCGTCTTTCGATGCAGGCCGCACAGAAGGAGCTCGAAGCGGCGCTTCAAGGTCGCCACGCTGCGGAGCATGAACTGGAGACTGCGCGCGCGGCGCTGCTGGTGTCGCGAAGTCCTTCGGCTCAGGTCGCCAGCTTTCCGCTGCGCTCCCCGGTGGCGGGGCGCGTGCTCAAGGTGATGCAGCCGAGCGAGACCACGGTGGCACTGGGGGCGCCCGTGCTCGAGATCGGCGACATCGCGAAGCTGGAGATCGTCACGGAGCTGCTGACCACCGACGCCGTGCAAACGCGGATGGGCGCGCTGGTGCGCATCGAGCGTTGGGGCTCGCCCGTCGCGCTCGAAGGTCGTGTGAGTCGCATCGAGCCGGCAGCGTTTACCAAGATCTCGGCGCTCGGGATCGAGGAGCAGCGCGTCAATGTGCTGATCGACATCACCAGTGCGCCGTCATCGTGGCAGGCACTGGGGGATGGATACCGCGTGGGCGTTCGGATTGTGACCGTCGCCCACCCTTCGGTGCTGCGCGTCCCGGTGAGCGCGGTGTTCCCCATGCCCGGCGAAGGCATGGCAGCGTTCGTCGTCGCGGAAGGGCGGGCACGACTCGTGCCGGTGGACATCGGCGGGCGCAACGGTGCCGAAGCCTGGGTGCTCGGCGGTATCCCGGCGGGCGCGAAAGTGATCGTCTATCCGCCGGCGGCGCTGCGCGACGGCGCCCGCGTGAAGACACGCAGCGTGCCCCTTGCGCAGCAGGGCTGAACCCCTACCCTACACTTTGCAGGCCAACAACAACTGGACAGGGTGCATGCCAGGAAGATCCGCCTTGACGCCGGCACCGATCTCGACCAGGTCGCCGCGATCGCCGTCGGCTTTGCCGGCGCCGACCTGGCGAACCTGGTGAACGAGGCCGCGCTGATCGCCACGCGGCGCAATGCGGACGGTGTGACCCTGTCCCATTTCACGCAGGCCATCGAGCGCATCGTGGCGGGCATCGAGACCGCTTGGCAAGCCTCGTCGTCAGGGGCGGAGCGAACGCCGTTGCGTGTCGTGCATCGCACTTTCTCCCTGCTCGACATCGACAAAGACGGCCCTGCTCGATGTCGCTCGATTCAACCCGCAGCAGATCGCCCGCATGCCCGACCTCCTGGCAACCGAACCACAATCGCCCGCGACCGGCGCCCCCATCGTTGATGCTGCCAACCGCTTCATTACGCGTGGCGGCTCCTGGCAGTCTGATGATCTTCTTTTACGCCGGATTGATGCCGCAGCCTTGGGGCAGCCATGTCGGCGGGTTCGAATGCTCCGTTGCGCTGTACCAACTTACATGCCCCAGGGCGGTTGTGAATCCTGGCCGGCCCGGATGTGCGCGATTGTTGCTCGCGCAATCCGAGCATCAGCACCGGTGGCGCCCTGTGCGACGGAATCGATCTGGGCGAGTCGCCCGCTGAGGTCACCGGTTTGGATTGTTTACGCTGGCTCGGCTGCTGCGATAGGTGTCGCGGCGGCGTCTTCTCCGGATAAGGCTAGTTTCTCACCACTCCACCGCGAATGCGGTGAGCGCCTGGCTGCCCTTTGCCGCGGGATCGAAAACCACCCCAGGCAAGCCATGGCTCGGCGCCTCGGCCAGGCGGACATTGCGCGGGATCACCGTGTCAAACGCCTTGTAGCCGGCGTGGGACTTGATCTGGTCGGTCACCTGTTTCTGCAGCGTGAGTGCGCGGATCAAACATCACGAGCCAGAGACGATGATCCGAGGTTCTTGTTGAGGTTGGTATGCACCTGCTTGATGGTGACCAGATCGGTCACTCCTTCGAGTGCGAAATATTCACACTGCATCGTCACGATCACGCCATGCGCGGCGCACACCAGTTGAGGGTGAGAAGGCGAGACTGGGAGGGCAGTCGAGCAGCGCGAAGTCGTACCGGGCGCCGACACTGGCTAAGGCGGTTCGAAGGGTTTCGAAGGCGCTCCCCGTGTGTACAAGCAGTCCGGCGCCCGGCTTTCTCTGCCAGTATGCCGACCTCAGTGCCGCGCAGACCAACTTCGCATCGATCCTCTCGGACATCGACCAGCCCACGATCCGGCGGCTCGCCAGATTCATCACGACGGCCAGGTACAAGCCAGCCCTCGCCGGTTGCGACATACGTGATGTCGCCCACCCAGGCCCGGTTCGGCTGCCACCCGTCGAAGCGACGATTCAGGAGGTTGGGTGCCACCGGCAATTGATGCGTCGAGTCGGTGGTGACCACCCACGCCCGCCGGTACACCGGACGCAGTCCTTGGCGCTTGAGGCTTCGGCGCGCCCGCTCGGCGCTGACGCTCTCGCCTTGCTGGCGGAGCTGCTGCGTAATGCGCGGTCGACCATAGCTGCCTCGACTGTTGCGGTGCACGAGCTGTACCTTGGCATCCAGCACCTTGTTGGCGAGGGCCCAAGCGCTGGGCGCTCGCACGCGCCACCTGGCAGTACCCTGTGCGGGACACCGACAGCACCCGGCAAAGCCGGCTGACCGTGTACTCGTCGCGATGATTGTCGATCCAGGCGTACTTCATCGCGACCTCTTGGCAAGATAAGCCGTCGCTTTTCGAAGGATTTCCACATCCAACTTCGCGTCAGCAAGTTCCCGGCGAAGCCGGCTGTTCTCCGCCTCCAGTGCACTCACCGGGCGACGTGTTGGCACGGCTGCAGTGCCTCCAATGGCTTCGGGCGCTGCAATGCCAGTCGCTGCTCGTCGCCGCTTCCAGTTGCCCACCGTTGCCACCGGCACGCCCAGCCGGCGTGCCGCCTCGTGGCTGCCAACCGATTCCGCCCGTCTGACCGCCTCGACCTTGAATTCGTCCGTGTACTGCCGCTTCGGCAGTTTGCTATCTCGCATTTCGATTCTCCATACAGCTCAAGTTCCAACTTCTTGCTGTACGTGCAATCGGGGCAGGAATCACGACTGCAATGGTCGCCTTGGCGCACAATGGTCAGTGTTGGCAATGACACTCGCGGGCTATTTAGGCCAGGGGGCTTCGGTCGAGAAGCGCAATTGGACTGTGGAGAACTCGTTCATGGCTGAATACAACTTGATCCCGGCCCGTATCGCTATTGGGGTTGCCGCGTTGCTTGCGTGCAGCGCATTCACTTTGGTCCGCGCTGACGAGGGCGATGACCAGACGCCAGGGGTTGAGACCTCTGTCCCACGACCGCCGCATGCCAAGGGCAATCCACCCTCTTGGGCAGGCAAGGCCTTCCAGCAGGGTGTGGTCGCTGTGGCCAACCCGTATGGCGCCGAGGCCGGCGCCCAGATCCTTGAGCAGGGCGGCAACGCCGTCGACGCAGCAGTGGCCATCGCGTATGCGCTAAATGTCGTCGAACCCCAGTCGGCAGGCATCGGAGGCGGGGGGTTCATGATGATCCATTTGGCCAAGATTGGTCAGACATTCGTGATCGAGACCCGAGAGAAGGCCCCCGATGCCGCGACCGCGAACATGTTCTTCGGCGTACCGAACGCCACATTGCAGGGCGTTGCCGTGGGAGTGCCGGGCATGGTGCGCGGTACTTCGATGGCCCTCGAGCGTTTCGGCAACCTCTCGCTGACCGAAGTGATACAGCCGGCCATCAAGTTGGCCGACGAGGGCTTTGCGGCAACGCCGCGATATACGGCGGTCAGTTGCAACAACGGTGGCCGCTCCACGAACTCGCCAGAATCGGCCGCGTATTTCTGCCCCGGCGGACAGCCGATGCCGGTAGGCTCTCTGGTGCAAAACAAGCCCCTTGCCGACACCTTCCGACTATTGGCAGCCAATGGACCAGACTGCTTCTACAAACTGATCCCGGAGAAAGGCTGTGACATCGCCGCCGGCATCCTCGAAGGTCAGAAGTTCAACCGGCCTCAGGCACCCAATGGCAAGGGCGGCAGCATGACGCTGGCTGATCTCGAGAACTACCAAGCCAACGTTCGCCAGCCTGTGGTCGCGACCTATCGTGGGTATACGATCAAATCCATGTCACCTCCCAGTTCCGGCGGGCTGACGATGTTGCAGATGCTCAAGATGCTGGAACGCTTTCCGCTCGGCGACGCCAGTCAAGGCTACGGCTTCGGCTCCCTCAAGACAACCAACGTGATGATCGACGCCATGCGGATCGGATTCGCCGATCGCTCGCAGTGGATGGGCGACGCTGATTTTGTCCCGGTGCCTGCCAAGGGCCTGTTGGCCCCGAGCTATGTCAGCATGCGCGGCGCGGCCATCGTGCCGGGGCTGCGACTGTCACCGAATCCAATCGCGGGTGACCCGAGACCTTATGACACCGCAGGCATCAAAGCCACGCGACGCTTGGCTGTGGCCGAACCCGTCGCGGGCCCCGGGGAAACGACGACTCACTTTGCGGTGGCGGACAAGTGGGGCAATATGGTCACATACACCAACACCATTGAGTCTTCGCATGGCATTGGCGTGTTCGCCGGATACAAACGCAGCGATGGGTCATTCAAGAACCATGGCTTCTTGCTCAACAACGAGTTGACCGACTTCAACACCGTGCCCAGTACCAATCCGTACACCGGAAGCGCTGGTTTCAACGACGTGCAGCCAAACAAGCGGCCGCGCAGCAGTATGAACCCGACGATGATCTTCTCGCCGGACGGCACACCACTGGTGGCTTACGGATCGCCGGGCGGAGCATCGATCATCAATTCGGTATTCAATGTGACTATCAATCTCATCGATCACCAAATGTCGCTGCAGGAGGCCATCGACGCACCCCGGCTCTCTGTGACGAGTCCCGGCGGCGCAGTGAGCATGGAGCCTGGATTCACCCCGGCCACGATCATTGGGCTGCAGAGCCTGGGTTACACCGTTGGCATCACGGCGCCGGGCGGCGAAATCGGCTCGGTTCAGGCAGTGATTGTCGACGCGCACACGGGTAAGCAGTATGGGGCGGCCGACTCGCGGCGCGAGGGCACCGTGATCGGCCTTCCCCGCCAATGACACGGGCAAACGCCGCGCAACCCTCTGCCGCATTGCGACGGCGAAGTACCCCTCGTCTGAAAGCGTCGCGCACACAGTCGGCGTAAGCTTCCGGTCTTGGGAAAGCCATGGGGGTTCTGTCGCAATAGCAACGCCGGCCCGAGCATTGGTGCGCTGTCCGTGTCGCTCAGAAAGCCAGCGTGTAGAACTTCGATGCTGCGGACGAGGCTTTGTCTTTCGTCTTGGGCACCCCGTGCAGACCGATGGCCTGCTCAAAGAAGCTTCGTGCGGCCGCGTGGTCTCTGTTGGCACGAAGCAGGAAGTCGATCGTATTCGCTGTCGCGATCGACGGCTCGGTACAGATACTTTCACTGGCCAGAGACCTTGATGTACGTCTCGTCCATCCGCCAACTCGTGCCCACCGGACGCTTGCGTCGGCGAAATACTACGGCCAGCACCGGAAGGATCTTGATCGACCAACGATGAACCGGCGCGTGATCGACGAGAACGCCGCGCTCGGCCATCATCTCCTCGATATGACGGAAGCTCAAAGGGTAGGCCGCAGACCACCGCACGCAGACGCGACCGACCAGCTTGAGCGCGTCCACGCGGGCCTTGATCTTCTGCAGGTTGGCCTCGGTGGCCGCGAGCAACTCCTCGCGCTGGTGTGTGCGCAGCCGGGCGAGTTCGGGATTGCGGCACGCCACCAGGCGCTCGCCCGGGTAGTCCGGCGAGCTCAGTTCGAGCAGATTGCGCTCGTCGAACAAGCCCAGCTGCAAATGGCCCTGGTCGACCAGCGCGCCGGATCGACACGCTCTTGAGCGCCGTGATCCAGCCGATGCCGTCGCTCTCGCGCATCTTGTCAATGGCCTTATTGGAGATCATGCCGCGATCGCCCACCATCACCAGCTGCTCGATGCCGAAGTCTTCGCGCAGCCGCTTGACCTCGGGTAGCAAGGTCGGCTGTCGGCCACATTGCCCTCATGCACCGACACCGCCAGCGGGCAGCCGCGCGCATCGGTGAACCGTAGTTGACCTGCAGCATTCCCTTCCTGCCGTCGCGGCCACCAGCGCGTGGTGGCCAGCTTGGTGTGGGGTGCTGCGATGCGCGCGGCCACCATGGCCAGCACCAGGTCGCGTTCGCGGCAGGTTGGAGGCGAGCAGCGAGGCCATCTGCAGGCTGGCCATCGCCGCGCCTGTCGCCTGCACATGGCCGTGGGGGCGCGAGCGCGTGATCTCGAACGCGCAAGCCACCGGTACGAAAGTCTCGCCCTGCAGCGAGCGCCGAATGATCTCGATGAGTTCATCGGGCAGGTGCGAGAGGTTGCCCAGGGTTTCGTTCTTGACCTTGCCGTCCTCGCGGTAGCTGCGGCGCAGCAGGTGGGTGCGATAGACCTGGTCCTTGTAGGTGCGCGACGTAGTGACGACGTGAGCGGTACCAGTGCGAGCTGCCATGAAAACACCTATTAGGCGCCAAGCGCCAACAACGCAAGTCATTTTAGTGACTACATGTAACGGCCAAAAAAATCCTCCGCAGAGGAGGATTTATCAGCAGCGACAAGTACTTGCAGTCGTCGACGTGACTACAAAGGGCGAGGATCTCGGTTTAGTGACCCTTTGAGTTGCGTTTGGACTGGCGAAGAGATATTGATCGGCCACGGCACCCTCAGCTGGAAAAATCGTCGGTGTCGATGTCACGGCGGCTGTGTAAGACGCGCTCGACTCTTACGACAGGGCCGACGATCCGGAAGAAGAGGATGTATCGCCCGTGCGTGCACAAGCAGGAAGACGACAAAGGCGGCAGCGGCCGCCGCGGCGGCGTTGCCGTCCATCCCCAAGGAATTGATTGATCAGTTCGTGAAGGGGCCCATGAGCGCGGAGGCGGTGCAGGCCGCTTCGATGGCGTTCAAGAAGGCGCTCATTGAACGCGCCTTGGGCGCGGAACTGTCGCACCACCTGGGCTACCCGCCGGGTGCGGCGAAGACTCGGGGCTGACCTCGGTGCCGTATTGCTCGGCAAGGAATCCCACAGCGCCCACGCCCGCGCGGTCTTGCTGGACGGCAGCACGTCGATTGCCAGCGCCTCGAACAGCAACGTGAAGCGACTGCCTGCCTCGGCCCACGGCAAGTCTGAAGCACTCCGTGCTCCGGGCACTTCACGCGCGGCGCGCGTGCATGAAGCAACGTGCGGAACTGGCAACTGTCCAGATGGCGCCATTGCCGCTCTTCGGCATGGTCGTAGACACTCAGTTGCATACCGCATTGCGGACACGCAAAACGCGCCCCGGACGGGTGGCTCAGATGCACATCCACCCGAACGTCGGGCACCGACATCTCCACCCGTTCCACCGCCCACGGCGTTGTGACACCCAGTAGCTGCCTGTACAACTCGGTGCTGTCCATCGCATAGCGCCTGAGGAATCGAGGGACTACAGCGTAGCAAGGACCCACGAAGTCTGAAGGACCCAAAAAAGAAGCACGCAATGGCAACAGTCATCGCAATCGTGCGGCGGCTCAAGGTTTGTTCCGGGAATCTTCGCCGTACCTCCCTTCGCAATCCAATGACAGCGACCTGGCGAACCACGGCCGACGCTATCGCAAAAGGCTGCCGATCAGCAGTGCAACCGCAGAGTCCGCGGTCAATCAGGTCGTCAGCAGTCGCATGGCCAAGCATCGGCAAATGCGCTGGTCCGACGAAGCCGCCCATCTGCTGGCGCAGGTGAGGGTGCATGCGCTCAACGACGAACTCAAGCCGCGGGCAATGCCGATTTGGCTTCGCGCGCCAAAGCTGGTCCAGACTCTCGATGGAACGCAGACCTGCTCAGGAGGGCAGGGTAGCCCCCACTTTGGCCCGCTCTCGGGTCGCTACCATCGTCATCTCGACGATCAGCCTTGTACTACTCTCACGATTGCCGAACCACCGATCAGGAAGTGGATGAGCTGAATTCCTATGGAATACGGGCCCACACGCTGACATCGGCGATCGGAATCAAGACCTGCTCACTTTCCAACACCTGCCCGCAGGCCGTTGTCGTGCCGGCATCTGTGCGCCCAAAGGGCAGGTGTCGGACAATCACTTCGACTCGGTGAGCGACGGCTTCAGACCCCTGTCGCAGCCCTTCGCAAACGCGGGCGCTTGTGCCGCCGGCCTTGAACGGAGCTGTTGCGCACCAACCTTGCCAAACCCGACGTACATTACCAGTGGCGCTGCGACGTGCGGGTCGTCACGCTGGTCGGCCCGGAGCATCTGGAGACGGACACATGGCTGTTCCCAATATCGGAGCGGATTGCGCCAGCGATGCTGATCACACTGCCACGCGACGTGTCCACGGCTACTGTGCCCTTTGTATCGCCCGCTGCGGAACCGTGGCCACGGTGGAGGCAGGACGGTTCATCCGGCTCGACCCCGACCCGTCGCACCCGACCGGACAGGCGATCTGCGCCAAGGGACGTGCGGCGCCGGAGCTCACCGACCACCCGCAGCGACTCACCCACCCACTTCGTCGGACCCGTCCGAAGGGCGACCCGGACCCCGGCTGGGAGCGGATCGGCTGGGACGAGGCACTTGACCTCACCGCCGCGGCGATGCGGCGGACCGCTCAGCGGTATGGCCCGCAGTCGGTGGCCTTTACCGCGTCGTCGCCCTCGACGACGGCGATCGGAGATACCTCCGGTTTTATCCGCCGGCTGGCCAACGCCTTCGGCACGCCTAACGCGAACATCACGCTCGATCTCTGCGGTTGGGGACGCGGCTTCGCCACCCGCTACACGTACGGCGTCGCCAGCCTCGGCATCAGTGCCGGCGGTGCGATGCCGGACATCGAGCGCAGCGGCGTGCTGATCCTTTGGGGCTACAACCCCAGTTTCACCCGCCTCACCCACGCGACCGCCACCGTGGCGGCGCTCAAGCGCGGCATGAAGCTGATCGTGATCGACCCGCGCCGCGTGGGCCTTGCCGGCAAAGCGGATCTGTGGTTGCGGCCGCGGCCCGGTACCGACGGCGCGCTGGCGCTCGGTATTGCCCACGTGATGATCGAGCGCGGTTGGTACGACCGCGACTTCATCCTCCGGTTCAGCAATGGCCCGCACCTGGTGCGCGCCGACACGGGCCGCCTGCTGACCGAGCGCGATCTCGAGCCGAGCGGCGAAGCGGGCCGCCTCCTGGCCTGGGACGCCGCCGCGTCGCGACTGGTGCGCTACGACAAGACCACTGGCTCCTACGACAGCGACAGCGCCGGCCTCGCCCTGCACGGTGAGGTCCGTGTCGGCACACTGCAGGGCGATGTGGTGTGCCACCCGGCCTTCGAGCTCTACGCGCGGCTGTGTAGTCGCTACCCGCCGGGGGTGGTCGAGACAACCTGCTGGATCCCGAAGACTCAGGTAGAGGAAGCCGCGCGGCTCATCTGGCACGCGCGCCCGGCGTCGTACTACGCGTACAGCGGTCACGAGCACCACGCCAACGTCACGCAGACGGCGCGCGCGATGTCGCTGCTCTATGCCCTCACGGGCTCGTTCGACCAGCCCGGCGGCAACGTGCTGTTCGAGGCGCCGCCCGCCGCAGCGATCACCGGCGAAGACTTGCCTTCGGCACGAGAACTCGCGCACGCGGTGGGCCGCGACGAGCGCCCGCTCGGGCCGGCGCGCTGGGGCTACGTCGGTGCACGCGATCTCTACCGCGCGATCCTCGAGGGCGTGCCGTACCCCGTCCGCACCGTGCTCGGGTTCGGCGCCAACATGCTGCTGGCGCATGCCGATGGCCGCTACGGTCGTGAGGCGCTCAGGGCGCTGGACTTCTATGCGCATGCTGACCTGTTCATGAATCCCACAGCCGAGCTGGCCGATGTGGTGTTGCCGGTCGCCTCGGCCTTCGAGCGCGAAGGGCTGAAGATCGGCTTCGAGGTGAACCAGGACGCGCAATCATTGATCCAGCTTCGTTCGGCGGTTGTGCCGCCGCCGGGCGAAGCGCGCTCGGATTCCGAGATCGTCTTCGACCTCGCTACGCGCCTCGGCCTCGGCGCCCAGTTCTGGAACGGTGACGTCGCGGCCGCCTACCGCCACCAGCTGGCGCCGACCGGCGTCACTCTGGAGCAGTTGCGCGCCGCGCCGGGCGGCGTGCGCGTGCCGCTGCAGACCCGCCACGCCAAACATGCCGAAGAGGACGCGAATGGCGTGCCGCGCGGCTTCGCGACGCCTTCGCGTCGGGTCGAGGTGTATTCGCAGGTCTTCCTCGACCACGGCTATGCGCCGTTGCCCGAATTTGTCGAGCCGCCTATCGGTCCCGTCGCGCGGCCCGACCTGGCGGCGCGATTTCCGTTGATCCTGACAAGCGCGAAGTCGTCGGTGTTCTGCGAGAGCCAGCACCGCGGGCTGCGCAGCCTGCGCAAGCATGCTCCGCATCCCGAGGTGACGTTGCATCCCACGGCGGCGCAGGCCCGCGGGATCGCGGAAGGCGACTGGGTGGCGATCGAGACGCCTGAGGGCAGCGTGCGCGCCCGCGCGCGATTCAACGAGAACCTCGATCCCCGTGTGGTGGTGGGCGAGCACGGTTGGTGGCAGGGCTGTGCCGAACTCGGCTTGCCCGGCTACGACCCCTTCGCGTCGAGCGGCGCCAACCTCAACCTGCTGATCGGCACCGCGGCGCGCGACCCGGTCAGCGGGACCGCGGCCCATAAGTCCTACCTGTGTGAGATTCGGCTTGTTGCGCAAGACCAGGCGTGAGGCCTCAACTTCTTATCGAGGCGCGGCTTGGCGTCAGGGCGAGCCGAACGCCCCTGGCAACCGACGAGCTGACACCGTCTGGAATCCACGTTGGGGAACCGTTCACCCTACCTGGCCACTCAGTTCAGCTTGATGTCGTAGGTCTTCACGATGCCGGCGTTGCGTTCGTATTCCTCGCGCACCGCCTGCCCCAACTTGTCGACGGGCTGGTCCTCGATGGGGTCGAAGCCGTTGGCCAGCAAGCGCTGCTTCAGTGCTGGCGAGGCGCCGATATGGGCCAAGGCGGCGTGGATTTTCTGAACCAGCTCAGGAGCCATCTTGCTGCTAGCGACCACACCCATCCAGTTGCCGAACACCAGATTCGGGTAGCCCAGTTCCGTCATCGTCGGCACGTTGGGCAACTGCGGCGAGCGCGACTTGGACGCCACGCCGAATACCTTGAGCTTACCGCTGTCGATCAGCCCCTTGGAAGTGGTGAGCCCGTCGAACATGACAGGAATGCGTCCCGACATCACGTCCACCAGCGCCGGAGGCGAGCCAGGATAGGGCACGTGCTGCAAGTCCAGCCCTGCCTCCTTGCTGAACATCAGCCCTGCGTACTGTGAGCTGGTGCCGGGGCTGTACGAGGCAAAGCCGAACTGGCCCGGCTTGCCCTTGAGGTAGGCCACCAGTCCCTTCACGTCTGACGCGGGCAGCGTGGGCGAGCCCACGAGCACGGACGTGCCCTTGGCCAGCGCGGCAACGGGCTTCACGTCCTTCAGCGGGTCGAAGCCACCCTTGAGCACCAGGGGCACTTCGGTGAGGACGTTGCTCGCGCACACCACCAGCGTGAGGCCGTCCGCTGGCTGCGACAACATGTACTTCAAAGCGATCGCGCCACCCGCCCCAGGCCTGTTTTCCACGACCACGGTCTGGCCCGATTGCGTCGCCAAGGCGTCGCCCACCAGCCGAGCGAACACGTCGGCCGAGCCACCCGCAGGCCCGGTCACGACCAGATGGATCGGCTTGTCCGCCCAGGCGGCGGCGTTGGTGGCGAAAGCGCTGGGCGTCACCAGGAATGCGCAGGCGGCAGCGGCGAGGGCGCGGCGGCGGCTGACGAGTAATTGGGGCATGGGCGTCTCCTGTTGTGGTGCTGTGAATGCCCTGAATCTTCGCGCCACCGCCCAAATGCCGCTTCGCTTTCCGTGCCAATCGCTTTGCTTTTGACGCCAACGGCATGGCCCCACATCGTCGATCTGGCGCGCGCCAAAGTTCCTGGCGCACGGCTTCGGCCAGGTTGCGCTGCAGTGATCCTGCGTCCTTTGCGTAGTAAAAATGCGACCGCTGCCTAGTTTGCGCGATGATCGCGCAACGACCTTTCTGCTTGGTCCGGTTAGCGTTGTATCGCGCGATGCATATCGCAACCTGCGAACTGGGCGGGGAGGGGAGTTCTGCAACGATTCACTGGTCTCGTCATGCGATCGGCTTCTGCCTTCGATGAAGCTGCATTCGCTGGGCGGAACATTGCGAAGCCGGACTCAACATCAATGATCGTGCTGCCGTCCGCATTGGTCAGGTGCCCTCGGTGAATGACTCGGCAAGGGGGTGGCCTCGATTGCCAGCCAGGTCGGCAAGGCATCGTTGTTGGAGAGCATCCATTCCCTGGGGGTGTGCAGGGCAGCAAAGGTTCGGGGGTAGGGCGTCTTGCCTTAGGTAGTCGCCGCCGGCCGACCCTGACCGGATCTTTGCTGCACTGCACACCCCCAACTTCTGGATGCTCTCCTATTCTGAACGGCGAACTAGCGGGGCAGTTTCGTCGTTGGTACTCGGGCTTCAACGTCGAAGGACAGGAGCCGCTCGCCGCGTCGTGGACCCCTCACTTCTGGCTGCTCTCCAAGTCGCGCATCAACCCCATTGCTCGGGT
Source organism: Variovorax humicola (assembly GCF_037889915.1). Lineage (NCBI taxonomy): Bacteria > Pseudomonadati > Pseudomonadota > Betaproteobacteria > Burkholderiales > Comamonadaceae > Variovorax > Variovorax humicola. Next base: position 4,490 of record NZ_JBBKZV010000048.1, on the reverse strand, counting down.
TCAAGGTCTTTGATCGCGCTGGCGTGGAGTTGCTGCATTGCATCCGCAAGGACCAGTTCAATCTCGCCGGGGCTACGCCTTCGAGGCCAAGCTGCGCCTTCGATCTGGGAGCTGCGCTTTCGGCCTAACCGACGCGACGCATTCGCGCGGTTGTCCGCCCATGTCGAAAATTCGCGCCAGAGCCAGCTTGCCAACCCTCGACATGGCGAAATGCTTCAGTCGATGACAGCATCCGCGCGTAGCAGCAGGGATTGCGGGACCGTCAGGCCAAGCGCCCTGGCAGACCTCAGGTTGATCACCAAGTCGAACTTGGTCGGTTGCTCGATTGGAAGGTCGGAAGGCTTTGCGCCTTTTAAGATTCTGTCCGCGTAACCAGCCGCCCTACGATAGACGTCGCGAATGTCGAATGCCCAGGATACCAGTGCGCCCATCTCGGCGGCAAGGCTGATTGGCCCGATGACTGGGATCCGGCCTGTGCGTGCTCGCTCTAGAATCTCCGACAGGTTGTTGTAAAAAAGGCCTTCGGCACCCATGACCAGCGCGTCAACAGGCGCACGCTTCATGGTCTCGAAGGCCGGACCCAGCTCACCGGCGCTGGCAACCGGAAGGATCAGCAACTTCAGACCCAGTTGCTTGGCGGCAGCCTCGTTTTGGACCACATAGTGGGCATACTCGACATTGGTCGGGTTGGCCAAGATCGCGATCCGTGTTGCGCCAATGACAGCCTCGCGTGCCAGTTCAAGGAACTTGCCCCAGTTCGACAGTGGTTGGCTCAGACCGGTCACGTTGCCGCCCGGACGGGCAAGGCTGTCGACCAGGCCGAACTTTACCGGATCGGCTAACGAAATTGCCAAGATCGGGATCGACGTGGTTGCCTGCTTGGCTGCCTGCGTCGCCGTCACTCCGGACGTGACCACAATCAAATCGACGTTGAGCGCGACCAGTTCGCGCGCCAGAGCCGGAAAGCGTTCGTAGTGCTGATCTGCCCAGCGATACTCGAAGCTGACTTCCTTGCCCTCATTCCAGCGCAGTTCGCGAAGGGCCGCGATGAAAACCGGAATCAAGTCGCTTGCAACGGCAGATTGCTGTACGTTGCCGAGAACGCCGATCCGGCGGACGCGTCCTGCTGGTTGCGCATTCACTGCGATCGGCACAACCAGGGCACAGCAAGCGAGTACAAGTTTGCGACGGCTTTTCACGGTGACCACCTTCGTTCGCGCGCAGCGGCGAGATTGACCTGGTGCGCGAACAAGTCCTTGTCATTCTGCGCCGATGTCGATGGGCACGACGTTTCGTGGTCTGACGCGTCGAGCTTGCCTGGGAACCCCGCACGCACGGTGGGTCGAGGCTATGCGCGCTGATCAGCATGTGGAGTATGCCTACCGCGCATTCAACGCACCATCGCCGTGAAGGAGAGTGTTCAAAAGCGTGGGAGGCTGCGAGTCCCGGCGGCGTTGCTTCGAGTTGCTGATCCGGCGGCCATCTTCGCTACTCTGGTTGTCATCGAACGGTCGGAGACAAACCATGCACTTGATCATTGAGGCTCGAATCGCTGAGGCCGCCGACACCGGCGATGCGGTGGACGGTGCGGTGACGTTGGCCGTGCTCGAGCGGCGCGACCGCAATCTTTCCAAGTTGGGCCTCACCCTTGCAGAAGGCCGTGCCCTGCTGGCCCGGGCCCAAGACGTATTGGTATTGATCTCGCAGCAGATCGACGGGTGGATGTCGGGCGAGACGAACTGCCGCCGGTGCGGCATGGCGCTCAGCGACAAGGACACTCGCAGCATCGTGATGCGGACCGTGTATGGAAACGTGGCCGTCAGGAGCCCCAGTTGTGGTCGTGTTGCTGCCGTGCGGCACCAGGGACAGCGCGCAGCTCCGTGAGTCCGCTTTGCAAGGCGCTGCCCAAGCGGGTGACGCCGGAACTGGAATACCTTCAGGTGGAATGGGCCGCCCATCTGCCCTACCGGCAGGCCACGGCACTGCTCAAGGAGGTCCTTCCACTGGACAAGCAGATCTCGTTCAGCGGCACAGGGCAAAGGATTCATGCGGTCGCAAGGCAACTCGATGCCGAGGTGGAGCGCGATATCGCCAACCAGCCGAAGGCCGCCGCTAGCGCCGACACCATCGGCCCACGGCGCGAAGCCACCAACATTGCGTGCGTGAGCGTCGATTCGGCATGGTTGAAGCACCACAGCACCCCCAAGGGCCGCCAAGCTGCGCGCGCCGGAGCCAAGCTTCGGTCGCCTTGGTCGCCGGCACCGACCTTGCAACGCCACGTGAACATCGTTGCCGGGCGAGCTGCGTTTGCAGACCGTGCTCCCCGCGTGCACGCGCATGTGCACAAGCAGGTGCCCTCGGCGGCCGCGCGATTGGATCAGTTCCTCGCCCGAAGCGGTGTCGGGCCCAACGAGCGAGTGACGGTGATCAGCGATGACGCGGGCGAGTTCGCGAAGGCGGTCCAGGGCAGCCAACTTGCCCGAGGCAGGATCCTTGACTGTTTTCACATCGCAATGAAGTTCAAGGCGGCGGAGAACTCGGTGTTCGGCGCGCGATGATCGAACCGCTGGAGCGAGCCTGGGTGCAGAGCGAAATCCGCAGCGCCAAGTGGTTCGTCTGGCACGGCAAGGGTGGCAAGTCCGTGGCGCGAATCAAAGCGCTCGATGACGCGTTGATGGTCAGGAAGGGCTACGAATATTCGACGCTCCGAATATTCGACGCTCTGGTGGAATCTCCAGCGCGTGTCTGGCTATATCGAGAACAACGCCGGCACGCTGGTGAACTACGGGGCGCGTCACAGAAGGCGCTTGGCTATCAGCAGCAGCATCCCAGAGTCGGCAGTGAACTTGGTCGTGAGCCATCGGATGGCGAAGAAGCAGCAAATGCGCTGGACCGATGAAGGGGCCCACTGCCTCGCGCAGGTCCGCGTTGCTGCTCTCAACGGCGAGCTGTCGCCCAGTCGACTGGCGAAGTTGACCAAGGCGTCAAAGACGGGCACACGGCTCGCGTGCCATCCGCCGTAACGGAGGCGGGCTCCAGAGGAGTCCAGTGCTTGACCTTCGGAATCAGCCTCCCACACTTTTTGCACACTCTCCTTCACGCAACGGGTGGAAGGGCGGGCATCGGGAGATGCTGCGCGAGCTGGCGCGCGCACTGAAGGAACAAGGAGACGGACGCGCCGAAGCATGGTCGTAGCAGTCGCCAGGGCTGACCAACAGGACTTGAGGCTTCATGTTGCAATTGGAATACGCTCGAATTGGGGCCGGCTTTCTCCGGCGCGGTCGCCGGTACCCACTTTGCGGACGCCTTACCGTTCTGGTCGAAATGTCGAGCAGCAACGTCGACAAGTTGTTCAAGGGGCGGGCGGCCGGCGGACATGCCGATCGAACAACCTTCGAAATTCGCCTTGGTCACTAACCGCAAGACCGCCGATGCGCTGGGGTTGCCCATCCCGCGGGAACGGGTGCAGCAGGCGATCTGGATCGCGGTGCTTTCCGCTTGAACGGCGCAACGCACTTACGAAGTCGTTCGATCGTGCGGAAAATTTGGACCAGAGCCCTGCGAACGCTCGGCGGCAGCTTTCATCGGCTGCGGCAAGGCGGCATCGATGATGAACTTTCCGACGTTGTTGCGGGGTTCAAGGCGCAGGGCGCAGGGCGCAGGGCGATGAATGGCGCTCGGATTCGGGAATAGTTTCCCAATGTGCCGTAGCGCACGGACACACGCCAGGGATCTCGCCATGCTGCGTGCTGACAGTCTGTCGGCGCTGGTAGAGGATGCTTCGGCGCCCGCCCGTCACTGAGCGGTCCTCGATGCCGGCGACTGTCTTCTCCATCGGCGCGCTGCGCAAGCCGGTTCTCAGGCACCGCGCTTCGACGCGCGCGTGTGTTCGCGAACATCCTGTAGCGCATCAATCGTTTCTTGCCCCGCAGAGCCCCTTTTCCTCGCCCCTTTAGTTTCGGGAAGCAACTCGCCCAACTGCTGGACCGCGTCCAGCATGGCGTGCGCGGAACTCGCTTCGATCGTGCGTCGCCGCGTGTTGTCGGTGCGCAGCGCGATGTGGAGAAGATCGAGTTGCGCGGCGCACTCCAGCACGACTGCCTGAAAACGGCGAATGTCATCCGTCGAGGCCGTCGGCAGCGCCTCGGCGACTGCGGCTGAGCGCAACTGCGCCACGATGCCCGTCAACAAGTCGTCCGATCGCCGATTCGTCGCTCGCCGACGCTCGCATCGGGGATGACAGTGCACCGACGTGTGTCTCCATGCGGCGCTTGAAGCCCGTGGAATCCGATGGGTTTATGAGTCTCAGCGTTCGCCGGACCGCGCTTTGGCGGCCAGATGGCCGCGGGCCGTCACTCGCATCACGATGGCATTGCCGGTATAGGACTGGACTCCGTGAACCTGGTGCGTAAGCGGCAGATCGGCGTCGACCAGACCCGCTCTTCGAAGCGCCGCCAGTTTGTCTATCTCGCTGTCGTCAACGACCCTGG